>SICT01000001.1 GCA_009691315.1 Candidatus Uhrbacteria bacterium | reverse complement strand
GATGGATTGATGAAAATCTATCAAGAAGTATGCGCGTCGCCGTTTTAACAAATGCCTACCCGCCCGTTCATCAAGGTGGGGCGGCGCAGATCGCGGAACGGCAGGTGGAGATGCTAAAGCAAGCCGATCACGAAGTTCGTGTTTGGTCACCGGATTGTTCATGGTTGCAAGATGGCGCATGGTCGCGGCTCAAACATCATCTGAAGGATTTAAAAGCGCAGGAACAAACGGTCAACGAGATGCTTGCTTGGAAACCCGATGTTTTGCTCACGCATAATTTGACGGGCTGCGGATTCGGAACGCCACGAGCGATTCAAGCACACAAGATTCAATGGATCCATGTGTTGCATGATGTTCAGCTATTTGAGCCATCTGGACAGTTGCAAGATGAACGAACGATCACTCCGTGGCAAATTTTTTGGGGAGTGATGCGGGTGACGTATCTAGGGAATCCAGAGATTGTTATCTCACCAACGGAATGGTTGTTAAAACAGCACGAGCGTCGTGGTGTCATCAATCGAAAAAAATCACAGGCAATCGTCTTGCCAAATCCTGGGCCCATAATCAAACACGTTGATCGACATGTGCCGCATACGCCGATCCGTTTGCTTTTCGTCGGTCATATCTCGAAAGAAAAGGGGAGTGATGTGTTGATCAAGTTAGGACAAAAATTATCGTCAGCCTATGAATTATGGATCGTGGGTGATGGGCCAGATCGTGAGAGGATCAAACAGGTTGGAGCACAGGTAAGATATTTTGGCGCTCTGGCGTCTGATCAAGTCTTAGAAAAAATGAAACAAGCAGATATCCTGCTCGTACCATCACAAATTGTAGAAAATCAACCAACCGTGATTTTAGAAGCGGCCTCCGTTGGTCTTCCGCTCATCGCTTCCAATCTTGGTGGCATCATGGAAACTCTGGGAGAGTCGACGTGGTGCGTGACGTTTTATGATGTGTCCGCTTGGGTGGAATCAATCGAACGGTTGACGAAAGATCCTGTTGGGTACCGTCAACAATCAGAACGTATGTACGAAATCGCGAAACAACATGATCCTGAGGAGTATCAAAAGAAGATATTAGGATTGCTAAGATCAAACTCATAAATACGTATTTTCCCATTTCGGATTACACCAACAGGGTCAGTGGTGATATGGGATAACCACCTGTTTACATTTTCGGCATCCCACCAATAATTATTTATCACTACATAGACCAAGTCACTTTTTCCGAGTTGCGAAGCTTGTCGTATCGCTTGCTGTGTGGCGTGTTCATTCTGAGGGTTTACGCTGCTCGCCTCAAGAAAGTGTTGATAGAGAGGGCCACCCGTTGGAATCGGATAATAAAAAATATTTTTATCCGTGTACCGTTTAAATCCAAATTCTTGGATGGCTGCGGCACTGACTGATTGATTGGCTAGCACCGTGTAGGGTTTGCCTTGGGCATTTTGTTCTATCCAGCGTACGGCATCGATATCCGCTTGTCCCATGCTCCAAGCATGACCGGTGATTGCGGCATCATGGCGTGGAAAAGTGAAATAGGCACGCGCAGAAAACCAAGCGGCGAGGATGATCAAGCAGAAGGCGACAGGAAAGATTGAGATGCGTTTCCATTGATGAATGATTGTAGTGCTTCCAATCAACGCAGGAATGAGGAGAAAGAGCTGTGCCAGAATCAATAATCGATCTGCGTAGTTTGAGCGTTCATAATCAATCAAGAAGGAGAAATTGCCGGTGGCTTTCAGGATAAGACTCGCGACGGTCATTCCAAGACCAAGAAAAAGAAGAAAACAGGCTTGTCGATTTTTATGTGAAAAGAACGCGAGCAAGATCAGCATGAATGGGAACAGATAATCAATAAATGCGGACCAATCGATCCAAAAAGAAACGTGGATGATCGGTGGCGTGAGTATTGAGTATAAAGTATTAAGGATCGAGTATGAGTGAAAAGAAAAACCATTGGTAAAGAAAAACAGAAGGGGAATCGTGGCGGATGTTAAAATAATGATGGCAAGATAAACAAGCTGTCGTGCAACGGGTGAGGCATCCCCGCCCTGCTCGCTGCCCGCAGTCTCGCGATGCAGGGATGCCTCACCCGTTGCCATGAGTAAAATGCCGATCACGGCTCCCAAAAATGGAATTCCGGCGAGAGGGTGTGTGACGAGTGACCAAGCAACAAGTGACAGGGGAACGATCAAAGGGAGTTGGTTTGATCGATATCCTAAAGCAGTACAAAGGGCAAAAAAGCCCAGCAGATAGGCAAAAGATTGTGGAGTGGTGACGATCAATGGTGTGAATGGAAGGAGAAGTGGAAGTGTGACGAGCATCACGCGTTTGTATGATGAGGGAAGATCCATCAACAACAAAAAGAAGGGGATAAGGAGAGCCGCGAGCGGGACAAGCCAGATGTCCATGAAATGGAGCGGGATGGTTGTCACGCGCGAAAGCCAGGTGACAAATACATATTGACCAATATAGTAAGCAGGATGCGGATCGAGCGTGCCGGTTTGTAATATAATATTTTCGCTGGCACGATGCAGGAAACCATCAAAGCCAAAGCCAAGTTTGTATAGGAGCGGCGTGATGAATGTCACACTCATGATTGTGAGGGTGCTTGCGAAAGCGGTGCAAATGATCGAACGGGATTTCCACGCAACTAAAATCAAACTTAAAAAAGAAATAGCGAGAGCGATCAACGTTGCCGATCCAAGTAAGGGCCAAGGGGTGCGGATGGATTCTGTTGTGGCGTGCGTAATCGTGGTCCAGAGGATGAAAATCGTCACTAAAACAGATAGAAGGAGAAATACGACATCACGGGTGACACGGCGACGGGCCCCGCTCAGCACGGAGTCCCGTCGCGGGACGAGTACGGAGTGGGTGGCGCCGTGGCAGGACCCGTGACGCTTGAGAACGAGAATAAGAATTCCCAAACTCAAAACGAAGCTTCCCACATCCGTCATCCATCCCAAATGCCATCCAAGATAATAAAAAATGGTCTGGAGGATGGATTGCAGAGCAAGAACACTCACCAATAGGAGAGTGTATTTCTGAATTTTCTGCATGGCAGGTTTGGATTTACTTTGCGTATTCGATCACGCGGGTTTCGCGGATGACCGTTACACGGACTTCGCCAGGATATTTTAATTCTGCTTCAATTTTATTGGCGATGTCACGGGCGAGTTTGACGGAAGAGAAATCATCAATCGCTTTTGGATTCACAAACACGCGAATCTCACGACCGGCTTGAATGGCATAGACTTTATCGACTCCTTCAAATGATGTGGCTACGGCTTCCAATTCTTCCAAACGCTTCACGTAAAATTCGAGCGAGTCTTTGCGTGCGCCAGGACGGGCACCGGAAATCGCATCAGCGGCTTTGACAATGACGCCCTCAATCGTTTTCGGTTTATCTTCGTGATGACTGATGGATTGATAACAAATTTCTTCTGGAAAACCAAATTTTTTCATGATTTGATAACCGAGTTCTGGATGGCTTCCTTGCATATCGTGATCCACGGCTTTACCCACATCATGGAATAACCCGCCTTTTTTGCACACGGAAACATTCGCTCCAAGCTCTTCGGCGAGCAGGGCTCCAAGATTCGCCACTTCCATCGAGTGCATGAGGGCGTTTTGTCCGTAGCTGGTGCGATATTTTAAACGACCCAAAATTTGAATGAGCTTTGGATCAATGCCAGCCATAGAAATTCCCAATTGAAACAGTGCATCTTCACCGGCTTTTTTAATATCAAGAGCTAATTCTTTTTTGGATTCCTCGACAAATTCCTCAATGCGTCCGGGATGAATGCGGCCATCGGTGATCAATTTTTCAAGTGCACGTCGGGCAACTTGTCGACGAATTGGGGAGAAACCGGAAACGGTGACCACGCCAGGTGTGTCATCGATAATGAGTTCACAACCGGTGAGCAATTCAATCGCTTTAATGTTACGTCCTTCGCGTCCAATAATACGTCCCTTCATTTCTTCGCTTGGAATTTCCACATGTGTTGTGGTCGTTTCCGCCACATGCGAAGACGCTTGACGTTGAACGGCCAAGGCTAAAATATTTTTTGCTTTTCGGTCAATTTCATCTGCTGCCATTTCATCCAACTTACGCAAGCGTCCCATCAAATCATCTTGATATTGAACCTCAACCGAGCTGATGACGCGTTCTAAGGCTTTTTCCTTGGTCAGGCCAGAAACCTCTTCTAATTTTTTTAATTCTTCTAGTTTGAGTGACTCGACGCGCGCCGTTTCTTCGGTCAACTTGGTTTTAATAGCATCGACCGTAGCCTTGCTCTCGTCAATTGCCAGCAACTGTTTGCTAAATGTTTTTTCACGTTCAATCAATTCAAGCTGTTGTGTCTTGAGTTCTTCAAGTACACGTTTTTCTTCCAACCGCGCATCCTCTAAAATTTTGATGGCTTTTTCTTTAGCTTTTTGCAAAACTTCTACCTGTTTTTCCTCTGCTTGCTTCACAATGTCATGCGCTTTTGACTCGGCATTGGCCGCATCACGTTTGCCTTTACCATCGCGCACAGTATATCCAACCGCAATCCCAATCGCGGCACCAATAAGTGTCAAAATAACCAATAAGATGTTATTCATAGAATGAAACGTCGGCGCGTCTTGATTTTTTTCGCTTAAAACTCTCCTCTAGTGAGAGGGTCAATTTATTTGGTGTTTTTTGTTATGAATCCTGGACATCTGGAACACATTAATTGAGTTTAAACGAAGAACAACCTTTGGAATCTATCTCCTGACGCAACCGGTTCGTTAATAATAATTCAGTAAGCAGAGCGTATCATTTTATGAGAATTTTGTCTAGATCAGATTTGTTGAGATTTTTGAGAGGAATTGCGTTATTCACAGACCAGGTTCCAATGGATGTTCGACGAAGTTCGGAGAGATAGGCGCCAACACCAAGCGCACGCCCAATGTCATCAGCGAGAGAACGAATGTACGTACCAGAAGAACAAACGATGCGGAGACGTAGTATTGGGTATTGGGCATCGAGTATCGAAAGTTCGCTGATTGTCACATGCTTGATCGGACGCATCTCTTCTGTTGCCGTTCCAGCTCGTGCCAGTTCATAGAGTTTTTTTCCTTTGATTTTTTTGGCCGAAAAAATTGGTGCCCGTTGATCGTAACCCCCGCGGAATTGATCGAGAACGGATTCGATCTCTGACTCGGTAGGGGCAGACCCATGTGTCTGCCCTGATCGGTCGGCCGAGGGGCGCACGCTTGGGTGCGCCCCTACCGTAATCACTCCATCCCGATCAAACGTATCACTGGTCGCGCCGAGCGTCAGTGTTGCTTCATAGGTTTTGTCGAGACCAATCAACTCACCAAGTTTTTTTGTGGCTGGACCAAGGCCTAAAATTAAGAGTCCGGTGGCAAACGGATCAAGGGTTCCCGCATGACCAACCGCACGGATGCCAGCCACGCGCCGTACCGCATCCACAACATCATGCGAGGTGATCCCGCCGGGTTTATCGATTAAGAGAAAGCCGTTCATGACATTGACTAAACCATCAAATCCATTTAGAATCAAGCGACCCATGAATGTTACAGAACTCGCTCGACGACTGCGTATCACGCCAAATGAATTGCTGACAAAATTGCCAGCGCTTGGTTTTGATATTGGCGGGCGGGCCATAAAAGTGGATGATCGGGTGGCAGATCAAATTTATAAAAAGTGGTTGGAGAATGCACGGCGTGAGCGTTTACGAGATCAACTCGTTCGATCATCGACCGTGGATCCAAGCGGAGCGCCTGTCGTAAAAACAGAAGTGGCTTTGCCATCGGTATTGAGCGTGCGTGATTTTGCGGGAAAACTCGGTTTGCCTGTTACACGTGTGATTCAACAATTGATGCGTGCCGGAATTCTCGCGTCACAAAATGAGCGCATTGATTTTACAACGGCGGCCATCATTGCTGAGGAACTTGGATTTAAAGCTAATCCGGAATCTGTATTAGCGAGTGAGCAAGCGGGAGAGGAGGAATCAACCAATCGCATCAAATCTTTACTGGAACAGGAAAAAACGGAGGATCTTGTGCCGCGTGCGCCAGTGGTCGTGGTGATGGGTCATGTGGATCACGGAAAAACGCGTACGCTTGATGCGATTCGTCAAACGCATGTGATGGAAAAAGAATCTGGAGGGATTACACAACACATCGGGGCATATCAAACAGAAAAAAATGGAAAAAAGATTACGTTTATCGACACGCCTGGCCATGAAGCGTTTACGGTCATGCGTTCACGTGGTGCGAAGGTCGCTGACATTGCGATCTTGGTTGTTGCAGCTGATGATGGTGTTCAACCTCAAACAAAAGAAGCTGTACAGATTATTCAAGCGGCCAAACTTCCGTTCGTGGTCGCATTGAACAAGATTGATAAACCGGAAGCGGATCCTAATCGCGTCATGGGACAATTGGCGGAAATCGGTGTCACCGTTGAAGAGTGGGGAGGAAAAACACCCATGACAAAAATTTCGGCTAAAACCGGACAAGGCATTCCAGAATTATTGGATTTAATTTTGCTCGTGGCTGAAGTCGAAAAAGATCACATCATGGCTAATCCGGAACGCAAAGCCGCCGGAACGATTGTTGAATCGCATGTGGATAAAGGCGAGGGTCCAGTCGCGACGGTGCTCGTGCAAACGGGAACCCTTCATCGTAATGATTGTTTAGGCATTGCCGGTGCTGCGTATGGTCGCGTGCGTGCCATGCGTGATTGGACAGGTGCCATGGTCGATGAGGCGGGGCCAGGTATGCCAGTGAAAATTTTAGGATTTAAAGTCGCGCCAGCGGTGGGAGATATTTTGGAAGTACCAGAAGATCCAAAAATGCTCGAACAGAAAAAAGCCAAAACCTCGCGTCAGGTAGCAGAAGCATTCACGGCCACGAAAGCGGTACCAACGGAAGAAGAAACCGCGAACAAAAAAATTACGTTAAATATTGTTTTGAAAACCGACGTATTAGGTTCGCTTGAAGCGTTGCTTGGCATGTTGGAAAAAATTAAACATGAACTCGTCGGGACAGACGTCATTCAAAAGGGTTTAGGCAATGTGACGGAATCAGATATTGAACGCGCAGCAAATGCCAAACCCTCTGTCGTGTATGGATTTAATGTGATGACGCCTGCAGCCATTGAAAGTGATGCGCGAGACAAGGGGGTAGAAATCAAGAGTTATAAAATTATTTATGAGTTGTTTGATGATGTGGTGGCGCGCTTAAATAGACTTTTGCCACAAGAATTGATTGTGACAGCCCTTGGCGAAGCGGAAATTGCCGCCGTGTTTCGCACCGATCCGGGAAAAATGATTTTGGGCGCGAAAGTGAAAACAGGAAAATTATTGGCCGGGGCTAAGGTTCGCGTATGGCGTGGTCAAGAGCCGGTCGGCGAAGGGATTTTGGAATCGTTACAATCTGGAAAATCCGTCGTGAAAGAAGTCAGTGCTGGACAGGAATGCGGACTATCATTTAAAGGAAAAACAAAAATTGCCATTGGTGATCGCTTTGAGGTTTACATGGAAGAATCTAAAACACGCAAAGTTGAGACGTTTAGATGATTTCGATTTTTTTGTTTGCCTCCCACATCACAGCCGCGAGAGAGTGTAATCGACCAGATTTCATGAGATCAGGAAAAGATTCTTGCAGGACTCGTTCGGCAAATAAGCGCAGGCCTTGTGATCGGACCACAGCTTGCCGATAATCCAGGCCTGGATTGCGATAAGGGATCGAGGTAAAAATCGTGGCGTCATCTCCGGGAGGAGCATCTTTTAAATTCTTTTCAATCAACGATCCGGCAACGCGGATGGAGTCGGCTAAATTTGGATCCGCGTCGTTGATGATGAGTGCGAGATTTTCTTCCACCAGCCAGTCAAATCCTTGACCTACGGCAATAATCCGTTCATTGTGACCTTTTTGTTTGAGGTCTCGTGGTTGACGAGTGAGTTCTTCTACCCGCCCGGCATTGCCCAATAAAAATGGTGCCAGATCATGATTGGTTTGCTGATTCATGTCTGGAAAAATCGAGGCAATCGTTTGGTAGACCTCTGCCTCACTTTTGCCCGCAAGCATCTCCCCGGAGAGGTCTGCGTGCGGGCCATGAAGTGTCAAAAGATCATGATCCGTCTCAACACCTGCGACAATGGCCGTCATCTGTTCTCCAAAAATATAAGAAAGCTCTTGTTGTAATTTTTCCGCATGGGCGCGGGCGGCTTTGGTATCATATTTCCAGCCCGCACAACCTAAATGTGCATCACTGGCGCTATAGTGGTAGGTAACAAAAATAAAACTTCGGCAACCCATGGATTCCGCTTTCTCTACCCAGTGTCGCACGCGGCCTAAAAAACTTGGCCACCAGGCCTCGAATTTTCCCCCAATCGCCCGAAATGGTTTTACAATCCCGACGGGTGTTTTGGTCATGACCGGAAAATTTACCCGGCCATCCATACATTTAATGCAGGCAAAAAAGGTTGGATGACTGGCCCAATAACGATTACGGGCAGATTCGTCGGTAGTGTATTGCATTGATTTTTCCGCGTTAATTTCAAGGATGCGTTGGTGAAGTGTAGGCATAGGATTGATGAAGTCTTGATAGAACAGACCGCTAGAATAAAGAAAAGCAAGGATTTAGGCAAGAATAAAAAAACCGGCACATGGCGTGACGGTGAAAGGATGAAAGAACCTGTCTAGTCCGTGCCTCGATGATCTTGATCATCGTTCATGGAAGAAGGTAGGGAGGCGATATGAGCGGCGACCAAGGAGGTCACCTCTTCCAGATCGCTCAGGGTGTCGGGCTTCATCACGGCGATGAACGACCGGACCCTGACCAATGGGTAGTATCTGAGGATCAGGGTGGTGACTGTCGCCAGATCCTGGATCAGCTGCTGGCGCTGCTCAGCTTCGTCTCGTTGCCCAAAGCTGAGTCGATATTTTCCACAATCGGTGTGGGGGATGAGATAGATCCATTCGGGTTGATGCAGCGACACGAGGTCGCTGAGATCATCCAGGATGGCGCGGCGATGATGTTCCTCGCCATGAACCAGAGCATGGATTGCTCCGGGTTTTGCGATTTTGTCGAATCCTGCATGCCCGACGAGCGATCGTAGAGCCTGCGAGATGTTCAGTGGCCCGTTCCAGTGACGGTAGTCACTGCAGAAGAAGGCAGTCGCCTGACAGCGATCCGCGTCGGTTGAATGTGCTGCTGCGGTACCCATGGATCCTCCAGAGCCTTGTAGGTGAGAGAGCTTTATCGAAGAAGCTGCGAAATTATATGTGATTTTTTTCTACCGGTCAAGATTAATATTAAAAAAAGCTCCCTCATCCGCTTTGGCAGATTTGGGAGAGAAGAGAATGGTTCACGGCCGTGGCCGTTCGATGATTTCGATCTCGGTGATATGAGAATCATCCATATGTGCCTTGTACAGGAGGATCTGCGGGTGCAGATCCTTGAGACGATCCTCGAGCAAATGCTTTGCTGCGAGGCCGTCTCGTTCCTGTTCCTGTTCATGGCCTTGGGGGTAGCGAGCGCACTTTTCATGATAGGCCAGGGCAATGGCAGCCGAAGCGCCCTCTTTCTGAGCCTTTCTTAGTAGGATGGTAATCTGTTCGATCACATGCTCCCGAACGGCCGGGTGAGCATGGATGATGTCGTAGATAGCCGATCCGGGGACCTGGTGTTCGTAGACGTGGACGTTGTGCTCCACGAATCCCGGATGATGGGTTTCCAGATCTTGCTTGAATCGTCCATTCCTGGAGTCTGAGCAGAACAATGCCACCACCGCTCGATCAGCTGGACGTTCCGCCTTGAGCGGGCCAGCCTTGAGTGCGGCGAACAGGGTGACAGCGGAGACGAGGCCGATTATCAGATATCGCTTCATGGACCCCCCCTAAGGGTGAGTGGTTGTGAGTGGAAGGTACGTTTTGGGACAAAATGATACGTGAGTTTTGATTATGAGTCAATAGAATTTGTTGATAACTTACCTCTTGCGGGCTACAGTTTTTATCTTTAAGATAGGCGAACTATGGAACACACATTTACTGACGCAAATTTTCAAACGGATGTTTTGCAATCATCTACACCGGTGGTGGTAGATTTTTGGGCCGAATGGTGCGGACCGTGTCGCATGATGTCACCGATTTTGGAAGAGTTAGCTGGAGAAATTGATGAGACCAAGCTAAAGATAGGGAAAATGAATGTTGATCAAAATCCGACAGTGCCTGGCCAGTATGGGATCATGTCTATTCCGACGTTTTTGGTGTTTAAGAATGGGGGAGTGGTCGAACAGATGGTGGGTTCAATGAGCAAAGAACAATTTAAAGAAAAATTGATGAAGCACGTATGATTGACGTGATCATTATTGGGTCTGGACCGGCTGGATGGACCGCGGCGATTTATGCGGCGCGGGCAAGTTTGGCACCGATTTTATTTGAAGGTAACGAACCGGGCGGTCAGTTAATGACAACAACGGATGTAGAAAATTTCCCGGGTTTCCCCGAAGGTATTCAGGGTCCTGAATTAATGCAGCGTTTTCGTGAGCAGGCTAAACGATTTGGGACAGATATTAAAACAGAGCAGGTTGAGTCACTCAAGATTATTGATGGGGGATTTGAAGTCGCAAGCAAAGGTCAGACCTATCAAACAAGAACCGTGATTATGGCCACAGGAGCAGAGGCGCGGCGTTTAGGTTTAGAATCAGAGAAGAAGCTTTACGGTCACGGCGTGTCTGCCTGTGCGACGTGTGATGGATTTTTTTTCAAACAGAAAAAAGTGATCGTGGTGGGCGGGGGAGACAGCGCTATGGAAGAATCAAATTTCTTGACCCGCTTTGCCAGCGAAGTCACCATCGTGCATCGTCGCGCCGAATTTCGTGCTTCAAAAATCATGCAAGACCGCACGTTCGCCAATCCAAAAATAAAAGTGATTTGGAATGCAGAGGTTATCGAAATTCTCGGTGTGGATGTTGGTCATGTGACGGGTGCGCGTCTTAAAGACACGGTGACGGGTGAGATACATGATCTGTCAATCGACGGGGTGTTTGCCGCAATTGGTCATGAACCGAATTCGCGATTACTTCAGGGCTTGGTGGATTTGGATGAGAAAAAATATGTGAGTGTCGTAAAGGGAACCACGATGACGAATGTGCCCGGCCTGTTTGTGTCTGGTGATTTACAGGACCCACGCTATCGTCAGGCTATCACCGCTGCCGGAACTGGTTGTATGGCCGCGCTTGATGCAGAAAAATATTTATCGCATTAATTTTATGTCCGCTTTTACCAATGCCATGCGGCAATTAGATCTGGCCGCAACGATTGCGCCGCTTGATCCAAAAACACTCGACGCTCTCCATCATCCAGCGCGGACGATCAATGTTGAGTTTTCCATCGTGATGGATGATGGTTCCACCAGATTTTTTCATGGTTATCGGGTGCAGTGGAATAATGTACGTGGTCCGTTTAAGGGAGGTTTGCGTTTTCATACGCAGGTTGATTTAGATGAAGTAAAGGCACTCGCATTTTGGATGACGATCAAATGTGCCGTTGCAGGCATTCCGTTTGGCGGTGGCAAGGGTGGCGTGACGGTCAATCCGAAAGAATTATCTTCTGGCGAGCTGGAGCGACTGACACGTGCGTTCACCCGTGCGATCGCAGATTGTATCGGTTCTGACAAAGACATTCCGGCACCAGACGTGAATACGACGCCACAGATTATGGATTGGCTGGCAGATGAATACGGGAAGGTGATTGGACATCAAGATCTTGCAGTAGTGACAGGTAAGACGGTCGGTAAAGGTGGATCAGAGGGTCGCGGCACGGCCACCGCCCAAGGCGGATTTTATGTGTTTGATGTGTATCGTCAAAAATTCGGCGTGGATCCTGAATCGCTCAGCGTTGTTATTCAGGGTTTTGGCAATGCTGGTGAAACTATGGCGAAAATTTTTCATCATCACGGATACAAAGTAGTGGCTGTTTCAGATTCTAAAGGAGGAATTCATTCAGAACATGGTTTGGATATTCCGGGGGTGATCGAACACAAGAAAAAGACGGGAAGTGTTACAGGTTTCAATAATTTAGAGACGCTGACTCAGGAGCAGCTTCTGACTCTCCCATGTGGTTTACTTGTGCCATCAGCTTTAGAAAATCAATTGACCGCTGAGATTGCGCCGCGTGTGCAAGCACAAATGATTTTAGAACTGGCGAACGGCCCGACTACACCAGAAGCCGATGCGTATTTTGCCAAGCATGGCGTGACGGTCATCCCGGATGTGTTAGCGAATTCCGGTGGTGTCACAACCTCGTTTCTCGAATGGCAACAAAATAAAATTGGGGAACATTGGGACGAAGGAAGGGTGTTTCAACGCTTAGAGCCTCTTATGCGTCAGGCCGCACAAGATGTGATTTCAACCGCTGAAAAATATGGCGCGACGCAACGCGAAGCCGCATTTATTCTCGCAATTGAGCGGATAGCAGAGGCGATGAAGGGAGAATGATTTTATGAAAACAGTTCTCTACATGGGGATGTCTGTTAATGGATTCATTGCCAAGAAAGACGGCAATTCCCAGTGGACGTCCGAGGAAGATTTAAAAGGTTTTTTTGAGCACAGTAAGTCCGCAGGAAATATTATTATGGGGAAGAACACCTATCTGGAAGCCTTGCGATACGGATATTTTCCATTCCCAGAAGCTCTCAATATTATCGTTTCACACGAACCAATAAAAAATACCTGGAATGATAGGGTATTGACCACAGATAAGCCGCCACAAGAAATTTTGCGTCTTTTGGAAGCGAGAGGATTTACCACGGCATTTTTAGCCGGCGGCGGTCAGTTAAACCGTTCGTTCATCAAAGAAAAATTGATCGATGAAATTTACATTGATGTTGAACCGTTCGTGTTTGGTCAGGGGATCCCTATTTTTGCCGAAGGAGATTTTGCAGTTGATTTAGAGTTGTTAGAGGTAAAAAAAATAAACATACATACCATCCAACTACACTACCAAGTTTTAAAATAAAATTGATTATTGAAATTATTTATAAGTCAGAATTCAGGATGTTGGTAAAACAAAACTCCCTCGACACTGTGCCGGGGGAGTTTTTTCATCAGAGCTTGAGCAATCCGCATCCAAGAAACCTTTCTAAAGGGGAGAGCGAGTCCGAAGACCTGCCACACCCTATGGAAAGATTCCATGCTTGTCGTGGACGCGGATTGCTAAAGACCTGGTGTATGGTGAGCTTGTCGAAGCATGAGCTGATCAAAGTGATCATGGAAGGATATCAAGTATTTTGAATCCTGTCAAGATTACCCCCTGATCCAGGGGGTAAGAGAGGTTTTACCATGTTACCAAGCACAGGGTCAATGATTGTCAAGAGCCTGCATTTTGAGGTTAATTGGGGTTATTCACACCTGTTTCATCAACGATAGGAGTTGTCGAACTAGCCGATAACTGTGCTACGCCTAATAGACATACCGCACCCCAGGGTTTGTAATGGCTGAAAAAGGTCACGTGTTTTTTTTTGCCGTCTGGATAGACCACGTCATAGGTAAAACTCGCGTCAGCCCCGGTGTGAGCTTTTTCTGTGCATTTGATTTGTCCTGGTGGGAGATCCAACGTTTCAATAATTTTTTTCGCCGGTGGTGGGACGAAATTATAAACACGGGAATCGCTTTGTGTGATTTCTCTGCCATCACGTGTGCCCCAAAAGGTAAAAGAGATATTATCACCTTTGATGTGGGACGAAACGAGAATCCAATGACCGGTGTCATTTTTAAATTTCATATCCGGAGCCGGATCATAAATGGTGGCGTCTTTTCCAGCGGGTTCGTAATACGGTACGCGATAGGCGTGATTGACGCGTGAGGTGATTGGTAGTCCAGAATCAATCGCGGCACGAAAAACGGTTGTGCCTATCTGACACAGTCCTCCGCCAAATTCCGGGATGGTTTTGTTGTCTTTGATGACCAGTTCTTTGAGCCAACCGGCTGTTTGGTCAATCGGAGTCAATGTCTTGATGAGGGAGAATTCAGTATCTGGTGGAATAAGTACGCCAGAAACTTTTTGTGCGCCGAGTGCGATATTTTTGCGGCGGTTAACGGGCGAACCAGAAAAATTTGAGCGACCAACGCCGATTGATTCGTGAATACCCAGACGCTCAGCATCGGCCCCTTCGATGATGGCCGGATGTCGTGTCAGCGTAATAGGAATAGTCGAAGAACCGACGGTCCAGGCCTGTTGCATGGCTTGAACAGTGGCAGAGGTATCAAGATCAACCCCATCCATCCCAGGGATAAATGATTTTATTTTGTAGGCTGAACTTGTTGAGGAAGTATCTTCTTCGAGCGTGAGCGAACCATCTTTAGCCGTCTGCAAGATGCCATCCAAACGCTCTTTTAACGTCGCTTCAACTCGATCGGGATTTAATCCTAGAACAATAGTTTGATCTTGAGGCACTCCATCAAGCCAGGAGGCCAGTGTAGCTGGGGATATCTTGAAACGTTCCCCATCGGCTCGGAGTTCAAATGGTGCGTAGGCGAGCCAGGAAGGGACCTGATCGCGGAGTGGTTCAAGATTTTCTGTGCGTCTTTCCGCTTTCACAACAATGGTTGGAATCGTGATGGGAGAAAAATCTTGGTCAGTGATTCGCACACGGATCAGCCGTATGACCGCATCGGTATCGATCAGGACGCCATCCCGCTCGGTTTCTATTCGAATACTTGGGGTGGAAGTACCTACGACAAGGCTGACCATGAGTTCAGCATTTTTTACGGTGATAAGCCGTGGATCTAGCTGTGGTTGTAAGAGAAGGCGCAGAGCTGGTTCATCGATCGTTATTTTTGGTTCAAGATTCACGGGGTAGATGTACAGGCGCATGTGATCGAACCAATTACGCCACCAGATTTCAGAATGTCCAAACGCGAGTGCTTGATTGATGGTCGTCTCAAGATCCGCATGGATCCAGTCTGTTTTTAGATCGAAGGATTCGCGATTGATCTGAAATGTCAGATACGCGGGAATGATGTCAGGGATTTTTTTTTGTAAGATTTCCACGGCTTGTTTTTGATCTAGATGATCCAATCGGACGTGCCAGATGGATAGGCCTGGAACGATTTTCGTATTTACAAATGCCAACGCCGGAGATGCGCTCAAGATGAATAGCCAGATGATCAGCGCGACTCTCATGCAGTTTTTCCGCCTAAAATTTCTTGGAGAAGAGTTTGAGCGAATGCACTGGTGCCAATATCTTCTGCGCCAACGGTCACGCCGATCAGGCGGATTTCTTGTCCGGGTTTAGGCGTTCCATGCACGGTCTCCATAGGCAGAGACCAGGTTTTTCCATCTGCGCTTTTCGCGTTGATGATATTCCCTTGGATATTTTCGACAGTCAGTGTCAACGGATTGAGCATAGATTGATTAATGAGGTTTGATGGTTAGACGATGAGAGCCTGAGCGGATTGGTAAGCGGATGGTGAGCAATCCATCTTGCAGAGCCGCTTCTGCTTTTTCCGCATAGACTTCAAGGGGCAGAATAATGGAGCGGCTGAACGCTCCCCAATAACATTCTTGATGAAACCAATCATCTTGATTAATAGTTTCGATCATTTGTCGAGTGCCTCGGATCGTCAACAAATCTCCGTGCACGGCAATATCTAGATTCTCAAGCCGTGTACCTGCGACCGGGGAGCGTATGATCAGCGTTTCACCTTCTCGAAAGATATCTACCGATAGCTGTCCTTCTTGCGCGGGGAGAGACCAGTCTTGAGAAGAATGTGCTGGCATAGGTTGTGGGTAGAATAGAGTATTTTTTCTAGATAGACAAGAACGCATGTGCTATACTTTTTTTATGCTATGGAGGAGCAAGAACCGTCTGGCGTGAGGGCCTGGTGGTTACATCTATCAACCGAGCAGAGATTGGCTGGGGGAATTTTAAGTTTCTGCGGGCTGGTTGCTTTTTCGCTCGCATTGTTTCAAGTAAGCGGACAGGTTCGGAGTCCATTTCTTGTTCCGAATCAAAAGTCAAAACTCGCCCAACAATTTTTTACAGAACAACAAACACAAGCAAATCAATTGAATGATTCAAAACAAAAAGATACAGATCATGATGGGTTGTCAGATTATGATGAGTCATACGTTTACCACACCTCACCTTATATAGGGGATAGTGATTCGGACGGCGTTCCAGATACGGTCGAAGTCGCACAAAATTCTGATCCGAATTGTCCACAGGGAAAAACCTGTTTTCAGGCGTTTAATCAACTGCCTCAGGCGAACGCCTCCTCTTCTTTTAGTGAGTTTTTGGATGTAGCACAACTCCCCGTTCCACAGGCGGATGCGGAGATTGGGCAGAGTGGGACAGGAGCGATTGGCGTGAAAACGTTTTTACAGGCTCCGCCTGAACCAACCAGTCTCACTCCTACTCAAATTCGTGAATATTTAGTCTCTAACAATCTTGTTGCCAAGGATACATTAGATGGACTTTCGGATATTCAGGTGGAACAGGTGTATAATGCGGCCTATCAGGAAGCATTGAAAATTAGAGCGGCAGCTGGTTCGAGTCAAATATTAAATCAAGTGGGAAATATTCCAGGACCTTTGCCAAATTTAGATTCAGATGAATAACTTTTCATGAAGATTAATCGCTCTTCGATTTTTTTTCGCGCCATGCAATCGGTGTTGATTGTTATGGTTGTTTGTGTGAGTTTAGCCGGCCCATCTGTAGAGTTTGCGTTAGCTCAGCCGGAGAATGCTCCGCCGGTTACTGGCGTTGGTATGCCAAGTGCAGTTATGGCCAACCTGCCAGAAACAGCTAACAGCACTTATAAGACGATCATTTCTCAGATTACCCGTGCTCTGGTTGTGGCTTTTTTTAATGCGGCCCAGCTTTTAGTAGGTCGTCTTGCCTATGAAGCGGCGAACTATATTGTGTCAGGTGGCAAGGGTCAGGGGGCACAGTTTTTTACCAAAAATTTTGCGAAAAACATGACAGATGTGGGCAAGGATGCGGTGGGCGAGGCCATGGGTTCATTGTCAGATTCAGAATTTTTTAAGAATATTGGATTTAATTTGTGTAAGCCCAATACCAGCAACCTGCTGAAGATCCAATTGTCACTGGGTAATTTTTTCCCGCAGTCTGGTGTTGGTCAGGGGCAGTACTCACCGCAAAAACCAAAATGTGAATTTCAGAATGTGATTAACAATTGGAATTCATTTGGCTCGTCGTTAACAAAAGCGGAAACCTATCCGACGATTGATTTTAATTTGAATACGAATACGAGTGAGCTTGGGGCCACGGTAAATATTTTGAATTCTGTCACTTTAAAAACAACGGATGCCGTATCCTTTGCGACGAAAGAACGTGAGGTTGGCAAAGGGTTTAAAGATGTCTCCGGGATTATTTCAGGCAATGTCAAAACGCCGAGCGAAGTCGTGTCTGAAGCGACAAAAGAAGAAACGGTGAGAAAAGGCAATGCTTCGCAGATTGCGCAAACCGGAGCGATTTTGGGCAATGCGTTTAAAGAAGGTCCGATCCAGTTGGCGAGTTATACGGCTTCGGTTTTTTTGAACACGCTTGCTTCCAAATTCATGAAGCGCATTTTTGATAAAGGGTTTACCGGTGCCTTTGATTATTCCGATGCCGTGCGGCAGAACGTCGCGGCGAATCCAGATGCGATTGTGACGGCAGGAAAAACCGATGCGCGTGCGGCGAACATTGATTTGAAGACGCCCAACCTGCAAAAAGTCGCGCAAGTGGATGTGGTATCGGAGTTCTCAGGTTGTCCAAGTGATTATCGTGGTTTGTGGAATTGTACGATTGATCAAAAATTCATTCAGGCCGTCCAGAGCCAGGGTGAGCAGGGATCTTTTACGGTTGGCGAAGCGATGGGCAAAGGTTTCTTGGATGGATCGCGCAGACTGATTCCAACCAGCATGACCAAGCTGAATCAGGATCCGAACTGTTTTAACACAGCTTACTGTGCGGGCAATCTGCAGAAATTACGACTGGCGCGTATTTTGTCTGTGGGATTTGAGCTGGCGGCGAATTCGGCGGAAAATCAGGCTTTGTGTAACTCTTCTAGTGGTTGTGCCACGTTGTCTGAAGTTGTGAAAGGATTTTCCGTGTGCAATCCGCAGGGCCAGCGTGATGCCAAATATCCATGGTGTCATTTGATTGATGCGAACTGGGTCATCACGTCGTTTCCTCAACAATGCACGCTGTCTGGTTTTGGCGATACGCTTTTATCTCCATCTATCAATCAGCGTCGGGAAGAGTGTCAGGACATTCAAACCTGTCTTAAGCGGAACAATCAAGGTGAGTGTACGGGCGGTTATGGTTACTGCATGGCAGAAAAAACGGTTTATCGTTTTCAGGCCGAAGAATGTCCGGCACGTTTTTCCAGCTGTCGCAATTATCAAGCTCCTGGAGGCGGGGCGATTTCCTATCTGCGCAATACGTTGGATTACGGAACGTGTGATGCTAGCAATGTCGGATGTTTGTGGTATGCGACGACGCGCAATGCTTTGAGTACAAGTACGGATGCGTGGGTGGGAACGACCTCAACCGGCCCACGTATCTACTTTGATAAGACGTTGGCGCCATGTTCTGGATCAGACGAAGGTTGTACGAAGGTCCATTCATTTCAAATTGGTGATTCAGCCTTAAATCTGATTCAGAATCCTTCATTTGAAAATGCCGTTGGGACATCGACCCCAACTCTGGCCAATTGGTCGCCGGGTACCCCTTTCACGATTCCCCAAGTCGCGAGTGGAACGGCCTCATTTGATACAGCCTCTGCTTTAGAGTTGTCGCTTGGTAAAACGATTATTCAAAAAATGGCAATTACTTCCGGACGCATGTATACCTTCTCTGTCTATGCACGTGGAACAAAAGATGGGGGCAATGAATCATTTAAAGCGCAGATCATTCAATATACGGAGAAAAATTTGATGATAGATAAGGCGGCTACGATTAAAGATTTTCGTAGTTCGGGCTGTGAACCAGCTGGACTCGGAGTTGAGAGTGTTGATTTACGTGCTCATCCGGCTCTTACGACAGACTGGCGACGCTATGAATGTAGTTTTTTGAGCGCGGCCAATGCACGTTTCGCGGTGATGAGCTTATCTCAAGATGATAAAAATTCGCCAGCCTTACTAGACGCTTTGCAATTGGAAGAAGGCGAGCTTGCTACGCCATTTGCATCGGGGTTGAATGCTAGTTTGCCAGCGACGTTTATGAAACTTGCGCCAGAAGATCTCAATTGCCGTGGAGAAGGCAAGGATCATCCATTGTGTGCAAAATTTGCTCAAGTCTGTCGTCAGTCAGAAGCCGGCTGTCAGGGCTACACCGATGTGCTGGCAGGCGGAGAAGTGCCAGCGATTGTCGGTACAAATGATTATTGTCCGGAAACCTGTGTCAGCTATGCCCAGTATCGAAAACAACCGTCAGCATTTGATTTGGTACATGACAGTATAAAAGAGTTTGATGATCCTACGGACACAGCGACAGACTTTTTTATTCCTGCCACAGCTCAAGCCTGTACACAGGAGCAAGTCGGTTGTGAAGAATTTACCAATGTGGAGGCGAGTGCAGGTGGCGGTGAGCGGACGGCTTACTATAGTTATGTACGCGCCTGTGAAAAGCCAGATAAAAATTCCAAAACATTTTTTACCTGGGAAGGATCAGACACCGCCGGATTTCAATTACGTAGTTGGAGCATGAAGCAAGATCCAAATGCCAATGTTTTGCCCGGGGAAGTCGCTGGCGGGCCACTTCTGTTGCTCAAACGTGGTCCAGATCAGGTAAGTTTTAAAGACCCAAAAACGTGTAGTGAAGCCAATTGGCGGAGCGGCGTTGATCCGGATTGCCGACAATTTTACGATGCGGATGGCCATGTTTTTTATCGTTATTATTCTCAGACCGTGTTATCGACGGATCAGTGTAAAGATTATCGTTTGAACAATCGGAATATAGATGACTGTAAAAAAACAGGTGGAACGTTTCAGGCATCCACAGGGGAGTGTGTGTATTCGTTGTTTGCCCCGGAAAGTCGGGTGTGTAGTGCACAAGCAATTTCTTGTCGCGCTTATGCGGGAGCAGAGTCTGGTAACATGCAAACGGTCTTGGCACAAAATTTTCGAGATGGGATTGGGGCGTTTGTCGGTGGAGAAAAATCAAGTGAATCACTTTTAGTCGGTGATTCGTCGTTGCGGATCCCAGCAAAAAATAAGCCGCAAGACAAGATTGTACAGGCGAGCGTATCTGTCACTTCAACTCCGACCGACTTATTCCGCGTGACCTTTTGGGCCAAAGGACCAGCCGCGACCAGCTCTGTTCCATTGTTCGTATCAACAGCAGATCCAAAAGATTTAGGAAAAAAGACCGTGGTCGGTACGGTGAATCTGACACCGGATTGGCAGAGATATTCGGTGGGTCCGTTTAATGGTTGGAGTGGGAGTAAGCTAACCGCGCTCGTTTGGAGTGCTGCGACGCCTCTTGTTTATCTGGATGAAGTAACGGTGACTCTTATTCCGGATATGGCCTATGTGCGAGCCAATACTTGGAAGACACCGAATGAGTGTGATACCGGATTAGGCGGAGTCCCTCAACCGCAAGCCATGCTAGGTTGTCGCGAATACAAGCGGCGCGATGGGCAAAAAGTAGACATTCGTCAGTTCTCGCGCTTGTGTCGTCAACAGGCGATCAGCTGTACTGGATTTATTGATACGCGGAATTCAGCTGACACGGGTGAACAAACATTCGTTATGGAAGACAAACCAGTGATTCCAGGATTTGGTGGCGCAACAACCACCCGTTCGGCCGATCGCTATTTGTATTTGATTGATGATCCGAGCAAACATTGTCAACCAGAAAATGCCTCGTGCCGGGCGTTTGGAAAACCAAAATATACCCAAAATCGTTTGAGTTTGGATGCGACATCCACGTTCGCCACGGTTTATTATAAAGATGACATTACGAAATACGATCAGGGTTTGTGCCGGCCATCTGAACTTTTTTGTCAGGAATTTAATCCGGCGACCGGAGGAAAAGAATATTTCCGCGATCCAGGAAATCACACCTGTGAATATAAAGAGAATGTTCCATTAACCGGAGATAATTCAGGGATTAAAAATTTAGCGGTCGGTACCTATTCTGGTTGGTTTGAGAAGGGGACAACGCTTCCGTGTTATCCGCTGGTCTTGGAAAACGGTCAGACGTTTAATCTTCTGCGCACAGGTGACACGGAATATCAGGGATGGGGAGGGTTGTGTCCGCAGGATCAAGGGGAGTGTTCGGAATTGCGCGATCCAAATGATGTATCAGATCCATCACATAAAACCGGTAAGCCATACTTCTTTATTTATGATCCGCAGAAATTTGATACCGCCACGTGTAATGGGAGTGTAGATGTTGGGAAGGGCTGTATCTTGTTGAATAATTTGAGTGATACGCAATTGAGTTACAACGTGTCTGCCAGTTATGCAAAATATCGCGATCAATTGTTTACGCCCACCACGCCTGTGAGTTGTTTGGGATCAAAGGATGCAAATTGTCAAGCCAAGAAGTGTCAGGGACAGGAAACGATTGTCACGACCAATTTTCTGGGGGTTGTGGATACAAAGATCAATCCATGGGAAGGCAATGTGTGTGAACGGGATGCGGAATGTAATTATAAGATTGTTGATAAAGAGATTATTAACCCGGTTTTATTGACTCATACCCACGATTTTACAGGATCGTGCAGTAAGCCTGGAGGAACGAGAGAAAATGATGCCAATTTGTTGATTAAAGTAAACGTGGATCGTGATTGTTCGCAGTGGTTGGGGTGTAAGAGTGCCGAAACAGTGTTTGATCGCAGCAGCAATAAATATAAAGATATTTGTACGAATTTGGCGTTATGCGATCAGGCGAGCCATGAGAACGGTGATATTTTCTGCGCACATTATGTGAATCGTGCGACGACGAGTACGGAACCAACGCTGACCCGCGGCGCATTCTTTGACGTCAACCAATACGCGAGTCGGAGGATCGGTTTGGGGGAAAATGATTATTCTGGTTACACCATCCCGAATTCATTTCAGGTGCCGGACCTGACCACGGCGAAACCTGGTGCGGATGGGGCAGGGAATGTAGCAAATAACAAATATCGGTTTGCCTTGGATTATCGTTTGGCCGCTGCTATTGTCATCCCAGTAATCGTGGATCCTCAGAATCCAAATAAATTCCTTTTGAACCCAAGTCCCAAGAGCTATGAAGCAATCAAGCTCGATAAAGAAGACCCGTTGTCTAAAGCGAATCCTCAACTGTTTTTGTGTAAGCATGTTGGCACTGGGAGAATTGGGTATTATCGTTTGAATGAATACTTGCAAGCCTTAAGTTCAGGCCGTTCATTCCTTTGCTATGTGGCGGTCAATGCCAAAGACACTGGCTTAGATTTTCAGAATGTGACTTTAAAATTTGCTCAGCCTAATCCAACCCATGATCAGGCTTTGAGTCAGGCATTTCCGAGTGCGGAGTGTCGAGCTTATCCGGAAGCGGATGCTCCATTCCCTTCTTCGTATGCGATTGATTGGGATACGTCCAAAAATCCTGCTCAACCGAAACAACGGTTAACCAGTTTTACCGGAGCCAACATCTGTGAATACGGTGAAGATTGTGCTTGCAGTTATAAACGTGTGGAATATCCAGATGCCGGTATCATCAAGTTTTACGATGTGTTTTCTTCACATGTTTTGCCCGGGGTGTGCGCGGGCGGACCGCGCGCCGGACAGTCGTGTTTGCCGGAAGCGATATTTAAAATACCGCAGACAGATCCAAAAAATCCACAGAAATTGGCGATTGAAGGGTCTAATGCCTCTCAAACCTGCGGACCACCGGAACAAGGCGGGAGATGCGTGGCTTTCCGTAAATCGCAAATAGTCAACGGAATTTTTGGACAATGTTTGGAGCGCGACATGACACGCATTACTGGAGATGATGTGACTCAGCACCCATGCTTAACGTGGAATCCAACGCCAATTTTGTTTGGGGAAAAAGATCCCTATCATTATGTGCCGACGGCCGGCTATTTCCCGCCAGAAAATTCAGGCCAGTACTACTGTTTATCAAAAGCTGATCCACCGAGCGCGCGTTCTTTAACGGATGTGGATTTTGTTGGTGAACATGATGAAAAAAAGCAGAATGAAGGTAAGCCAGACTCTAATTATGCTGGGAGTATGTTCAAATTCAATTACGATGATAATTTCACATCAAATGGCAGAGACTCGGCCGTTGGGGGATATCCAGGTGCTTCGCTCGTGGGGGATCGTCCTGAATTCAGTCCAAACGCCGAGCAGTGTGAGTTGGCAGATGATGATCAAGATGAGGGAGACAATGACCGTGATCTTTCGGCTGTACGTTTGGTTGATGCTGGAAGTAGTCCAGATCAAAGTTATACCGAAACATTTTTTCAATTGGAGAAACCAATACTAGAATTCAATGGTGGGGACAATAAAGATAAGAGCCTGGCCTATATCAGCATTTCCCCGATCGAAAATCCAAATGATATGGGCCGTTTAGCCTGCGGATATCAAGCGGACTGGGTCGATGGCTTAGGGGAGGTAGATTATAATGAAGGGGATAGCACCAAGGCCAAGGATGTGGAATGGCGACAGAAATTTTTTGAGAACTATAAGCCTATTCTGGGTCGAGGAGCTGATACCCTGTTCAAAGGATCTCAAGGGCAACCTTTGGAAGTGGATTGTGTGAATGAGCCAGGCAAGTGCTTTATGAAGACTTGGCAAACGGATTATCGGAGTAGCGGGCAAACAAACTTCATTTCTCTCTTTAAAGATTCGCTGAAACCGTTTGATCCGCCTGATGCCAGCAGTGTCAAACGTCAATTAAGTCATATTCGATCAACTGCTTATACGGAAAAATGTACCAGTGATAAACCTTACTTTTCCATTCGGGGGGTGTTTCAGTCTAAAGCTGTCAATGGCCCGTGGAGTTTACAGGGATTTTGGGTCTCGACCTGTGGAGGTCAGGCAAATGATATGAGATATATCTATATGAATATCAAGGTTAATTATGGGAGTATTTGTACGCAACTCGCGGAAGTCATCAGTCGTGACTCTCGTCAAAATGCCGCTTTTACCGATCGTGTGTGGAAGAACGGAAATTTTACGGCTCCCGGTGTTGGATTTCAATATGGTTCTCGTTTCGCCCCATTTTCGAGCGCGTTAAATACCGGACCGGCTGGAACAGATCCGTTGTTCCAAAGCGGTGGGAATGTGGCTGGATTCTCTTCCCTGAAGCCACCAACTTTCTTGGGTGCCGGAATCGGGAGTTTCTTTCGAAAAGAAACGTGCTGTAAAGTGCCTGATCCAAATGATCCAAAAGGATTCGTTGAGCTCAATGTCCCTCCTTATGGCAGATCTTGGCACTATCTGACAAATCTGTTCGCCAAAATTTATCGCATATATCAATGGACCGGAACCGAATATCAACCCGATATAAAACAATGTCCGGATCCAAGCGATGAATCGTGCGGATTAACAGTTTATAATTTTACGAAGAACATAAACGGCAAACAAGAAGGTTTGGATCCGTTCCTTTCGGATAACCTTCCTCCGACCAATGTCACACCTGGGCACTACACCCCTCAATTTTTAGGCTATGATCCTATTCCAGCAGATGTTCCTCGGATTCAGCAATTCACTGACACCATTGCCTACTACACCCCTCATCCACCACGGATTGCGGCACCTGATGCCCGCAAGTGTGACACGCCTGGCCAATGCTCCATTCAACGCTTAGATATGTTCTCTTTTGATGGTCAATCCGATGGTGCTGTGAATGCTGCTGGCGGTCAGCATAAAGCCTCTCTCAAGTTTTATGGTTGGGCCAGTCATGAGCAGATGCCGCTCAAGAACGTGACCGTTGATTGGGGGGATGGGTTTCAGCAAAAAATTGCTGATGCAAGCTTGAAAAATCATAAACCATTCTGCGCAACTCAGAGCGAGTGTGATGATCCGATCCGCGGATGGGGAATCACCTGCAATACGGATGTTGATTGTCCCGCTGGTGCGGGTCGTTGTGCGCCGCTCGGCACCTGTTCCAAAAAACAATACAAAACTTGTCATTCTGACTCTGATTGCACGATTGGCAAAGCTAAAGATCAATGTATATACCGTACGTTCTTCGGTAATAGTGGTGAGGCTTGCCAGCCCAATTATTTCGAATTCAGCCACCAATACTATTGCGGCGGCACGGGCGATCTGCCCGCGTGCGAATTTGAGTGGCCTGTGAATCAACAGCAAGAACCGAAGAAATTTTTGGAAGGACGTTGTTCCCGAGATCCGAATCGCGGTTGTACAACACCGCAACAGGAAATAGGCAATATCCCACTCCGTTGTGCAGCAGGGGACATCTGTATTCCAACGGGATTGGCTCCAAACCGTGGTTGTTGGGATAAAAAAGTAAATGCATGCCGCTTTACTCCGCGCGTTATGCTGCAAGATAATTGGGGCTGGTGTTCAGGAGAGTGTCGGACCAAGATTAAAGATAATCAGTTACAGGATGATGGATCTGATAATGAAGTTTTACATCCATATGGTGGCTGTTATTCTTGGGGACTAGCTGATGGAATACGAGAAGGTACAATTAAATCTACTAACGAGGTGCGGGCAACATTCGGTAGGCTATTGAATAACGAATGCAATTCAACAAATCCAGATTTTCAGAGTTTGAATAGTGGATATACGCAGAACTATCGTCCTTGGATCGTGTATCCAGGATCATTGCAACTACGTTCAAGTGGTGAATTGCAAACACAGGAAGATGAGAATCTTAAGTCCAAAACACCTCAACCAGGACCTAATTGCAGTGCGTACAAAAAACCTAATTGTCCCATTGGTTGTGTTAATACTGATGTTAACAATCCATACTGTGGACTCAGAAATTGTAAGGAGTATTCAGCACCTCATTGTCCCGTGGGTTGTGTAATCTTTAATGATATTTGTGCAGAAACAATAGGTTAGGATTAAATTAAAAAACCCCTCGCGAGCAAAGTCGGAGGGGAAAGAAGCAAGGTACAACTGGCGAGACTGGATTAGAACTGCGTACAATTACCGACGATACCTCCAGGTTTCGTCGAAACGTCCCAGCCTTTGGGCCACGATTCGATCACGGCCGAAGTTGCACTCGTGAATCGAACACGCGCCACCTTAAGAAGTGGGGAATATGATGCTCGGTACCAGCATGAGTCTCCCACACAAGTCGCGTGATTAGTATCACCGCCCATGTGGAAGTCCACGCGTAGTGGCTCGCCATCCTGGCTCAACTGTTTGGGTTCGAACGCAGGCTGACCATCGCACGACCAGGTCTGGCCCACGACTTGCATGGTCCAGTTGAATGGCTTGCCCATGGGACACTCCCCGCCTGGGAGGTCGAAACCGCATGAACAGGTCTTGGGGCACTGGTTCGTGTCCGTAGCCTTGTCCATGCAGTAACTGATCATGTCCATGCAATCCTTCAGCATGGTCTGACCCATGACGCAAGAAGCACAGGCATTGGCGTTCATCACCATGTCGCCGCCGGTCATCATCATGCCGGCGAGGTCGGATCCCGGAGGAACGACCTTGGCCATGTCCGGCCCGTCACCCATCATTCCGGGTGGGGGCATCATGTCCGGGGCGCTGCAGGCCGAACCTGCGGCGAGCGCGAGGCAGAGGAGAGAGACGTTTCGGATCATCATTTTCAGTCCCTTTCTACCGCCCGCTGTCGCAGGTCGGATTTTTTCTCGAGGTGCATCGAGGCGGGACCACATTGATCCCGCTTCGCTTAACTCCAGATTACTCCGGAAGACAGAGTTAAGCAAATAGTCAAACAAAGGTCAAGGATAAGAGAATAGATCACCTTGTGGATAAACTACCCCCGGACCTGGTCCGGACCAGGTCCCAATATATGTGAGTGCAGATTTGACAGGCTTTTCCTTTTCCCCTATCCTATTGCCCATTGACTCGTTCTGGAAGGACGGGTCTTATTTTACCCTTTTTATATTCCTACCTATGGCTTCACCCATCACCCAAGCGATGAAACAAATCGCTGAAGAGAAGAATATTTCTTATGAATCCGTACTCGAGACGGTTGAGAGTGCGCTTGCCGCGGCGTTTCGAAAAGATTTTGGCAATAAGAATCAGAATATTCGCGTGGAGTTTGATTCGGAAAAATATGATGGGCAAACTGGCGGGATCCGCGTATTTGATGTGAAAGAAGTGGTTGAGGATATGGAATTGCCGGAAGATTATTTTGAGCGGTTTGAAGCATCGTATGCGACAAAGAAACGGGAAGACGGACGGCCGTCGCGCGTAACCATCGTGTCTGAGCAAGCGCCTGTCGATGGAGTGGTTGTTGAGGATGAATTTAAGTTCAAACCGAAGACCATGATTATGTTGTCTGACGCGCGTGATATTAAAGCGGACGCCGCGCTCGCGGAAGAAATTCGCGTGGAACTCACGGTGCCAGCGGCATTTGGTCGCATGGCTGCACAAACAGCTAAACAAATTATCTTGCAAAAAATTCGTGAGGCAGAGCGTGAGGTGATCTTTAGTGATTTCAAGGGTCGTGAAGGTGAGCTCATGAATGTCACGGTTCAGCGTCGTGAAGGGCGTTTGGTGATTATTGATTTCGGTCGAACTTCTGGGATCATGGTTCCAGAAGATCAGATTGAATTTGAACGTTATGATCGGGGTAAGCGTATGAAAGTGATTTTGCGTGAAGTGGTCATGACGACCAAAGGTCCGGAAATTCGTTTGTCACGAACCAGTCCTCAATTAGTTGTTGGTTTGTTCACGCAGGAGATTCCCGAAATTGCAAATGGGGTTGTGGAAATTAAAGCGATTGAGCGCGAAGCTGGTTCACGCACCAAGATCGCCGTGACAACGAACGATCCTGCGATTGATCCGATCGGTTCATGTATTGGTCAGCGCGGAACGCGTATCCAAATGATTAATCGTGAGCTCGGTGGGGAAAAAGTTGATGTGATTGAATGGAGTGATAATCCAGCAAGATTTATTCAAGAAGCGCTCAAGCCGGCACCAGTTATCAAAGTACATTTAGATGAGGCAGAGCATCTTGCGCATGCACACGTCGCTCCGGATCAGCTATCGCTTGCCATTGGTAAAGGCGGTCAGAATGTTAGGCTCGCGGCAAAACTGACTGGCTGGCGTATCACGATCGTCAAAGAAGGTGGGGAAGCGGTCGCAGATTCAGAGAAGGGAGAATTTGTGGCCCCGGTTGTTCCGTCAGAAGAAGGATCAGTGTCTGAGTCTGAAGTCGAGAACTTAACGCCTAAGGCCTAACGCTTGGTATGTCCTTTATTTCCCATTGGTTTACGTTCATATTTGTTCAACCAATTTTGAATGTTTTGATTTGGTTGTATAGCGTGGTGCCGGGTCAGGATATTGGTATTGCCATTATTTTGCTGACCATCATCATCAAATTTGTTCTCTATCCGTTTACCGTCGCACAGATCAAGCAACAGCGCGCGTTGCAGGAACTCCAACCAAAAATTGATGAGATTCGGAAACGTTTAAAAGAGAAAGATCAAAAAGAAGAGCAGGCGCGTGAGCTCATGGCGTTGTATGCGAAAGAAAAGGTTAATCCAGCCTCTTCCTGTTTGCCGCTGTTGATTCAACTGCCTGTACTCTTGGCATTGTATCGCGCGTTGATCATTGGATTGGGCTCAAGTAGTTTTGAAGGGTTGTTGTACGGATTTATTCCACATCCCTCACACATTGATCCAACGCTATTTGGTTTGATCAATCTGGCTAAGGCAAGTCCGGTGTTGGCTATTGCTGCGGCCATCGTCCAATTTTTCCAAACCAAACAGATTTTAAAACCACCGGCCGCGACCATTACCTCTCCGCCCGCGGAAGTCGCAGGAACGACAGGCGCCAAAGACGAAAGTATGGCCACCATGATGAATAAGCAGATGGCCTATATCATGCCCATCATGACGGCAGTGATCGGGTTTTCTTTGCCTGGCGGGCTCACCCTTTACTGGTTTGTGATGAGTGTGCTTACTTGGTTGCAACAATGGTGGTTAATGCGTAAGATGCCGCCCAAACTCAATCCCATCGTTTCAAACTAATTTTGGACCCGTATGCCTCCTCTGAAAAGAAACCCCATTCAATCTAAGCGAACCATTCGTAACCGCATTCTGTGGCTTCTCGTTTTGTTTATTGTGACGGGTTCTTTGTCCTATCCGGCTCCAGCGAATTGGCTGCTTGCTCAAGCAAAAAGTCTTATTGGGATCAACTTGGGTCAAATTCAGAAACCATTTGTGCTTGGGCTTGATCTTCAAGGTGGTACGCACTTGGAATATGAGGCAGATGTTTCCAAGCAAGCGGATGCGGATCGTAAAAGTGCACTTGATGGGGTGCGTGATGTGATTGAGCGTCGTGTGAATACGCTTGGCGTTTCTGAACCGCTCATTCAAACGACTCAAGCGGGCAATGCCTGGCGCGTGACGGTCGAACTGGCCGGTATCCGCGATATCAATCAAGCAATTAAGTTGATTGGGGAAACGCCAATTTTGGAATTTAAAGAACAGAATGATCAGAAAACGCCGGTGTTGACCGAAGAACAGAAAAAGGAGATGGATCAGACAAATGTGGATGCGAACAAACGCGTTGATCAAATTTTGATGCAGGCAAAAAAACCAGGTACAGACTTTGCTGCGCTGGCCAAAGAAAAAACGGAAAATCCTGCGTTAAAAGAGTCTGGTGGTGATTTGGGTTTTATTAAGGATAAATCTGAAGTCAGCGATATTTATTCTAAAGCCAAAGATTTGCCAGCGGGAACGGTTTTGCCATTGCCGATTGAGCGTCCACATTATTTAACGATCGCGAAAGTGGAAGAGGTAAAAGATGCAGGAACCCAAATTCATGCCAAACATGTACTGATCAGTTATAAAGGTGCACGTGGTGATCTTTCGACTTATACGAAAGAGGAAGCGCGAGCCAAGATTGATAAGATAAAGGCGCAAATCACCCAGGCGAATTTTGATAAATTGGTTGCAGAAAATTCCCAGGAGCCTGGAGCGGTCGAATCAAAAGGTGATCTGAGTTGGTTTGGGAAAGGAGATATGGTGGATGAATTCGAGAAAGTGGTATTTGTTCAGAAAGTCGGGACTATTTCTGATGTCGTGGAAACACCATTTGGTTTTCACATTATTTGGAAGTTGGAGGAACGACCTGTGAAGGACGTTCATGTGCGTTTGATTGAAATCAAAAAATTGACACCAGAAGATCTTGCGCCGCCGGTTGATCCTTGGAAAGCAACAGCTCTGACCGGAAAACAATTGCAGTCAGCGCGTGTCGAGTTTGATCAGCGCACGGGTGCGATCCAGATCGCTCTTCAATTTAATAGCGAAGGCGGAAAACTATTCGCGGACATCACCAAACGCAATGTGGGCAAATCGGTCGCCATCTTTTTGGATGGTCAGCCGATTTCCGTCCCAACCGTACAGAATGAAATTTTGGGCGGGCAAGCGGTGATTACTGGAAGTTTTAATTTGAATGAAGCGAAACTTCTTGCTCAGCGTTTGCAGGCCGGTGCGCTTCCGGTCGCGATTAAATTGATTGCCCAACAAACCGTCGGACCAACGCTTGGCGCAGATTCTTTGCAAAAATCTTTGAAAGCTGGACTGATCGGATTTTTGCTGGTCGCCTTGTACATGATCGCGCTCTATCGTTTGCCAGGGGTTGTCTCGATTGTTGCACTTCTTTTGTATGCGGCCGTTTCTGCCGCGGTGTTCAAAATGATTCCCGTAACCTTGAGCCTTTCTGGCATTGCAGGATTTATTCTGTCATTGGGCATTGCGGTTGATGCGAATGTGCTTGTGTTTGAACGGTTGAAAGAGGAATGGATGGAAGGGAAAGGACTTACGCTGGCACTTGAAGATGCGTTTAAACGTGCTTGGTTATCGATTCGAGACGGACACGCGACGGTTTTGATTTCGTGTGCCGTGTTGTATTGGTTCTCCTCATCCATGATTAAGGGATTCGCGCTCACGCTCGCCATTGGTACGCTCATCTCTCTTTTTACGGCCGTTGTATCCAGTCGGACGATCTTGCGATTTTTGGCGGGTACACCCATCGCGAAAAATGGTTGGTTATTTCTTAAACCGCGCAACAAACAAGAATAACGTATGAAAATGAATGTCATCACATTGCGTCCCGTTTGGTACATTTTGTCTGGAACGATGATTGGATTGTCCATTCTTTTTTTGGCGATCTGGGGGTTGAAACAGGGGATTGATTTTACGGGAGGATCGCTTCTCGCTGTTAAATACAATACGCGTCCCACACCAACCGAAGTTCAGCAAGTCTTTGATACGGCGCATGTGAATCTTGGATCTATTGTCATCCAACCGGTGGGTGAGCAGGAGATGCAATTTCGTTTGCGTCACATGACAGAGGAAGAACATCAGACCCTGATTCAGGCATTGAAGAAAAAATATGCAGATGCGGTTGAATTGCGTTTTGATGCCATCGGACCGGTGATTGGGGAGGAGTTACGTCAAAAAGCCATTCGCGGATTGGTGATTGTATTAGTCGCCATCGCGCTTTATGTGGCGTATGTTTTTCGCAAAGTTTCTGTGCCGGTCAAATCTTGGAAGTATGGTTTGGTGACGATCTTCACCGCCTTTCACGATGTGATCGTACCGATTGGGGTGTTTGCTTTTCTGGGACATTTTTACGGAATCGAAATTGGCACGCCATTCGTCGCCGCCATTCTCACCATTCTTGGCTATTCGATTACTGACACGATCGTGGTGATGGATCGTATTCGAGAAAATTTGCAAAAACTTTCTGGTTCGTTTGAAGATATTGTCGCCGCATCTGTCCGTCAAACATTTTTTCGTTCGTTCAGCACGTCTATCACAACTTTGCTTGTTTTGTTCGCCATTCATTTTTTTGGTGGTGAATCTCTGCGTGACTTTACGCTGACCCTGATCATCGGCATTGCCACGGGAACTTACTCCTCCATTTTTATCGCCTCACCCCTTTTGGTGAGTTGGGACCGTTGGAGTCGGAAACCTTAATCAGACCTCCCTCTTTGTGGAAAGAGGGATCGAGGGAGTTAAAAACCGGAGATTATTGGTACCTGGTACCACATAACCCTTTTGTTTTTAACTCCTCCTCACCTCCTCTTTCCAAAAGAGGAGGAATCTGAGCCCAAAGAATCAAATTGCCACAAAAATAGAAACAGGTTAGGCTCCGGACACCGTTCGATATTCGAACGGTGTTCTTCGAAACCAGACACTTGTGCCAAGGAGGCCGAGAGATGATTTATACCATTCGCGTAGCGAGTATTCCCGCACACGACAGTGCGGGACGGGCGTTGCATCGAACCATCGAGAACGCGCTCGGGATCCTGATGCTCACGGCTGTTCGGGTCGTGACCGTCTATCGGTTGGAAATGGAAGGACTTGGCTCCGAGCAGGCGGAACAGTTCGCCTTGCGGGTGCTTGTCGAATCGATCGATCAGACGTGGTCGCTCAATGCGCCGCTTTTGATGGAGGGTCAGCGCACCGTTGAAGTGGCGTACAAGCCGGGGGTGATGAACCCTGCGGCGGCGTCTCTCATGAAAGTGGCAAGTGATTTCAGGTTGACCAATCTCAAGGCCGTGGACGTGAGCACAGAATATACGTTCTATGGTCAGCAGGTGAGTCGGGCACAGATCGATGAGATCGTTGCTCGACTGCTGGTCAACCCCACGGTTTCGCAGGTGGTGAAAAATGAGCCGACCACACTCCTGATCGAAGGAGTACGCGGTTCTGTCACAACCATTCCGCTTGGCGGGATGAGTGACGAAGCGCTCATGGCTCTGTCGCGCGACAAGCTGTTTCTGTCGCTCGAAGAAATGCAAGCTGTTCAATCGGCGTTCACAGACTTGAATCGAGATCCGACGGATGTCGAACTCGAGACGCTGGCCCAAACTTGGAGTGAGCATTGCAGTCACAAGACGTTCAATGCAGAGCTCATCGTTGACGGTTGTCCCAAGCCCTCGCTCATGGAACGGTTGAAGGGCGCGTCCAGGCGTCATGCGTCGGGCGTCCTCTCCATGTTCCACGACAATGCCGGCGTCATTCCGTTTTATGATGGACAAGCCATCTGCGGAAAAGTCGAGACGCATAACAGTCCGAGCGCAACCGCGCCCTATGGCGGAGCCGCAACCGGTAGTGGTGGGGTGTTCCGCGACATCATGGGTACGGGTTTGGGCGCACGTGTTGTGTTGTCCACCGACATGTTTTGTCTCGGGCCGTGGGATTTGAAATCCGAATTGGTCCCGCCCGGTTGTCTGCATCCCGGCCATATTCTGCGCGAAGTGGTGCGCGGGGTTGGGGATTATGGCAATCGCATGGGCGTTCCGACGGCCAACGGGTCGTTCCATTTTCACGAAGGATTCCGCGCCAAGCCGAGTGTAATTGTCGGCGCCTACGGCATCATGCCAGAGACGTGCGTGGAAAAAGGTGAGCCCAGAGTCGGTGACAAGATCATCGTGCTTGGTGGCAAAACCGGTCGCGATGGAATTCATGGCGCGACATTTTCGTCTGCGGCCATGACCGATCGCACCGCCTCAGTCAACGCAAACGCCGTGCAAATCGGTCACGCGATCGAGGAAAAACGCACCATGGAGGCACTTCTCGCCTGTCGTGATGCTGGTCTCATTCGAGCGGTGACAGATTGCGGGGCTGGCGGCTTCTCATCCGCCATTGGCGAGATGGGGGCGAAGACGGGCGTTCGGGTTTGGCTCGATCGTGCGCCGCTCAAGTACAGCGGTTTGCATCCCTGGGAAATCTGGGTGAGCGAATCACAGGAGCGCATGGTCCTTGCAGTCGCGCCGGAACATGTGACAGCTGTCCTCGAAATCTGTGTGAGTTTGAATGTCGAAGCAACAGTGCTTGGCGTTTTCACTGACTTGCATAGGCTGGTTGTGCTCTACGATGGTGTTGTCGTGTGTGATCTGGAAATGGAATTCCTGCACCACGGTATGCCCAAGCGGACGCTCACAGCCAAGTGGCAGCCGTTTTCATTGGCCCAATCAATTGTAATCAATGTACCTCGTGACAATGATAATGATTCCTGGTGTGCCTTGTATAAGCGTGTGATGGCACATCCGAATGTCTGCTCGCGAGAGCCGATTGTTCGCCGCTATGATCACGGGGTGCAAGGGACCAATGTCCTGCCTCCGTACGGTGGGTGTAAGGGCGACGCGCCCAATGACGCGGTCGTCTTGCGCCTGCTCCCTGGTAAGCCATACGGCATGGTGGTGTCGCACGGAATCAATCCCGTGCTCAACCAGATCGATCCGTACGCCGGAACACTCTGGGCCATCACAGAAGCTCTCGCGAATTTTGTCGCCGTCGGCGGCAATCCGGTTAAGGGTGAGGCTGCGTTCATTGATAACTTTATCTGGCCAGCGCCAACAGAGCACTGGCTTGGAGCGCTTGATCGTGCGGTTGATGCCTGTGTGGCGGCGGCTGATGCATTTGGTCTGCCGTTTGTCTCAGGCAAGGACAGCCTGTCCAGCACCTATCGCGGCAAAGACGGAACCGTCATCGACATTCCGCCGGTGCTGTGCATCTCGGTGTTCGGCCGTATTCCAGATGTCGCGAAGACGATGAGTACGGATTTCAAATATCCAAGCTCGAAAATCATTCTTCTGGGCAAACTGGATGGCTATGATTTTGGTGGGTCCGTGTTCTACGACCTACATGGCCAGCTCGGCACGTCAGTCCCGCAGGTTGATCTCAAACTCCTGCCACGCATCTTTCGACGTCTGCACGAGTTGATTGTGGCTGGTGAAATTCTTGCTTGCCATGATGTGAGCGAAGGTGGCGTTGCTGTCACGCTCGCAGAAATGTGCTTTGGTGGAAACATCGGCGCAGATATCGACCTGACTCGTCTGGGTCATGGGCCGATAGCACGGACAGTGTTCTTTAGTGAAAATCCAGGATGCTTCTTGGTGGAGGTTCCGCCTGGAGTTGATCTGGAAAAACTTTTGGGAGATCTACCGTGGTTCATGATTGGTCAGACCATGGTAGAGCAGGTCATCATTGGCCGTACTGGTCCTTATTCCGGCTTCAAGATTACGCTCGAGGATCTGCGAGCTGCCTGGAAAAACCCCATGCGAGAGGTGTTCCCATGAACCCGCGTGTATGCATTCTGCAGACCGACGGCACAAACTGCGATCGTGAGACGGCTTACGCCTTCATGCGAGCAGGTGGTAATCCCAGACTTGTGCACATCAATCAATTGCGTGCACGATCCGTTCGGTTGGCAGATTTCCAAATTCTGGCCATTCCCGGCGGATTTTCCTACGGCGATGACGTGGCTTCGGGCAAGATCCTGGCGCTCGAGCTCACCACGTTTCTGTCCGACGAACTCCGTGCCTTTGTTGAGGCGGGTAAGCTCGTCATCGGCATCTGCAACGGATTTCAAGTCTTGGTGCGGACCGGTCTCCTGCCGTTTCGCGAACTAGGCAAAATGTCCGCGACTCTCACACACAACGTCTCCGGACGTTTCCAGTGCGAGTGGGTCAGGATGGTGGTCGAGCAGGGAAGTCCGTGCGTGTTCACGCGCGGGATGGAAAGCGAAATTTCTCTGCAAATCGCCCACGGTGAAGGCAGATTTTTTGCCTCACCGGAAACGCTTGTGCAGATCGAAGAGCGCAAGCTCGTAGCCCTTCGCTACGCTCCACACAATCCCAATGGTTCGGAAAACGCCATTGCTGGCGTGTGTGATCCATCGGGCCGGATTTTCGGGCTCATGCCCCATCCGGAACGTTTCGTTGATCCCCTCCAACATCCCAACTGGCGCAGCCGGTGGATGGAACCGCCGCACGGCCTCAAGATTTTCCAGAATGCCGTGGCAGCCGCACGAAACCTGTAGTTCATTTTTCTTTCTCCCAGCGCTTTATGCAAAGGGAGATTTTTTGTTTTTCAATATATCCTCAATAAAGTACTATAGTATTTTATTGAGGATATAAAAATTCTCCGATCCGCCAGCTGGCGGAGATCGGAGAGAGAAAAAAAAGAAAAAAGTTCAGCGTACCGCGAGGGTGTCGGCTTCGAAAGTGAGGTTGAGTGGCCGAATGAACACCTGCTTTGATCCATCCTTGACGAACCCGGCATGCCAGGCTTGGACGTGGTGATGATCCGCCGCTTCGATGACCGTGCGCACATTCGTCTCATCGACGATGATGGCAAAGCCGGCACCCATGTTGAAATTGCCGTACATCTCGCCGATATCCACCGGCCCGTTCTTTTGAATAAAACCGAAGATGGGCGAAGGTTCGGGCGGAAGCTTATCAATCACGTAACGCAAGGCTTGGGGCGCACGCATGAGTTTGCGCCAGCCGTGACCCGTGACGTTGATCGCGGAGTGAATCTTGACTCCGCTTCGCATCAGATCGCGCAGGATCGGCACATAGATTGTCGTCGGCTTGAGTAAGAGCTCGCCATAGGCCAGTTTATCCATTCCCACAGGTGTGAGATAGCCTTTGGGCAATCGCTTGGCAATCTTTCTGCACAGAGTGAGACCATTGGCATGGACGCCCGAGCTTGCCAGCATGACGATTGCCTGTCCGGATTTGAGCGTTTGACCGGAGATCAATCTATCGACGGCGGACGCGTCCAAATAACCAGTCGCGGAGCCAGCCAGGACACAGGTCATGGGATTGATCGTATCTCTGAGCGTTGGAGTTTCTCCTCCGCCCCAGATACAACCGGTGAAACAACAGCTCATTTCCCAGCCGTCGATAAGATCCTGACTGCGCTGTTCGTTGGCAAACCAGTCGTCTGATCCAACGGCCAAGTGCATGGCAAGTGTGACCGGTAGAACGCCGACGGTGATCATATCATTCACGATCATGGCGACGGTGTCCCGGGCCAGAGCACCGTAGTAGGTTGGTCCATCCGGTTGGAGTTTGAGCATGGCATCGGCCACCAATTGCTTGGTTCCCAGTCCCTCTTCGACATGGGCCAGGATCGAACCGTCCGGCAATTGAACGAGGAAGGCGCTCTCCCCGCGGCTCCATGCACAAACCTTGATGCGATAATCAGGAAAGAAATGATCTGTCACGGCGGCAGATTTTTGTGCTGCACGCTTGAACCGGTCAAGCGCCGTATAATCCACGCCCGCGCCCTTGTATGTCATTGGTTTGCTCATCTTGTCCTCGCTTTCAGCTTTTTTGGTTGTGGAAGTTGCGAGTTCCCGTGCATCTTAGCGGAAAAATCCTTTCCGTCAATCTCTCGGTCAGGCGATTGACACGAGGCTATTTTTGTGATATATATCATTTTCGCACATTCACTTTTTCACGCGCGAGGAAATCGCGTTGGAGGTTCGGTCATGCAGCTTCATGCAATTCCGTTTTCCCGTCTCATGTTCATCGTCGTATGCCTTTATGCGCTTGGTTGTGCTAAAGAACCCAGCGTGAAAGATGAGCAAGAAATCGCCTTCAATAGAACACAAGCCTGGGAGTTGCGGCAACAGGGCAAGTATCCCGAGGCATTCGAGAAGAAGAAGGCTGCCTGGCTTCTCTCCCACAGCTCGATGGATCTGAACCAAATGGCAAGAGTTCAGCGCCTCTTCGATCCGAAAGCGGCATTGAAGACCCATCAAGAGTATCTTCGGCTCTTTCCTGATTCATTGGAGCGGTTTTATGTCGAGAAAATGATCGAGAGGTTACAAAAGGTTGGGCCACGTGGAGTTGCCCGTTGCACTCACCTGGAAAAGCGCGCAGCGCGCCCGGATGACGGGGGAGTCTGGGATCTAAAGCCAGGGTGGGAACATCATCGGGAGCTCAAGGCCGATGGAACTTTCGACATTTGTTCGGCCGAAGAATTTGAACTTGCCAGGTGGGTCCCGGCTAACAAGTAGTCCATTTCACTTCTTTCCCTTAGGTGTCATTGCCGAAGGGATTTTTTTATTGGCTAAATAAATAGAGACAGGACTGTTCAAGTTCACTTTTTTATGCTATCCTGGTCTCACATGGAATGGTTTTTCTCTTTCCTCAATTTCGACGTTGAAACGTTTTTAGCTTTAACTGGAAGCGATCCATTTTCTTCCATGGGATATTTGTTTTTGCATGGCGGATGGATTTTGTTTGTCTTTGTTTTTCTGTGGATCGCGGTTGTTTATCGACAGAACTATGTCAGTGGCAAGGTTATTGCCAAACAAGAATGGATTCTTTTGCGGATCACGGTACCAAAAGATTCGGAGCAAACTGCCCGTGCGGCGGAAAACATGTTTATCAGTTTTGCGGGAGCCCACTCCTCGCCATCTTGGACAGAAACTTGGGTGAGGGGATTTAAACAGGCGGTGATTAGTGTTGAGATCGCTTCGATCGAAGGTCGCGTGGGTTTTTATGTGCGTGGCGAGCGACGCTTTCGTGATTTAATGGAAGGCTCTATTTATGCTCAATATCCGCATGCAGAAATTCAAGAAGTGCAGGATTATACCGATGGTTTTCCGAGTCATTTTCCGGATGAAGAATGGGATTGTTGGGGGACAGAAATGATTCCAACCATGCCAGATCCTTATATTTTGAAAACGTATCATGATTTTGAAGATAAGGTTTCTGGAGAGTTTAAAGATCCGATCGCTTATATGCTGGAGTTGATGAGTCGTCTCGGGCCAGGTGAGCATTTGTGGTATCAGATTACGCTAACTCAAACAGATCACAAGAAGATGCGTCAGCAAGCCGAAAAAATTATTGATACATTAAAAGGGGTGGAGAAGGTACATAAAAAAACGTTGATGGATCACGCCATTGATTTTCCTCTGAAGACGGCGCAAGAAGTTGTCGGTACGATTTTAGGCACTCCGCCAGCGGCGCCGGAGCATAAAAAAGATGACAAAGCTCTTTTACCAAAACTATTCGCTTTATCGCCTGGTGAAAAAGATGTGTTGGAAGGGGTCGAGCACAAAGCATCACAGGTGGGCCATGAATGTAAAATTCGTTTCGTCTATATGGCGAAAAAAGAAGTCATGAAAAAGTCACGCGCCGTGAATACCTTTATTGGTGCCATGAAACAGACAAATACGTTCCACATGCAAGCATTGAAGCCAGAATTAAAGATGGTTGGTATGGGGAGCGCTTTATGGTGGTTTAAAGAACGACGCAATAATCATCGTAAGAGTCATGTGGTGCATGCCTATAAAAAACGTTCGGATTGGATGGGCATGCCTCGTTTTTTCTTGTGTTCTGAAGAGTTGGCCACGCTCTGGCATCTGCCGATCTTGATACAGGTAAAAGCCCCATCTTTGCACAAAGTTGAAGCGAAGAAAGCCGAAGCCCCGGATAATCTGCCGTTTGGTTAACTGTTGTCTCGCGGCCTACCAGAGCCTATTTCCTGGACATCCCCGTTTGCACGGTGAGTCCACGAAACAGTCTCTGGTCTCCGCTCGCTCATTGTGTAATGCCCCTTCCCCTTATGCCTGTCCAATATAATCACGATCACGAACACGAAATTACGCTTTTTGCAGAGACGAATTTTCGTAATCAACAGCGGCGTTTTGGTATCAAGACAGACGATCGTCGTCGTCACATGTACATCGTTGGGAAAACCGGCATGGGCAAGACCACGCTCATGGAAAACTTGATTTTATCGGATATCTACGCGGGACATGGGTGTTGCTACATTGATCCACACGGCGATACGGCAGAAAGACTGTTGGATTTTATTCCATCCAATCGGGTGAATGATGTGGTGTATTTTAATCCAGCCGATATGGATTATCCGGTCGGGTTTAATATTTTAGAAACAGACAGTGATGATCAGAAGCCGCTTATTGCGTCCGGACTCATGGGGGTGTTTAAAAAAATCTGGCCAGATGTGTGGAGCGCGCGCATGGAATATATTTTGATGAATTGCGTGCTGGCGTTGCTTGATTATCCTGGTGCAACTCTCCTTGGCATCAATCGTTTGTTGGTCGACAAAGAATATCGTTCGCGTGTCGTTTCGAAGATTCGTGATCCGATCGTTAAAACGTTTTGGGTGGCGGAGTTCACCTCGTGGTCAGAAAAATATGCGACCGAAGCCATCGCCCCGGTACAAAATAAAGTCGGACAATTTTTGTCTTCTTCTGTTATTCGCAATATGGTCGCGCAGGTGAAGTCGACCATTAATCCGCGACGTATCATGGATGATGGAAAAATTTTGATCGTGAACTTGTCCAAAGGCCGCATCGGGGAAGATAATATGCGTTTACTCGGCGGCATGCTCATCACAAAAATACAGTTAGCAGCGCAGGAGCGGCAGAATATTTTGGAGCTGGAGCGTCGTGATTTTTATTTATTTGTTGATGAGTTTCAAAATTTTGCGAATGAATCTTTTGCGTCTATTTTATCTGAAGCGCGTAAGTACCGTCTCAATTTGATTGTGGCACATCAATATATCGAACAGTTGGACGAAAAAGTGGCGCCCGCTATTTTTGGAAACGTCGGGACGATCATCGTTATGCGTGTGGGAGGAGCGGATGCGGAATTCATGGAAACGGAATTCGCGCCGACATTCACGCCGGAAGATTTGGTGAACATGACAAAGTTTCAGATGTATCTGAAACTCATGGTGGATGGCGTAGCAACCTCGCCTTTTTCTGCGGCCGCTCTTCCGCCGATTGCGCAGCATACGGGCAGTATGGAAAAAGTGGTGGCGATTAGTCGTGAACGCTACGCGGAACCACGCGCTCTGATTGAAGAAAAAGTTCTTAAATGGAGCGGGATGGAAGCAGCCTCAAGTAGCGATGCGGAATCGTCTCTGATGCCGGCTGGATCCCAGCAAGAAACGACCCCTCTCCCTCAACTCGATCTCGCTGTCCAATATCCAGCCATTAAAACAGAGGAAGAGCAAGAGATTTCTTTGGAAGGGCCAACGGCGATGCAAGACACGGGAGAATATTTAACGATCAAGCCGGAACGCATGGCCGCAATTATCGCGAATAAGCCTCAACCACAAGGAAAAAAGACCAAACCACAATTTCCGCACACATGCACTCGCTGTGGAAAAATTTGGAATCTCCCGATGCAGTTGGATCCAAGTCGTCCCATGTATTGCGCCGAGTGTCGGCCGCTCGTGATGGAAGAGCGAAAAAATCGTGATGTCACATTTAAGCAGATCATACAGAGTCCACCACCCCGTGAGCAGGAGTCCGGAGAAGCGCCGATGCTTGCTGTAGAGCCGCCACTCAATCGTCCCCGGATTGTCAAAGGAGATGCGGGAAAATTTTTAGCCGAAATGACTCAAGTAAAAAATAAAATGCAGACTGGATCTGGTTCGGCAAAACCAGAGCGGAAACGTGAGCCTGAACGCGGTCGTAAGCGTGATCAGGCGCCAGCTCTCGCCCCGCGACCAATATCTCCTCCTCCCATTCCGCCGCCACGACCTCCTCAGCCACCACCATCTCATCTAACGCAGACCGTTGCTCCTGGTCAGCGCGTGCATTTTGATCATTAAATTATGCAATGGTTTGGTGTATTCATTGGATGCCTTCTCTTGCTGTCAGGAGGTGTAAAGGTTGTGCAGGCGGCTGAGCTTGATTCTGATCAGGATGGTCTGTCCGATCGTTTAGAATTTTTGTTTGGTTCAGATTCTGCAATACCCGATACAGACGGAGACGGTTATTCAGATGGGCAAGAGGTGTTTGCCGGTTTTAGCCCAACTTCAACGGATTCTGTGCGTCTCCCAAAAAGTATTAAGATTCATTTAGCGACTCAACAATTGGAAATGCAGGTGAATCAAATTGCGATTCGAGTGTTTCCCATTTCGAGCGGTTTGCCTCGTATGCCAACACCCGCCGGAGATTTTCGAGTGTTACAAAAAGTTCCGCGGGCCTGGTCCAAAGCCGCTGGGTTGTGGATGCCTTGGTGGATGCATTTCAGTGGTCGCGGCCATGGTCTGCATGAACTTCCTGAGTGGCCAGGTGGGAAAAAAGAAGGGGTAAATCATTTAGGGCATGCGGCCAGCCACGGATGTGTGCGTTTAGGAGTTGGGCCCGCCAAAGAATTATACGATTGGACGCCTGTCGGCACACTCATCACCATTGTGAAGAAGTGATGTTATGAAATTTCGTCTCTTATTTTCGATAGGATGTCTCCTGGTAAGTGGCGGATTTTTTTATGCGTCGTTCGCGTCTGCGGGGGTTGTGTCTTCGACCGATGCCGTTCCCTTTGTGCCCGTGACAAACGAATTCGCTTCCGCGATGGTTATGATTCCTGGGACCCATCAAGTTTTGTATTCATTCAAACCAGATCATGCGCGTGTGGCTGCCAGCTTGACCAAATTGGTGGGAGCCCTTACCCTCGTGAAACTCAATCCAGCGTGGGAGCGAGTGGTGGCTCTTTCGCGAGCAGATGAGGTTGGTGGAGGGCGATTACGTGTGTCCGTGGGCACACGTATCAAGTTAATCGATCTTCTCTATTCGAGTATCACAGCCAGTGCCAATAATGCAGCTATGGCCTTGGCCCGTACTTCAAAAGTTGGAACCAGATCGTTTCTGCTGAAGATGAATCAGGTTGCAAAAGATTTGGGTGCCAATCACTCACATTTTCTTGATGCGTCTGGGATGAGCGTACGTAATATGACGACGGCGCGCGACATGGCCTTGATTGCCGAGCAGGCCTTTCGTGACCCGATCATTCATGCGGCCGCAAGCACGGCAGAATATCAATTCCCGATTCAAAACACGAAACAGTTGAAGATTATTAAGACCACTAATCCGCTGCTGGTCAATGATGCTGAGATATGGGTACGGGGTGGAAAAACAGGTTATTTGGAGGAGTCAAAATATAATTTTTTGGTGGAACTGCAACCTATGCAAGCGGATGGAACGGGAGATCATAATAAAGATTTAATTATTGTCGTGATGGGCGCACCAACCAAGCAAGGATCCTTTGACGCCGCCAAACGCCTGGCGGACTGGGCCTGGAATAATCATGAATTTCACAGCACTCTCGCGCGTCCTTGAGGAGCGCAAACAACCAGCTTATCGATTGGCGCAGATCAAGCGCGCTTTTTTTGTGGAATATCTGGCTGATTGGAACGAGCTTTCGGTTTTTCCAAAAATGTTACGGGATGAAATGGCAGAGAAAATTCCTTGGAATACGCTCAAAGTGATCAAAACGCAGACGAGTCCTCAGGGAGATACGGTGAAAACATTATTTGAGTTATCGGATGGGAAAAAAATTGAGGCTGTTCTCATGTGCCATCAGGATGAACGTCGTACGGTGTGCTTATCTTCGCAAGTTGGTTGTGCGATGGCTTGCAGTTTTTGTGCGACGGGAACCATGGGTTTTACCCGTAATTTAACGAGTGACGAAATGGTTGAGCAGGTTCTCTACTATGCACGATTTTTAAAAAAGACAGGCGAACGTGTTTCGAGCGTCGTGTTTATGGGCATGGGCGAACCGTTTCATAATTATGATGCGGTGATGGAAACCGTTCGCACGCTTAACGATCACGAAGGGTTTAATTTGGGTGCACGTCATATGAGTATTTCTACCTGTGGTGTTGTCCCGGGAATTTTAAAACTCGCGGACGAGCCACTCCAAGTGAATTTAGCGATCTCTTTGCATAGCGCCATTGATCAGGTGCGTTCAAAAATCATGCCAGTCAATCGAGCCTATCCCGTGGCCAAACTCATGGCCGCGGTGCGCACCTACATGGAAAAAACCAATCGGAAAGTTTTTTTTGAATACCTTTTGTTGAAAGATATCAACGATCGTGAAGGAGACGCTATCGCGCTCGCGCATCTGTTGGGTCCGGATTTTCGTTTAGTTCATGTCAATCTGATAAAATATCACGAAACGCATGCCTTTGAAGGAACCGAGCGGTCTGATCGTATTGCCTTTTTGCGTCGATTACATGAGCTAGGCGTTCCAGCAACCCATCGTATTACGTTCGGCGAAGATATCGATGCGGCGTGCGGTCAGTTAGCTGTGAAAGAAGAAGAAATGAAATTGAAAAAAACAACGTACTGAGCCAGTCGAAGTATGAAACACTTGATTCCTTTGTTTGGTGCAACGGTTCTTGGGGTGATTCTCATCAGCGTCACAACTTCGTTTGCATTGACTCGTCCTGAATCGATTTTTGAATCTGCTCCTTTTGTAACAAAGACTCTCGTTGCGACCTCTACAACACTTCTCCCATCAGACCCGAGGATCCCCTCAGAATTTTTACAATTATCCGAACCAGGTCCAATTCCTTCCCATCCCCCCTCCGTTTATCTTCAGTCACCTCCGCTTGAGTATTTGCGTCGCGTGACCGGAAATCCGAAAGTGAAAAAAGGAGAGTTGAGCGTTCAAGTTCCCATCCTGATGTATCACCGCGTCCGCTATTTGCCACTTCATCCAAAACCAAAAGAAATTCCCTATTCAGTCAGTCCAGACGTCTTTCGTGCACAGATGGAGGGATTGGTTCGTGCCGGCTATCATACGATCACCCCTGATGATCTGGATCAGGCTTTGAGGGATGATGGAGGTACGGGCGCGATGACCCAGCCCCTACCATCGAAGCCCGTCCTGATCACGTTTGATGATGGGTATCGTGATCAATATGAGAATGCTGTTCCAATTTTGAAGGAATTTCGGTTAAAAGCGACTTTTTTTGTGGTCACACAGATTGGTCAACTGAAAGGATTTATGACCGAGCAAATGATTCGTGAATTGGATCAACAAGGTTTTACCATTGCCGCACACACTCGCCATCACCCCTGGTTAACAAAATATGGAAAGACTTCGCAGATGGATGAGATCAAAGGATCAAAACAAGATTTGGAAATCATGCTTGGCCATTCTGTGACATCATTCGCCTATCCATACGGCGCTCTTTCCGAACAGGTGAAGAAAGAAGTCGAGCAGGCCGGGTATCATTTAGGATTTTGGGTGAGACTCGGATCGATCCATACCACATCGTCACGTTACGAATTGCGTCGGATTCAAATCAGAGATCACGAAGATCTCGTGCCCCTGCTCGATCAGTTTTCAACGACAACAGTTATCGGCATAAAAAAATGATCAAGAAAAAACCAAAAGTTTTAGTGGGTATGTCAGGCGGAGTTGATTCGAGCGTAGCGGCCGCACTCTTGGTTCAAGCTGGTTACGAGGTCATAGGTGGATTCATAAAGAATTGGTCTGATACCAAGGATTTGTGGACCGGGGAGTGCGCGTGGCGTGGGGAACGTCGTGATGCTCTGCGTGTAGCCGCGCGGTTAGATATTCCGCTCCTGACATTTGATTTTGAAAAAGAATATCGCAAGCGCGTGCTGGATCGGATGTTTGCCGAATACGAACAGGGTTTGACTCCAAATCCGGATGTGTTATGCAACGAAGAAATCAAGTTCGGTTTGTTTTTTGAAGAAGCGATGAAGGCGGGATGCGAGTTTGTGGCCACGGGTCACTATGCAAGAGTCAAACGGGATCGAACGGGGAGCGCGCATCTGTTGAAGGGTGCGGATCCGGATAAAGACCAATCTTACTTTTTGCACCGCGTTTCTCAAAAAGTTTTACGCCAGACCTTGTTTCCGATCGGCCATTTAAAGAAGGCGCGCGTGCGTAAACTGGCTGAGCAATTGAAGCTTTCAACGGCGAGCAAACCCGACAGTCAGGGCATTTGTTTTGTGGGTAAATTGGATTTTCATGATTTTTTACGCAAGCGAATAAAGTCTAAACCCGGAAAGATCGTGGATGAGCATGGCGCGATTCTTGGTCAACATGATGGATTAGACGCTTACACGATCGGTCAGCGTACGGGTTTGAAGGTCAGCCACGATCAGCGCGCTTGGTATGTTGTAGCCAAAGATCGAAACAAGAATCAACTGATCATTGTGCCAGATCGTGAGCATCCATTGCTCTATCAAAAACAAGCCACGGTGAGAGGGGTGAATTGGATCGTTCCTCCGAAAAAAATGCCTTGTAAGATTGACGCAGCCATCCGTTATCGTCAAAAACCAGAAAAAGCGCGTCTTATCCTTTGTCATTCCAGCGAAGGTGGGAATCTCAGGCTGGAATTTCGTCACCCTGTCTGGGCCCTTGCTCCCGGTCAATCCGCGGTTTTTTATCGTGGAACCGAATGTCTCGGAGGTGGATTTATTAGCGAACAATCGTTACACTAGCCTTATGTCATCCAAATCCAATCGTTTGCAGTGGATGTCTTTGCTTTATTTAGTTTTTTTTGTTTTGGCGGTTCTCTCACCCTCTATTTACAAACAGGGCTATATCGGGTTGAGCGAAACACAATTGGAAGAATTGACGATTTTTATTTTTGGCATGGCTGGTTTGATCAGTTTTACGTTTCATGAACGTTTCATGGAACGACATGAGCAGGAACGAGACCGCGCGCAAAATGACTATCAAAAAGCCCAGGCAGAATTAATTGAATCCTATGCCTATATCGGCTCAATCAATCGTAAGCTTGAACTGTTAAAAAAACTTGCAGATAATCAAACAGTAGCCATGGCAGGAGAAAAACGGATTCCGAAGGATTTATTCCATGCACTCGCCGCACATGCCTGTGCCGCAGTAAGTGCGCCGAGTGCGTTGATCCGTTTTGTCGAGCTGACACGTTTGCGTACGGAAAGAGAATTTGCCCATCAGCCAGAATCTCAGCTAGATTTTCGAGTTTCCAATAAAGATCTGCGTACGCTTCACGAGAGTGGAAAAGCCTTTCATCTTCTTTCCTCAGAAGATGGTAATCGTGTGCTCGCTGTCCCATCTGATGGCACGCATGCGATCAAAGGATTTCTTTTACTGCCGATCGGGGATCGTCCACTGGCAGACATCGACCCTTCTCTCCTCAAAGTATTTGTCAATCAGGCAGAAATGCTTTATAACCGTTTTGTTCCTCTCACCAGTCCGATTGAGGAAATAGCTGTATGACCGTTGCACACATCCGCCAAAAATTCCTCGAATTTTTTCAGCAAAAAGGCCACACGATCATCCCGTCCGCCTCTTTGATTCCAGAAAATGATCCAACCGTTTTATTTACGACCGCCGGCATGCATCCGTTGGTTCCATATCTTTTAGGAGAAAAACATCCGGGAGGAAAACGTTTAGTCAGTGTCCAAAAATGTTTACGCACGGATGATATTGAAGAAGTGGGGGATAATCGTCATCTGACTTTCTTTGAAATGCTCGGTAATTGGTCGCTGGGCGATTATTTTAAGCGTGAAGCGATTGAGTGGTCATTTGAATTTTTGACCGACCCGACGTGGCTTGGGATTGATCCGACGCGTTTATTTGTTACGGTGTTTGAAGGGGATCAAGATGCCCCCCGCGATGAAGAATCTATTGGGATCTGGCAAACGTTGTTTCTGAATCGGGCAAAAATTCGGGCGGAAGTTGGTGAACGTATTGGCCTTTATCCAAAGAAAAAAAATTGGTGGGGGCCAGCTGGTCAAACCGGTCCGTGTGGACCAGATACCGAGATTTTTTATGATACAGGTCGAGCGCATGACCCAGCTTTTGGATTGAAGTGCCATCAAAATTGTGATTGTGGACGGTTTGTGGAAATTTGGAATAACGTGTTTATGGAGTATGAGAAACAGGAAGACGGAACATTTAAACCTTTGCAGCAGAAAAATGTTGATACGGGTATGGGGCTTGAACGCATTGCAGCCGTCATGCAGAACGTTCCAACGGTATTTGATACAGAAATTTTTCAGAATATTTTTAATAAAATTGAAGTGTTGTCTGGAAAACGTTATACGTCTGAGACGGAACGTCCATTTCGTATTATCGCTGATCACATTCGTGCCGCGGTATTCATTATTGGAGATCAGCATGGGGTCAGTCCATCCAATGTCGGACAGGGCTATATTGTTCGTCGCTTGCTTCGTCGGGCCATTCGCGAAGGTCGACGTCTTGGGATCAAAGAACCCCTCACTCATCAGATCGCGCTTGTGATCATTGGAGAGTTCGGCACACACTATCAAGAATTAGAAACGAATTTGGTTCGGATTGTCAGTGAGCTCAAGCAAGAAGAACAGAAATTTGAAAAAACGCTTGAGAAGGGGATGAAGGAGTTTAAAAAGATACTTATTGAGCCAATCGATAATCTTGTTAAGAACGAGCAGAAGCATCTTACCGGCGAGCAAGCTTTTATGTTGTTTTCGACCTATGGATTTCCGTGGGAATTGACTGAAGAAATATTGCGTGAGCATGGAATTATGGTCGATCGTAAGGCGTTTGAGAAGGAGTTTAAAAAACATCAAGAACTCTCACGCACAGCTTCCGCTGGGAAATTTAAAGGTGGATTAGCTGATCATTCCGTTGAAACAACGCGCTTGCACACGGCAACGCATCTTTTGCATCGTGCGTTGAAAAATGTTCTTGGAGATCATGTGGAGCAAAAAGGTTCAAACATTACCGCTGAGCGTCTGCGTTTTGATTTTTCTCATCCGATGAAAGTCACCGTAGAACAACTGAAGCAAGTTGAAGATATGGTAAACGACATCATCCAACAAGATTTGCCCGTACGATTTGAAGAGATGACCGTCGAAGAAGCGAAGAAAAGAGGGGCGATAGGATTATTCGAAGAAAAATACGGTGAAAAAATAAAAGTCTATTTTATCGGCAACGACGCCACAGATTTTTCAAAAGAAATTTGCGGTGGTCCTCACGTCACCCACACGGGCGAACTTGGTTCCTTCAAAATTCAAAAAGAAGAAGCCGTATCTGCGGGTGTACGGCGCATCAAGGCAACGTTATCCTGATCTTAAAATGACCTACTATGTCTGAACGTCCTCCCGCGCTTCCACCAAAGGGCCAGCCGATCCCAGAGCGTGAATGGAGAAGTTTAGAGGTTATTATAGCTATCCTTGAAGGAAATGATCGAGCGCGGCGGCTTGAGCTAAAGACCAGATTAAGGATATCTGATCGTGAATTCAAATTAGCGACCTATTACACGCGACAACGTAAAGGTGTTTTAGCGGAAAGACAAAGATTAACTGAGGAGAGGATGGTTCGGCATCCTGATCCTACAGCGGCGGAGAGGGCTATGGGATATTATGCGGAGCAGATTGAGTCACAAGTTTCAGAAGCAGTCCTTACGCTGAGAAAAAAAGGATACCCGACCCATGGATCTGGTTACGGAGACATTATTAAGCCATCACAGTTTATTTATTTCAATCCAGAAAAAATTCCACTCCTAACCCATTTTCATTTCCCCGATGCATTGAAGCCATACTTTGAGAAAATGGGAGTAGAACCCTTTGCCGAATCTGAACGAGTTGGTTTTAGATGCGGGAAAGCATTGTCCGTGGAAGAATTGAAAGATGTTTGGAGTAAAATTGCCGAAGCGTTGCCGGTGATCGGTCCTGAATCATTAACACCTAGTGAAACATCCGTGATGCCCATGAACAAACATCTTCAAGTTGGCCCTTTTAAACCGAAGAGGCAGATTTAGCCTGTTTCATTAAAGAATGAAAGAATCAATACGTTGCTATAGCATTCTATTGATTCCAACGGATGGGTTCATATTTTTAGATTAAATTCTTTTTTGAGCCAGTGATCATTATCTAGTAATTCAACTTTAGCATAGAGAGCTTCTGATCGAATGCGGTATTTCGTACGTAGCAATTCTAACACCTCACGACATTCGTATGGGTGAACCCAGACACTATCTTGGAGACGAATAAAGCCCACGTCTTGAAGAAAACGACGGATTTGTTCTCTGGTTATCTTCCTTTTTTCTGGAATATCAAATATAAGAAGACGCCATTTTTTATCCCATCGCTTTGGTTTTTGGATTCCTTTTTTACCAAGTTTATATGCCAGAAATTCCGTACGACCCTTGTTCGTTACCTGAATTTTCCATCCGTCTCCGATTTGTCGAGCGATAATCCATCCTCGTTTATCCAGACGAAGAATTGTTTGTCTAATAATTTTATCACGATTCCGGCTTCGATATGAGCGTGGAATGAGCTGCGCAAGACCTGGACAGACAATGACGGATGTTAGGATACCCAGAGCCCCTAATCCGAAGAGAACGAGTTTGATCATTTCTCCTTTAGATAATTTTTCCGTTGCATTTTTCATATTGCATAAATGAAGATGATTGGAATCAATATAAAGCTATAGCAATAGATTGATTCTACCATATTTTAAAACATCATCGACTGGAAATCGATAAACGGCCCACATTAGACGCTCCTTTAACCGTTTGCTAGAGTAAAAATATGAAGAATTCGCTCGTGATTTTTTTGATCGCCTTTGGGTTGACCATTGGGTTTCATTTTTTGTTGGCTGAGCGCATGTTTGGGCTGGCGTTTATCTTTTTTGTCTTACTTGGATTGTTGGCGATCTTGGGCGTTGCGGCTTTCGCTAAAGGGTTTCATAACGGTTGGGCGTTTCTTTTTTTGATTCCCGTTGCTTTTACGCTCATCGCGGAACTTCTGTATGCGAATGAAGTAGTCCATAGACTGGGATTTTTTATCCCTTTTATTAGCCTAGCGTTCTTTGCTTACTGGCTTACGGCTGAGCATGAACCGCTCAAAACGCTGAAAAGTTTTTGGCCGATTTCATTTTTTGTAGAAACGATTTTTCCTTTTCTTGGTTTGGGAAAAATGTTTTCCGGAGAATCTTATAGCAAGCATATCTGGCAAGTCGTCCTCGGCTTGATCATCGCTGTTCCGTTTTTGTTTATCTTTGGTTCCTTGTTCGCCTCAGCTGACCCCTTGTTTGGCCAATCTATCTCTCATTTTTTTAACACGGAAAATATCGGTCCGCTGTTAGGAAAACTGAGTCGTGACGGAATTGTCGGAGTATTCTTCTTGGCTTTTGGTTGGACGATGTTTACGCGTGTACACGCACATCGCGGAAAAATTACCATAGAACGGAATTGGAATATTATTCGCCATCCCCTGATGCTCGATACATTTCTCATTGTTTTGAATGTTTTCTTTCTCATTTTTTTAGGCTATCAAGCCGTGTATTTTTTTGGCGGAGCCGCTATGATCCAATTGCAGGGTATTACCTATGCGTCTTACGCCCGTGAAGGGTTTTTTCAGTTATTGATGGTAGGCGCCTTAGTCTTTCTCTTATCCAGCGCAATCTATCGTACCAGCCGTATTCAAAGATTTCTGACCTGTTTGCTTATCACAACGCTGATCGTGGAGACAGGAGTGATTCTGGCCTCGGCTCTCAAGCGTTTAATCCTTTATGTCCAAGCCTATGGACTGACTGTTTCACGTTCCTGGGCCATGATCGTTATTTTATTTATTGCCGCTATCCTGATTCTGTTGATTATGAGTTTATGGAGGCGCTTTCAATTTTCCACCTTGGCAAAAATTTCTTTTCTTTCCACCCTCATCTTTTTTTCTTTTGTGCTGTTGTTTAATATGGAAGGTTTTGTCGCTCGTTGGAATATCCAGCGTTTTCTTCATCAGCAGTCTTCAACACTAGACGTGAGTTATCTTGAACATCTCTCATCCGATGCCTTACCGGAATTAGCTGATTTTTCTATCCAATCTTGGCCAACCGTCATAACGGATCGTGCGCTTGTTCAAACAACCTTAAAAAATGCCCGCCTCAATTTATTGGAACGATCAAAAGATTGGCGCAATCTTGTGTGGTCAGATTATCGTGCGCTCACGGCCTTGGAGTCCTTTAAATGAGTCATTGACGCCAGATTTTTTTTTTGGTATTGTTTGTTCATTCCATTTTTCATGTCTCAAACACTTTTCTATGGCGGATAAAGGCTCTTCTCCCAGCAAGGATTTTTTGGTGGTGAAGGGGACGATCGAAGAGAATCTTCCGGGCGCAACCTTTCGCGTTAAACTGGAGAACGGTCAGAGTATTTTGTGTTATTTATCAGGGAAAATGAGAATGAATCGCATCCGCTTGACTCCTGGAGATGATGTGCAGTTGGAGATGACCCCCTACGATTTGACAAAGGGACGCATAACGTATAGATTATAGCCCTCTTATTAACGATGGAAATTATATGAAGGTCAGATCATCTGTAAAACCGATGTGCCGAGATTGTCAGGTGGTCCGCCGCAAGGGTCGGGTCGTCGTCATTTGTCCGAAGAATCCTAAACATAAACAGCGCCAAGGTTAATTGGCTGAATTGTCCATCACTCATCTATGGCTCGTATCGCTGGAGTCACCCTTCCTGCACAAAAACGCATTGACGTCGCTCTGACGTACATCTACGGCATCGGTAACACCACCGCGAAAAAAATTCTCGTGGCTTCTGGTATTGCGGCGGAAATTCGTGTCAAGGATTTGACGGAAGTACAGGCAAACAAATTACGTGATCAGGTGGAAAAAAATTATCGTGTGGAAGGAGAGCTGAAACGGGAAGTTTTGTCGAACATTAAACGTTTGAAAGAGATTGGGTGCTATCGGGGCGTGCGTCATATTCGCAACCTTCCGGTTCGTGGTCAGCGGACAAAAACAAATTCTCGCACCATTCGTGGGAATGTCCGTCGTACCATGGGTTCTGGTAAACGTAAACTCGAAAAGACCTAAACCGCTATGATTGACGACACTCAAAAAAAGCCAGCCGGCGAATCAGATTCTCCTGTAGAGGGGAAAAAGGAGAAGACCGGAAAAGCCAAGCCTCGCAAGAGCAAAAAAGCCCACACGCAGATTCCTCAAGGGAAGGCGTATATTCAAGCAACCTATAACAACACCATCGTTTCACTTACCGATATGAATGGAAATGTGCTGGCCTGGTCAAGCGCCGGCGTCGTTGGCTTTAAGGGTCCGAAAAAAGCCACGCCGTATGCCGCGTCTGTCATCGTACGCGATGTGGTGGAAAAAGTGAAAGATTTTGGATTGAAAGAAGTGAGTGTTTTTATTACGGGTGTGGGTCAGGGACGTGAAGGAGCATTGCGCGCTCTTAATGCCAATGGCGTGGGTGTGTTGTCCATGAAAGATATCACCCCAATTCCACATAATGGTTGTCGACCACCACGTCCACGCCGTGTTTAAACTTTATGAAGACTCTTAAAACGCTGGCAAAATACTCTCGTCGTGAAGGCATTCCGCTGTCTGATCGTGCTGCTCATGCGCGAGCCTTGTCGCGCCGTCCTTATCCACCAGGAGTTCATGGACCAAAGGGCTTTGGCCGCATGACCGACTACGGCAAACAGCTCAGAGAAAAGCAAAAGGCCAAGCGTATTTACGGATTAAACGAGCGCCAATTCCGTAATTTATTTCGTTCGGCTGTAGCAAAACGAGGGAATTCTGGAGAGACCTTAGTTCAATTCTTGGAAACGCGTTTAGATAACACGGTCTACCGTTTAGGTTTGGTCAAGACTCGCGCCGCTGCTCGCCAAGCTGTTTCTCATGCTCATATTTCCGTGAACGGTAAACGCCTCAATATTCCATCTTATCATGTTCAAACAGGAGACGTGATTGCTATTCGGGAAAATAAGCGTGAGAAAGGGAATTGGAAACAGGTCGTGGAATTGTTGAAAAACAAGAAGGATGTACCCTCTTGGCTCGCCCTTGATGCAGAAACCATTTCTGGAAAAGTGACCGGTATTCCAGCGGGCACAGAATTACAACAACCTTTTGATTCAAAACTCATCATTGAATTTTATTCTCGTCAATAATTCATGGATCATGGATCATGAAACATGAATCATTCCTATGGACCCAATTTTACTTCCATCTAAAATCCGTTTCACACGCGGTGAACGCCCGCATGAGGGTGTTTTGACGGTCGAGCCCTGCGCTCAAGGCTATGGGACGACCTTAGGTAATGCGTTGCGTCGTGTTCTCTTAGGTTCTTTATCTGGTGCTGCGGTTACCGCCGTGAAAATTAAAGGGGTTGATCACGAATTTTCTACGTTGTCTCATGTCAAGGAAGACATGTTAGAAGTCATTTTGAATCTGAAAATGTTGCGCATGAAATTATTTTCGGAAGAACCGGTCAAGTTGAGTCTGTTGGTCAAAGGCGAAAAAGTTGTGACAGGAAAAGATTTTGAGGCAAATGCGCAAGTTGAAATTATCAATACGGATTTACCGATTGCAACGTTAACCGATCCTTCGGCTGCACTTGAGATGGAGATCTGGGTTTCTCCAGGACGCGGATATCGTTCGACGGAAGAGCGAGCCAAAGAAAAATTGGAATTAGGAACGATCGCGATCGATGCGCTTTATAGCCCCGTATTGAATGTTTCTTATAAAGTAGAGGCGACACGCGTTGGAGAAAAAACAGACTTTGATAAACTGATTTTGCGTGTGGAAACCGATGGAACGATCGATGCCGTCGATGCCGTTAATCAAGCCGTTGTCGTTTTATTGGATTATGTGAATGTGTTGAAGGACTTGACGTATAGCGAGGAAAAAGCCTAAACTCCATCTTCTTCACTGAATTACCATTGATATGCGCCATCGCCGCGTTGGAAAAACTCTTGACCGCTCATCCGGACCACGCCGAGCGTTGTTGCATAATTTGATGACTTCGATCATTTTATATGAGCATGTGAATACGACCTTGGCCAAAGCCAAAGCCGTTAAACCGATGGTGGAAAAAGTGATTACACGGGGTAAAACAAAATCTCTCGCCACACGTCGTTTGTTGATGAAAGTTTTGCCCATGGAATCCGCGGTCAACAAAATTTTGGAAGAATTGGGTCCTCGCTACGCCACCCGTCCTGGAGGCTATACACGCATTATTAAACTAGGCACACGTCACGGGGATGGGGCTGAGACGGCTCAAATTCAACTTGTGAAATAATCTATATGAGCTGGAATCATAAACGCGAATCACGCATTGCAGGAAAACGAGAAGTCGTTACGATTGACGCCACGGGAAAAGTGGTTGGGCGTTTAGCGAGCGAAATTGCGAGATTGCTCATGGGGAAAGATAAGCCAAGCTATATCCCGCACATCGATAGCGGATCGATCGTGAAGGTGACGAATCCTCGCGCGCTTGTGTTTACGGGAAAAAAGATGGAGCAAAAAGTTTTGTTTCGTTCCTCCAACCGTCCGAGTGGTATTACACGTTTGCCGGTGGCGAAGCTTCAGCAAGAAAAACCAGGAGAAGTATTGCGTCACGCGGTCAAGTATATGTTGCCAAAAAATCGTACACAGAAAGAAAGATTAAAGCGTTTGATTATCGTTTTATAATTTTATGCCTACGGAAGAAGTGATAAAAAAACCGCGTGCCCCGCGTAAAACCGCTACAGCAAAGAAACCTAAATCTGCCACCGCTGAAGAAAAGGAGGAGGTGCAGGATGCGATTGGTTCTGCTGAATCCACGGGGGGTTCATGGATTGGTGCCGTCGGTCGACGCAAAACATCTATCGCGCGATGTCGTTTAATTAAAAATGGCAAGGGGACCATTACTGTTAACGGTCGATCAATTGATGAATATTTTGGCACCCAAGAATTACGTAATACCATAAAAATTCCCCTCACAATGGTTGGTTTGGAAACGAGTATAGATTTGAGTGCTTCGGTCAATGGAGGAGGTATTCGTGGACAGGCAGAAGCCATTCGTCTTGGATTGTGCCGCACGCTCATCATTTTAAATCCAGCCTATCGTCAAACACTAAAGAAAATGGGATATCTCACCCGTGATCCGCGCGCCAAGGAACGCAAGAAATTCGGTTTGAAAAAAGCCAGACGCGCACCGCAGTGGTCAAAGCGTTAAGAAGAGTTTTTGTCTTTGTCATCTGGTCGCATTTTTTCTAGCAATATTTTTTTGTACATTGGAAATATCGCTTTTTTGGGCTATGGGCATTCCTATTTGATAGTCTTTCATGATATCTGTGGGAAGATCATCGATCAGGGTTTTCCATTGTTTTCCGTAAAGTTGTTTGGCCAGGGCTTCCGTTTTTACCCATCGTAAGACGGCGTTTTGAGTGACGATATAAACGCGTGGTTGCGTTTTTATCTTTACCAAATGCGTATAAGGCTTATACGTCATGCGCGTGTTTGCAAGAGGAAAGGTCGTCAACTCAAGCTTGTTCACTAAAAGGACTTTTTTATAGTTCGGATTCCAGGAAAGAAAAATTTTTTCATTTGGAAAGGCATGCCGAAGACCTGCGGGATCAATATAGTACACGACGGTATCCTCTTGCGTGTTCGGATTTTGATCATCGAGTAATTTAATCATGGATCCAAGAGGAATAGGAGCTGTTTGTCCGCGTAGTGATTCCTGTTTGGTATTTGATAGAGGGAGCGACTTCGTTGAAATCGGCAATAGAGGTTGTTCAGTCGTCAAACGAGAGGAGATAGGAAGGACATTCACCATAGAGGAAAGACCCCCTCCCCCCGTTGTGCTGAGTTCCCTTAAGTAGAGGTTTCTTCTTTTGGCTTCTTCTTGAGTTAGGATACGAACAGATTGAATGGCATTTTCTTCGGCGAAAGAAACACGACAGCTCCAGGTGGCAACGATGAATAACAAAAGACAAAAAAAGCCTATTCTACGATACATAATACTATTATACCGATTTTTCGATCCGCTTGTCCATGTTTCTTCGCTCCTGTTTTCTTCGTTCCTTTTGGGATTGAAAAAAATGAGTAAATCACGTACGCTTCTTGCATGTCTCAAGCAAAAATGGTGGCACAAAATGCGTTGTGGTTGACCCTCGCTACGACCGGGCAGAAAGTGATCTCTTTTTTGACATTTACGTTGGTGGCACGCTTGGTTGGAGTCCATATTACGGGGAGCTATTTTTATGCTGTTTCTGTGACTTCGGCCTTCGGTATCATTGCTGATCTCGGATTAACGCCCGTGATCATTCGCGAGATGGCGGCAAATGTGGTGCATGGACAAGCGCTTCTCGGTCGCGCGCTCAAAATCAAGTCTGTCTTGATTCCGCTCGCCGCTCTTGCCGCATTGGCTTATGTTTGGTCAACACAGGCGGAACGCGAAACGATTGTGGCCGTGGCGATCGCTTGTTTTGTCATGTCTGCAGATAATCTTTCGCTTGTTTGGTATGGTGCTTTACGCAGCACACAAAAATTACGCTTTGAGGCTTGGGGAATGTTTCTTGGACAAATCATTACGGCGATCGTCACGTTGGTCTCCGTGTTTTTCTTTCACGGTGTATCTGGTCTGATCTTTGGTTTATTCTGCGGCAGTGCGTGGAATGTTTTTTGGAGTATTCACAAAAGTCGTAAACAGGGGATTTCGTTCACGACCGATGGCAACTGGCCCGCTCTCAAACTTTTACGTTTCGCTTTACCATTTGCTCTGGCTGGAATTTTTGTACGTGTGTATTCTTACGTTGATACTCTTTTGCTCAAACAATTTCATGATGCGATTGCCGTTGGTTATTACGCCATTGCGTATAAAGTAACTTATTCTTTTCAATTTTTGCCCCTGACATTTGTGGCGGCGCTTTATCCCAGCATGAGTGCCGTCCATGCGGCGAATGATCGTGACGGGATGAACCGCCTGTTTATCGGTTCTCTCCGTTTGATGATGGTTTTGGCTATTCCACTGGCGGCCGGTCTTTCCGCTTTTGCTCCGCGTTTGGTACCACTGGTGTATGGCCAGGCCTATCTTGGATCGGTTGCCCCATTAATCATTTTGCCTTGGGTTCTCATTCCACTTTTTCTTGACTTTCCGATTGGTTCTTTGCTTAATGCAACGCATCGTGCCGGCCAGAAAACGATCGCGATGGGAGTCACTATGGTGTTGAATGTTGTGATGAATTTTTTGCTCGTTCCTTCTCTTGGTCCGGTTGGAGCAGCCTGGGCTGCGGTCGTGAGCTTTTCTTGGCTTTTTTTGATCGGAGCTTGGTTTGTGAGAAAGGATGTTGCACGCATCAGTTGGTTCTTGTGGTTTGTTATTCGTGGATTGATCGTCGCCGCCTTGCTTTGGTTGATCATCCATTATGTATTCAGTTTCATGCCGTTGATCATTGCATTGATGAGTACAGGTATTCTGACGATTCTCTTGCTGACGATCGTGAAACTTTTACGACAGGAGGATTTTACTCTTTTGAAAAATTGGTTGAGACGACGTTATGCCTGAACAGAAGATTGCTCTGATCACGATTGATTATCCACCGAGGCGTGGAGGGGTGGCGCGTTACTTAAAAAATTTGGTTGATGCTTCACACGGTGCGATGGAAGTATTCCAACCGGAGATCAAAGCAGGATTTTTTGGTTGGCGATCCGTCATTCAGCTGATACGAGATTTACGAAGGCGAGGGTATCAATCAATTTTTGTCAGTCATGTTCTGCCGATTGGAACCGCGGCTTGGATCGTGCAGATGTTTGACGGGCTTCCTTATACAATCCTGTGTCATGGACTCGATATTCAACTGGCAAGTCGATCAGCTTGGAAACGTTGGCTCACACGTCGGATTTTAAGAGCCGCTGTACTCATCATTGCAAATTCAGAATATACAAAATTGTTGCTTCAGCAATTGGATCCTGGATTAAGCGTTGAGGTTCTCACTCCGGGAGTTGAGCCGATAGATTTTCTTCCGCATGACGAGGCTCGTCGACGTTTAAATATAAAAGAACAGGAATGTATTCTTTTGTCTGTGACGCGACTTGTATCGCGAAAAGGTTTGGATCAACTTATTGTTCTTTTGAAAGAATTACCTTCTCACGTCCATTATGTGATGATTGGTGATGGAGAAGATCGTGAGCGTTTGCAGAATTTAGTTAAGAGCCAGCACATCGAACAGTGCGTCACGTTTATCTTACAGGCAAGCGATGAAGAACGAAATCTCTGGTATGCCGCGGCTGATATTTTTGTTCTTCCGGCACGTCAGGAAGGGCGAGATGTAGAAGGATTT
>SICT01000021.1 GCA_009691315.1 Candidatus Uhrbacteria bacterium | reverse complement strand
CCAGCGTCAGGACATGATCGAAACGCGAATAATAATGAAACCAAAAACCAGATGTCTTGCTTAAGGCAAACAACTTGAATCCTTTATGGATGGTTCGTGTGATCGCGTATCCCGGATGAGTGAAAATAATTTTCTTGGTTTCTTCCATACTGACTTGCTCCCGAGAGAAAGCATCTAGCCCTTCCAATTTTTTCGTCACTTCATCCGGCACGTTAAACTCTCCCCCACTCTCCGGATGCAAACCGACCCAAAGATTACGTCCGTTGATGGGCGCTTGCAAAATAAAATGATGATACACCTGCACATTCCGGATGCTCCAAGGAACCTGCAGAGCGAAAAAAATCACCAAAATCAAAACTGCCTGTTTCCAAAATCGTTTCCAGACCAAGAAAGCCGTCGTTAAAAATAGGATCAATAATCCCGGAGGACGAACCATGAACAGACCACCTAACACAAGGCCCAGTGAAATCACCTCAAGCCAATGCGTTGACCGATCGGAAACCTTTTTATCCAACACACCAACAAAAATTCGCACACTCGCCATCAGCAAAAAAAGAAATAGCGCTTCTGACATGAGCATGGCGTTCTGCTGAATCACGTCCGGATGAAAAACGTACAGACCGAGCGGAAGCAAAACATGCCAACGCGGGCTCTCCACTGGCAAAATCTTTTTGATCAACATCCACAGCCAGGCAACGACCAAAACATGCATCAAAGATTGCAAGAGCCAAACGATCCACGGATGAATGCCGAATAGTTTGTACACGCCGCCCAAAAAAAACTGATAGCCAGGCCCCACATTATCCATGGCCGGATCTCGATCCAGAGGAACCGTGTCACAGGCCACGCAATATCTTCCGTGAGTCGCGAGTTCGATGGCTGTTTCATGAAATAAACGTGCATCGACGGACGGTCGAATATGATAGATCAGCGCGTAACCAAAACTGACGACAAATACCAGAAAAAGAAAACCCGATTTGATTCGATGCTCGGTCATACGGCGAGGCTCAACACAGAGCCTTTAATTTTTTTATTTGTGAATCAAGCGAATGATGGCTTACAGCGATCTCACGTAACACGTGGCCAAGCGACGCACGCTCTTCTGCTCCCATGGAGGCCACTCGACGAATAGCGGAAATGCGCGAGCCATGGTCCCGTGCAATCAACCAATGCAATGTGGGAGGGAGGACCGCTCGTAATCCATTCGTCGCCATAATCACGATCAGTCCTGACATCATACCTTCGATAATGGATTTATCCAAACTCGCTTCATACGCATTGAGCATCACGTCATAGCTCTGCAAAATCCGCGGCACCTGATCATAAGAAACTCCTTCTTGATCCCAATGCATTTCTGGATGAGAAACCAACAGCTGACGAATCCGATCCACATAGACTCGATCGATCGCCGGGCCAATAAAAAATAGTTCCGCACGATGGAAGATTTGGCTGGCCAAAAAATCCTCGATGATCTCATCGATCCGCTTTGCTTTGGATACCCGTCCAAAAACAATCATGCCTAACTTTACAGCTGAGTCTCTCGGTTCCGTCGATGGAGCAAATCTATCTTGAGCAATCCCTTGGCCGAGAAATTGAATCGAACGCACCCAATGTGTTGAACAGGCTTCAGGCACAGAGGAGGTGACGACATGGGAGAACCAGGCCGCAATGACCATGGGCCATGTCGTCCGATAGTGTGCATACCAAAAAATAATCCGTTTGCCCAAACATCTCCACAACCAAGCGCCGACCAATACATACTGCGGATCTCCACGCACAAAAACCACATCATACTCCTGTCTCCGTGTCACGGAAATACTCCACAGAGTTTTGACGACCTGCCAGCGTGAGCGTGATCCCTTAGGCCGTAAGGGAACCACCTCCACATTTTTTGGCAATGCGTATCTTCCCGTGCGTAAGGCTAAAACAAGAATTGATGAAAAATCTTTGGCGGCATGCTCAAGCCATTCATGAAAAAAACCGTGCAGGGGATCGTCTAGATCCACCGCCTGAATGGTCACGAGCAATTTAATTTTTTTCTCCTGATGCATCATAGGCCATGACGTGAAGATGAAGCGAGCTTCACGGATCTACGCCGCTTTACCCATTGATGAAAACGAGTGCCACCATAAGCCATATACAAAAACGTAAATGGCATAAGCGGATAACGTAAGCGTGCCTCGATGCCTAATCCATCCACCCAAATCGTCATGGTCAGATAGATTAATAAGGCAAAGATCATGAGATGTTGAAAACGTTTTTCCGACAATCGTCGATACGCATTCCACATGCCAACGAGCAAAAACATATCCGCAAAGATCCAGACGATGCGACTAACAAACCCAATGGCATAAAATGGCTGGCCAAAAATATGCCAGAACTCTTTCACAAATTCCCCGATTCTTCCTTGCGCCAAATAATGCGTTGGGGGTAGAACGGAATGATCAATGCGCGGAATCAAACGGTAATAATTTAAAAAAGAGTTGTAATTGCTGGATGTCCAAAGCGTGAACGTATTGATCGCCAGGATGCGCACAAAAATGCCTAGATTTTCTTTGATATAAATCGACGCCGCGCGCGTGTAATTCACGCTCTGATCTTGAGCAATGGCGCCATACGTTTCACGAAACTCTTGCGCCACCTTCGCCTCTGCCTGCGGATAAGAAATCTTGTCACGTACGGAAACAATGGAGGTCCCTAAATAAAATAAGGCGGCAGCCGAACCTTGCGATGTCAGGGTAAATTTTTGAAAAACTTTTTGGTTCCGATACATCCAAGGCGTACACAAAATTCCTGCAACAACAAAAACGAGAAGCGCATGCGGCAAGGCTCTACGCCAGGAAATGCGTCTGGCCCAAGGCAATAGGATGATCCCAACAAGAATAGGGTAAAATTGGAGCAAGGGCTTAATCAATAATCCCAAGCCAAAAGTAATCCCAACAAATACACTGCTTAAAAAATGTCCATGGTCTATGGCACGAAAAACAAAATAAAACCCCATAAGCAAAATAAGCGTGTACACCGATTCTGTCATTACCATCACGCTATAAAAAACCATGTGCGGTTCGAGCGCGGTCAGCCAGGCAGCGATCAGAGTCGTTCTCCGGTCGAATCCGAGCTGATCGCCCAGTTTAAGCACGACCAGAGGCATAAACGAAGCAAGAATAATTTGAAAAAAAATAAAACCGCTGACCGAACCAAACAATTTCAAACCACCGGCTAACAATAATGGATATCCGATCGTCCGATAAAAAAAGGGCGCACCCTCATACGCAAATCCCTGTCCCGCCAGCAGGGACTGCGCCAAACCCAAATACTGTCGGCTGTCTCCCAATTCCAACCCCTTGGCCCCGACAAAAAATAAAATGACCGCGAACAAAATAAAACGCACGGCAAAAGCTGCCCCAAATAATGCCCAGATCGAACCTTTTTCCTGCACTGGACCATGACTCGCCTTGTTGAGTGAGGTGCGCACGCCTTCAATGGCCGCACTCTGATTCGGAAGTGCTTGCACGGTGATTCTCGCCTGTTCACCTAACCGACCGGCAAGCAATCGATCAATGAGGAGACGCTCGATCGTGTTCGCAAGGCTGTGTGCATCCCCCGGAGAAACAATCAAACCAGATTGTTCATGCTGAATAATTTCTTTTGCACAACCCACGTCCGTCATAACAATGGGGAGTCCTGAGGCGGCCGCTTCAATGACACTTCTTCCCCACCCTTCAAATCGTGAAGGTTGTACATAGATATCTGCTTGAGCATAAAATCGTGCAGGATCTTGGTGATACCCAACAAATTCAACCTGTGAGGCGATGTTCAAGCGTTGGGCCTGTTGTTCCAAATTTTTTCTCTCTGGCCCATCCCCCACGATCGTGAGTCTAGCTTCCACGTGATGACTTCGAATTTCTGCAAAGGCTTGCAATAAAATATCAATTCCTTTTTCTCGTGACAGACGCGCAACACAAAGAAGCTGTGCTCCCGTGAGGGTTGGCATCGGCAAAACAAGCAAGCGGCTGATATCTGTCCACACCGGCACAACATCAATACGCTGTGGATCAACGCCCGCCTCGATCAATCCTTGTTGTCCACGTTGTGACACCGTGCGCACGCGATCTGCTCGCCGTATCAACCACAGCGAAAAATATTTTAAAAATCGTTCTTTAAGACCGAACGCCGGCCGAGCAAAAGCGGCACTATGATCCTGAATATGCAAAAGTGTATTTCGCACGCGAGCGAATTGGCCGATCCATCCGCACAGATAGGCATCTTGAACCGTCATGACATCATACTGTTTTAGTCTCCCTTGGCGATACACGGCCCAAAACATCTTCCACATCATTCCAAAAAAAGAAGAACCACCCGGTTGAAACACGTGAATAGAATCAGATAGGGAGATCGTTCGCTCCGTCCCACGCGCCAAAACAAAAATATCTGCCTCAATACCTTGAAAATAGGCACGCTGTCGCTCGGCAGAACCGGAGGCTGGATCAAGAACGGCTGTATCTAAGCCAATAACCAGAAGGCGCATAAGCTCGATCTATTTCATCATAAAAATGATTTTTTTTCAAGAATAGGCTACACTCAGGCGGCATGAAGAAAATAATTTTTCAAATCTTGCTTTCTCTAGGCATCACCAATCTCTTCCGTATCTGGCAACGAAAAAACTTAACGATTGTTTTATATCATGGAGTGAGGCCCGCTGCAGATAAAACGTCGATAGATATTCGTGGTAAGCATATCCACGAAAAAATATTCCGTGAACACATCCGCTATCTTAAAAAACATTATCATGTGCTTGGTTGGTCAGAGGCGATTGATTTTCTCAAGACGAAAAAATCGTTTCCCGCGAATGCGTTGTGCATCACGTTTGATGATGGATACGCAAATCACGCACTCGCCGGACGGATTTTGCATGAACTGCAAGTACCCGCCATTTTTTATGTGACGAGCGGCTTTATTGATGGTCGATCACTTTGGACCGACCGGTTTGAGTGCGCACACACAAAACTGCATGGAGAAGATCTGATGAAAGACCAAGCGCTGCGTCAAACGTTGAAAGATATGCCACAGAGCGAGCGCGAAAAAATTATTCAAGAGCTGGAAGTGCAAGCGCGTGTTTCATCGCATGTCTCCCCTCCTTTGCTCCAACCTATGACCTGGGATCAGGTCCGCGCCCTCATCAAGCAAGGCCATGAGATTGGCGCGCACACGGTGACTCATCCCATTTTGTCCCGTGAATCAGAAGAGACCGTCAAACAAGAACTGAATGAAGGTAAACGCAAAATTGAACAAGAGACCGGGATCGCGTGCCATCATTTTGCCTATCCAAATGGCCAGCCACAAGATTTTACACGCGAAACGATTCGCTTCGTGCAAGAGGCTGGTTTTGCTTCCGCCGTCACCACGATCACCGGGGGCGTTGAAATAGGAAATGATCCGTATACACTCAAACGTATATCGCTCGATCACTGTCTCGACATTCCAACCCTTGCCGCAACCGTGAGCGGTGTGAGACACTTGTTGTCAACCATTCTATGACCCTTCAACGCATAAAACCCGTGACCGAACAGCCGCGTGTCACACAATTCTTTGATGAGTTCGCTCCGAGCTATTTTTCACGCTACGACATTCGTGATCAAGATGGGCATTCCTTTCGGATTCGAAAACAACGTGTGTTAGAAGAGTTTAAAAAATTACCAGCGGGGAGCACCGTCTTAGATGTCGGATGTGGACCGGGGGTCATGGTGCGCGAACTTTTAGATGCAGGTTATCGCGTCATTGCGACAGATATTGCCCTAGCCATGATCGAAGAGTGTCGCAAACAATTCCCTCGCAATGACCGATTAGAGCTCATCGTGGCCCCGGCCGAGCATCTGCCCCTTCCCGCAGCATCCGTTGATGGCATCATGGCCATGGGACTTGTTGAGTATCTCAAAGACGATGCAGAAGTCCTCCGTGAGTTTGCACGTATTCTCAAACCACAAGGCCTGATTGCCATCACGCTCCCTCATGAAGCAAGTCCTTCGCGGCTGTGGGATCGTTTAACCAAATGGCTTGCGCGGCCCCTCGTGCTCCTCGTACGCGGACTGCGCGGAAAAGTTCCGACAGATGTCCTACACCGCGAATATCGACTCAACGAATATCATGCCCTGTGTGAAACCTCTGGCATTCACCTCACGCACACCGTTTTTTATAACATGAAAGTTTTTTTGCGACCGCTGGATCGCTTGTTTCCGGCCGCAGGCGTGCGCTGTTCTGAATCGTTAGAACGATTTGCACGTACGCCATTTCTTCGACGCTTAGGCACGGGATTTATCGTGTTTGGAAAAAAGAAATAATCCACTCTGTCAGATTACCGCTTCCTGCGGCCGGCAGATGCATCGTGGAGCGAAGCGCCTCATATTGTGCTGGATCGATCCGTGAACGAATCGCCTGCGTCCATCCCTCTTGATCATGTGGCGAAATAAATTCCACGCCGCCATATCCATCCGACAACCCATGTTCGTTCGTGCACAAGGCCGGAACACCGTGCGCCAGTGCTTCGATCACGGCATTCGGACAAATATCACTCAGCGATGGCAAGACTAAAAGATCTGCATCAACGAAAAGCCGCGTAATCTCCTCTGCATTTTTTGTTCCGACAAACTGCATGTGTGGAATATCGTCCAATACTCTCTCAACTTCCTGGCGCATGGGTCCATCACCTACAAAGGTACACGCGACTGATTGACCAGACAGGCTAAGCGCACGCAGAACATTCGCAAAAAATACTAAATTTTTCACCCGCACAAAACGACCAACATAAATCAAACGAAAGGGCGTATGCGGAGGGCTAGCCTGCCGCTGAGCCTCTGAGATCATCGATAGCTTATTCGGCAAGACATCGATCTTGTTTTGCCAACGCTGATTAATGGTCAGCAAAATTTCTTTCAATAATAAAGATGTCACCGTCACGCGTCGCGCCCGATTGATCAGCCAATGGTAGATGCCAATCTCACCCATATCACGCAAACCTGAAGCAGGCCGTTTCCAAAATTCTCGCAGGGTCATCTGCGATCTGCCAGATTCAACCGCCCGCTCCCAGCGCCACTCACCGCCAAGTCGAAGGAGAAAAAAGTTTGATCGGCCAACCAACGCGAGCCGAACCGGAATGCCAACGGAAAACACATCTGTCGCAAGCACAGTCGTGTCGCGCTCAATATGTAATCGAACGGCACGCGCAAAACGAAGATAACGAGTGAGGATTGAACCGTGGCGTGGAATATAAACAACATTTTCTTGAATCGTGTGATGATCCCCATACGTCACAACCGTGACCTGGTGACCTGCCTGACGCAAAGATTGTGCCGTCTGTGCGATCACGGTCGCCGGACCACCAATCTCTGGCGGATAAATTCCCGTGCACAAAAGAATGTGGGACATAATCGTATCGTAAAAAAATCAGCTTGAGCTTAGCGGAAAATGCTAAAAAAAGCTAGCTCTTTGCTAAGATTTTGTTTACGTATACTATAGCTAACTATGCGCATCCTGATCGTGACACCCCTATATCCGCCCGATATCGATCGCCTGGCGATATACGCAAAAGAACTGGCATCACGGCTCACCAGCCAACATCAAGTGAGCGTCATGACTTACGGCTCCATTCCCGAAGAAGTTTCCCCTGTTCGCATTTTTTACATCCCAAAAAATTGGTCAATTTTTTTACGCATGATTGCTTTTCTTTTTCAACTCTGGCGCGCCGCAATGGATGCGGATCTTCTATACGTCTGTGATGGAGCAGCCGTCGGACTTCCATCGACTCTGATCAGCTGGTTACGCGGTATTCCCCTCGTTCGTTATGTCACGGAAGATGAAGCCGCGGAACGTAAAAAAATGGGTGCCTCAAAAAGAAAAGTACAAGGGGTCGACCATCTACAACGTTTTGTTTTACGTCATGCGACGCGCGTCATCATATCAACAGAATCTCTAAAGAATCTTTTCTCTCGTGAAGCGGTCGTTCTTCCCCTCCCTGCGCCGCGTGCAAAGCTCTTCCCTCCAATCATCGAACAGGCCTTGCTCGATCAACCATCTTTTCGACCAACCATCCTCGACAACAGTCAGATAATAGACGTTGACGTCGAGTGGAAAAAACATGTGGAACAACTTAGAAATATTTTCTCTCTATGACCACTGACTCTCTGACTCAGAACTGGGAAGAATATTGCGCTACAGAATTGGCACGCGTACGAACGATGATTACGCGATTAGGATTTGTCTTGGATAACAACCAAATTCACATCGGCGGAGAACGTGCCGTGATCGGTGGAAATAAATTAGTCTTAATGGGAAAACGCATCCGTGATGGAAAACGCGTGGTCATCAAAGCGAGCTCACACCGTGATGGAAGAAGTGAAATGGAGCACGAACGCGTTTGTCGCATGGCTCTCGATCAGATCCGGTTTGCCTATCATCTTTTTCTTTCGCCCGAACAACTCCTGTGGTACAGCGAGGATCCTTATCTGATCAGCATCACCGCCTACGTAGAACAAGACTGTGCGTTTCTTGACCGAACATTGGTCGACCAATTTTTTCTCGCCCTCAACGCTTTTGAAACGCAAGAGGGCGCGCATGCCGCGACCTATGAGCATACGCGCATGGTCCGTGGAACATTCGGCATCTGGCGTGCCGCGGATTATCTACGATCCTTTGAAACCTATCAAAGAGAGTGTGGGCAGCTGATTCAGCATCATCCGGAAATCTGCACGCACCTCGAACAAGCACGAGGGATCCTCCATGATCAACGCCAACGGATCGAACAGTACACGGGATTTTTGACCCATACCGATTTTGTCCCACATAACTTTCGCGTCGTTGATCGTGAGATTTACTTACTCGACCATTCTTCCATCCGTTTCGGAAATAAATATGAGGGCTGGGCACGCTTCCTGAACTTCATGTTGCTCCACCATCGGGATCTGGAACAAGCTCTCGTCCTGTACGTGAAACAGAACCGCACGCCAGAGGAATCCGAGACGCTTCATCTGATGCGCTTGTACCGCCTTGGAGAAATTATTTGGTTCTACACGAAAAATTTAGAAAAAACAACGGGTGATCTCCATACTCTGTATGAAGTTCGCATTCTTTTTTGGGATGAAGTTCTACAATCGATATTAAAAAATCGCCTCCTCCCGCAAGAACGTATTCAAGCCTATCAATCTTTACGTAATCGCTTGCGCAGTGGCGAAGAAAAACAACGACAACAAGGATTGCACTAACCTATTTTAGCTTAAGAAAACAAGCAACTGCATCAGTATATTCATCGACAAACGGATGATGCCACGTCTCGCGAACGGCGTACAATAATGATTCTTGAAACCAACGTTGAGCATCTCTGCCGCGTGTAAAAATCTTCCATATTGCCGAACCTTGCGTCTGATACGCTGAGAGCATGGATTCGATATTGTGTATCTTATCGGCAAGAGAAACCGCTTTTGCCCCATCTGATCCTTCGCACACACGTACGATATAACTTTTTTTTCGCTCTTCCCATGGCAATGACTTATCTTCCGTGACCGATAAAACAATGCGCACAACTTCCGAACCAAGGGCCTGCTCCAATGCCTCTTTTGTGACAGAAGTGTCTTCTAGCACATCATGGACATATCCCGCCGCAATTATTTTTTCATCGAATCCGTACGCGGCCAATTTCAAAGCGACCATGCATGGATGGATAAAATAAGGTGACCCATCATCTTTTCGTGTTTGTCTGGCATGAGCCGTATAGGCAATGCGTGCGGCCTGTTCGATCAGGGATCTTTCTGTCATCGCCATACGCGTTCAAAGACTCGTTGTCGCATTTCTTTTGCAATCAAATCCCAATCATATGAACTCAGCACCATCTGCCGCGCCGTCTCCGTGACCCGACGCACCTCATCTGGATGCGAAATAATATATTTCACTCTCTCCGCAACTTGCTCTGGCTGATTTTTTTCCACAATCCATCCAGTTTTTTCCGTCAAAAATTCTGCCAGACCCCCTTCTCGTGTTGCAATCACTGGAAGACGGGAAGCCATGGCGGAAAGGAAAGCATTCCCCAAACCTTCGGATCGACTAGGACCAACAAAAATATCCGCATTTTTACGATAAGCGGTGACCTCTGAACGATCAACCCGCCCCATAAAAGTGACACGATTCGCTACTTGCAAATCTTGCGCCAAGCGTTTGAGCATCACTTCGTCCGGCCCATCCCCGACCAAAACCAATCGGATGTTTGAAGGGAGTAAAGGGAGGGAACGGATGACCGTATCATGACCTTTTTGGTGTACCAAACGCGCCGTATTCATCAATATCACCTCACCCGCTTTCTTCTGTATGAGCTGTTTTATTTTCTCTACCTCGTCTTCAGATATTTCCCCATGCAAATCTTTTGGATTTGCTCCATTATGAATAATTTCAATCGGACCTTTAAAATGACGGCGGCGTGCCCAGTCAGCCAAAAAAGATGAAATGGATTGAATAATATTCGCACGCGTAAACGCTCGAGTAAACAACGGCCAGAGCGGTCGCATCACTCGTTCAATATGTTCGATGGGATCCCCTTCCTGAAGCGTCAGGATATAAGGTGTGCCGGGATGAAACAATGTAAACAAGGCGGCTGGAACACCGGACGAATGAGCCATCAAAGCCCAAATCGCATCATACGGAGTCTGTCGATGCAATTGACAAGCTTTCCACGTGGCCAAAAACTGGAAAAGCGGTTTATTCAAATCAAGAGGCCATTTTCCTAATTCTGCAAAACTCGGCTTAGGTCTTGTCAGGCCAATACGATGCACAAAAACATTTCCTATTTTTTCCTCTCGAGGCGCATACGAATCAAATCGTAACGTCACCATGTGAAACTCAATATCAGACGGATCAATCCGATCAGTTATTTCCTTCACAGCCGCCTCTGCTCCGCTGGTAAACAAGGGATAATATGAGAGCGAGAAAATCAGAACACGTTTTTTCATTTTTTTATGATGGCTTGAATATATTCTGCTAACGTCTTGGTTTGCTTCCAACCGAACACTGAAATTTTCTCTGAATCGATCACAGACTGTTCACGCGTCGTCGATGTCGCTGGGAGCATGGTCATCTCGCCACCAAACATGTGGGCCACCTCCAAAAGAGAGTAATCATCCGTAGAAGAAATTCCATATCCATCTCCCTCTCCTTGTTGACCGGCTAACAGAATCCCGTTGATCGTATCTTCAACGTGCGTAAAAGCACGACGCTGTGTTCCGGGAGAACGCACTTGAAGCGGCTCTCTCTTAAGATATTTTTGGTGAAAACTTTCAATCACCGTTCCGTACCCGTCTAAGGCACGTTCACCCGGACCGTAAACATTATAAAAATACACGATCGCATACGATAATCCGTACCAACGAGCATAATTATTAACCAGATCACTCATGGCGGCTTTGGCCCAGGTATAAGGTGCAAGATCACGTCCAACAACTCCATCCGCTCGAGCGCCTACCGCTTTCGTCGATGAACCAGAATAAACCAACTTGCACTTATGTGCACGCCAAAACTCTAAAACAGCCAATGTCCCTTCTACATTGAGATCCCAAACCAAAGCCGGCTCCTCAAGACTCTTGGCAACGCGCGCATATTCCCCTAAATGATAAATAATATCCAGATGCTCTGGAATCATCTCAGAAATATTTTTCGTATGCCCTTCACGATACTCAACCCCTGGGACATGATTATCTTTACTTCCTGTAAAATAATTATCAAGTGAAATGACTCGATATCCCTCTTCCACTAAACGACGGCAAAGATGCGAGCCGATAAATCCAGCCCCGCCTGTGACCACAACAAGTTTTTTATCAGACATATTTTTTTAGCCAGGTCGCGAGTGTGAGTAACATCCACAAACGATTCCCGTGATCAACACCTCGATCATTTTCTTTTAAAAATTGTTCAACGATTTCCGGGCGGCAGATTTGCAAAAGCGGCGATTGCCCTGATAAACAGCGTTCAACAAACAGGGGACGTAGTTCCTTGCGAAACCATTCAGCTAACGGCACTTGAAACCCGCGCTTGGGACGATCAAAAATTTCAGCTGGAACAAGATCGCAAAACGCTTTACGTAGCAACGGTTTTTGCTTACCACGTTTCAGAATATATGACAAGGGTAAGTGAGACACAAAACGCACTAATTCCTGATCTAAAAATGGGGCACGCGCTTCGAGACCATGCGCCATGGTCGCACGATCCATCTTCACATTCAAATCATCGGGGAGATACGAGGCAAGATCAAACGCGAGCGCTCCTTCGACTCCTAACCGTTCCTGATACTGTGAGAGAACGAATGCTCCGGCATCCGCAGATTGAGTTGACGTTCGAAATTCATCCTTCAATAACTTCAAAATTTGATCACGTCCAAAATATCCGCCGGTAAATAAATCCGCATAACCCTGGCCAAGTGATTTACCTAGACCTTCGAGCGTTTCTGCAAAACGCATCCATCGAGGATCGCGGCGGATCGTGCACATGATCCATCCAGCATGAATCGCGAACCAAGACAGTCCGTGTTCTTTTAACTGTGTCGCTTGTAAAAAATATTGATAGCGTCGATATCCGCCAAACAATTCATCTCCCCCATCGCCCGTCATAACCGCTTTGACGTGTGTACGTGTCTCGCGCGCTAAAAACCAGGTAGGTAAACAAGAAGAATCCGCATACGGCGCGTCGTATACATCAACCATTTGATCAACAAGGTCGGCAACGTGCATCGGTTGCAATTCAAATGCGTGATGCTGTGTCCCAAGTCGATCAGCCAGTGATTTCGCTTGAGCTCGTTCATCAAATCCGAGGCTGGGAAAACCCATGGTAAAGGTGTGGATTTTTTCGGATGACTGACGCGCCATGAGAGAAACAAGAATGGAGGAATCTACTCCGCCAGATAGAAATCCTCCCACCGGAACATCTGCGATCATCCGTAAACGCACCGACTCCTCCGTCAAATCACGAACCTGATGAGCGGCCTCCTCAAATGAAACAGGGAATTTCGGCTCGCGAGAGAATTCATCATAACGCTTGATGGTGAGCTGATTCTTTTCGATGATGCCATAATGGGCCGGCGGAAGCGAAGCGTAATTCAAAAAACCCGTTTTCGGCGAAGGCACATACTGCAATCCTAAAAACAAACGGATCGCCTCCCAATCGATCTGCGGACGTTCCGCACAGGTCAACGCTTTTAACTCCGAAGCAAACGAGAAGCATTTATCATCCAAGTAATAATAAAATGGTTTTTTTCCCACGCGATCGCAGGCAAAAAACAGCCGTTGACGACGCGCATCCCACAACGCAAACGCAAACATGCCGCGTAATTTTTTGAGCATTTGCTCCCCTTCTCGCTCATATAAATAAAGCAGAACTTCCGTATCAGAAGTTGAATGCAATTGAACACCGGCCGTGCTCAATTCGTCTCGCAGTTCTTGATAGTTATAAATTTCTCCATTAAAGGTGATGGCAATCAGTCCATCAGCACTCACCATTGGTTGAGCTCCAGCAGAGGAAAGATCCACGATCGCTAAACGACGATGCACCAAGCCAACACGCTTGTCTTTCATCCAAATCCCTTCTCCATCAGGACCACGATGCGCGATTCGTTCGGACATCCTACGCAACCGGTCTTCATTGATCGGTTGATTATCAAATCGTAATTCACCTGCTATACCACACATACGTAGGTTTTCACTTTGCCTTTTAAGTTAATATAGCCTATCTTATTCGCATGAATTCAGCAAAAAAAATTGTCCTTGCGATCACGCTAGCCGAGCCCGGAGGCGCACAGTCATTTGTTTTGGGTTTTGCTAAATGGCTCAAAAAAAATGGACATGATGTGACGGTCATTGCTGGGGATGGAACTTGGCTGTTTGAAGCCTGTACGACATCCGGCATCTCGACTATTCATCTCAAACATATGGGCCGCGCCATCAACCCCTGGCGAGATTTTTGCGCATACGTTGAATTGAAACGCGTTTTGCGGAAACTTCAACCTCATACCATTCATCTCAACAGCACCAAAATGGGTGTGATTGGCAGCCTCGCAAGCTACGGTTCGACCGTCCTGAGCTCACCGTCGCAGGACAAGATTCCCCAAGTCGTCTATCGCATCGGTGGCTGGGTATTTCTCGAACCACTCTCCTCGATCGTAAAACAGCTCTATGTGTGGGCCGAACGTTGGTCAGCAAAATATAAAGACGTCATCATTTGTGTTCATCCAGGCGACGAGGCTATAGCACGTGAACTAAATATTAAACCGAAAAAAAAATTAATCACTGTTCCCAATGGAATTGATCTTGAAAATTTTGATCACGAACTTGTCTCGCGGGAAGAGGCCAGACGCCTATTAAATCTTGATTCGCGAGCGACCATCATCGGTACGGTAGCACATTTATATCCGGCAAAAGATCTCAACGGCTATTTTGATGCCATTGCGATCGTTCATAGACAACAGCCTCATCTCCTCTGGATCATTTTAGGTGATGGGCCAGAACGAAAACAGTTAGAAGCAAAACGCGCGGCTCTTCATCTAGAATCTCTCATTTTTCTTCCCGGCGCCTCCCCTATTCCGGCCGCACATCTCTTGAAAGCCTTTGATCTGTTTGTCCTGCCCTCAGCTAAAGAAGGGATGCCCTGGTCTTTGCTTGAGGCAATGGCCGCCGAACTCCCCTGTATTGCAACAGATGTGGGAGCGTGCCAATGGATGCTTGATGATAAAGCCGGATGGATCGTACCAAAACAAAATCCACACGCTTTGGCCGAAATAATTCTAGACGCTCTCAATCATCCGCAAGAAGCCATGGAACGTGGAAAGCAGGCACGACA
>SICT01000020.1 GCA_009691315.1 Candidatus Uhrbacteria bacterium | reverse complement strand
AAAAACAGGGGAGTTCCAGCCCCTGTTTCTCGTAACGAAGTTTTCTTCGCCATGAGAAACAGGAGCTGGATGACAAGGCTCCTCTCTTCAAACCCATGTCGGATTCCAAAGTAAAGGCGGTCGCTTCCAAGGACGTAACGTCCTCTCATCGCGTGCGTATTAAGATTCGCGCCTATGATCATAAGATTATTGATCAGGCGACGCGGACGATTATTGAGACGGCTGAGCGCACGGGCGTAAAAGTCGTTGGTCCAGTGCCTTTGCCTACGGAGAAAAAGAAATGGACCGTGAATCGTTCAACGTTTGTTCACAAAAATGCCCGTGAACAGTATGAGATGCGGATTCACAAACGTATCGTGGATATTTTGGATCCAACCGCCAAAACGATTGATGCACTCACCTCGCTGAATTTGCCAGCTGGTGTGGATGTGGAAATCAAGATGTAACGTAATCGTGTTTTCTCGAGAGCATTCCCGAGGAGTAAGTTGCCCTCCCCGACCCAGGTCGGAGAGTACCGAAACGCAGCGACGTTTCGCGACAGCATAACCTCCCCGCGAAGAGTGATCTCACCTGTTCCTCTGAAAAATGTTCCGTTCGCTCGACGGAAGCCGGAAGTTTTCATCTGATTTGATCGGATGAAGCCTTCTGGCTTTTATGCTAGACATATGAAATTCATTCTCGGAAAAAAAATAGAGATGACGCAAGTCTACAGCGCCGACGGCTTCATTGTGCCGGTGACGTTGGTTCAGGCTGGTCCATGTGTTGTCACTCAAATAAAAACGAAAGAAACAGACGGAAATCTTGCGGTGCAAGTCGGATTTATGGTTACCAAGAAATTGACCAAATCCGAGGCAGGGCATTTGAAAGATCTTCCAAAACTTCATCATCTACATGATTTTATTGTGACGGAAATTGGTTCTTTCAAGCGTGGCGATACGATTGAGGCTGGAGTATTTCAACCGGGAGATATGGTTCAGGTGTCAGGTGTTTCTAAAGGAAAAGGGTTTCAGGGTGTGGTTAAGAGACATCATTTTCACGGTCATCCAACTTCGCATGGTCATAAAGATCAAACCAGAATGCCAGGCTCAATTGGTGCGGGTGGTGTTCAACATGTGCTCAAAGGGCGTCGTATGGCTGGACGTATGGGGAATGAACGCGTGACGGTGAAAAATCTTGAGGTGATTGAGGTGCGTGAAGGCGGGGTCCTCGCTCTAAAGGGTGCGGTTCCTGGTGCTCGTCATGCGTTGATCGAAATTGTGAGCAACTAATCCTATGCCAAAACTTCCTGTCTACAATCAAGAAGGGAAACAAATCGACGACCTCGCGTTGTCTGACAAAATGTTTGGCGTGAAAGTTGATCAGGCGTTGGTGCACGAAGTGATGGTCGCCTCGCGTGCAAATGCTCGTCGGACGATTGCTTCAACCAAGACAAAAGGCGAAATTCGAGGTGGTGGAAAGAAACCGTGGAAGCAAAAAGGAACAGGCCGCGCGCGTCAAGGTTCTATCCGCTCTCCTCAGTGGATTGGCGGAGGTATTGTGTTTGGTCCAGACAAGGAGCGTAACTTTGAAGTCAAGATCAATAAAAAAACAAAACAAAAAGCTTTGTTTATGGCATTGTCTGATAAAGTCGCGGATCAGAAATTGATCATTGTTGATCAGTTCATGACCGAACCGGCAAAAACAAAGTTGATGGCCGCGTGGTTAAAAAAATTGCCTGTGCAAAAAACGGTTCTTTTGGTCGCACCTGGATCCAATCCAGGTCTCGTTCGCATGGTTCGGAATTTACAGAACGTTAAATGTGTCACAATCAACTCTGTGGGATTGCTTGATGTGCTGACGTATCGTTCAATCGTTTTCTTGAAAGATGCGATTCCCGCATTTGAACGTCTTTATAGTAAATAATTCCTATGGGATTCCTTGATCGTTTTCACAAAAAAACCCCTCCTCAGCCAACGGCTGTGGCGGACAAGAAAGCTGTTCCAGCTTCGGCGCAAAATCTGGCGTCTGTTTCCTCATCTTCGGTTGGCCCGATGAGTAAATCTCGCACGTTGGCGTACCGACTCTTGACGAAACCGCATGTTAGTGAAAAAGTCGGGGCTTTGGCAGAGGCAGGGACGTATGTCTTTCAGGTTCCTCCAGCGGCAGAAAAAATTGCCATTAAGAAAGCGGTTGAGGCTCTCTATCATGTGCATGTGGCACAGGTTCGCACAGCACGTTATGCAGGAAAACCAATCTATCGTGGTCGTCGCCCAGGATCTCGTAAAGGATGGAAAAAGGCATTCGTTACCCTCAAAAAAGGAGAAAAGATTGAGCTTTATGAAGGTGTCTAATCTCTATGCCAATTAAACAGTACCGGCCCGTAACAAAAGGACGCCGCATCTCATCGGTGCAGGATTTTTCTGATATCACGCGGTTTGAACCAGAGAAATCTTTGACTCATAATCGCAAAAATTTTGCTGGTCGAACGGGCGGAAAAATTACGGTCCGTCATAAAGGGAGCGGTCATAAGCGTTTAATTCGTGAGATCGATTTTTTACGCGAGCGTTTTGATATTCCAGCTAAAATCGTGTCCGTCGAATATGATCCAAATCGCGGTGCGCGCATCGCTCTTCTTATTTACAAGGATGGTGTAAAGGCATATCTTCTTCTTCCAGATGGTATGAAGGTTGGGGATATGGTCATGTCCTCCCGTACTTCAGCAGAAATCGCACCGGGAAATCGTCTGCCGCTGGAAAAAATTCCTGTCGGTACTCTCGTGCACGCTGTTGAACTTGCACCGGGAGGTGGCGCAAAACTCGCTCGTGGGGCTGGTGTCCGGATTGAATTTATGGCTATCGAAGGCGATATGGCAACGCTCAAGTTGCCATCGGGAGAAATTCGCCGTGTGCCAAAATCATCTGCGGCGACGATTGGAACCGTGTCGAATCCTGATTGGCATCTGGTTCGTTGGGGTAAGGCCGGTCGGATGCGTCATCGAGGTATCCGTCCGACGGTGCGCGGGAAGGCGATGAATCCAGTTGATCACCCGCACGGTGGAGGAGAAGGTAAACATCCGATCGGGATGAAATATGCCAAGACGAAATGGGGTAAGCATGCGCTTGGAGTAAAAACGCGCCGTAATCATTTGTCATCTGATCGTCATATTCTTTCACGCCGCCGCGGCAACAAACTCTAATCTTCTCTTATGTCTCGTAGCTTAAAGAAAGGTCCATTTACGGACGCCAAATTGCTCAAGAAACTGGGCAAGCTTAAAGCCGGTGATAAGACCGTGATCAAGACCTGGTCACGATCTTCCACGATCACTCCAGAGATGGTGGGTTTTGTCTTTGGTGTGCACAATGGACGCATTCATATTCCGATCGTTGTGATTGAAAATATGGTCGGGCATAAATTGGGTGAGTTTGCTTCCACACGTAAGTTTGTGAAACATGGTGGTAAATTGACCAAGTCGCTTGAAGGATCAGGAACTGCTCCAGCTGCGCCTGCTGCGGCTTCGGCTCCGGCTGCTAAAAAAACCTAATCTATGGACATCCACGCTTCTCTCAGGTATCTTCACATGTCTCCCCGCAAGGTGCGACTGGTGATTGATGCGGTTCGTGGTTTGCGAGCATTAGAGGCTCAGACGCGTTTGCAGTTCATTAAAAAAGATGCCTCGCGTCCGGTTCTCAAGCTTTTGCAATCTGCCATGGCGAACGCTTCGCATAATGCTCAGATGAAAAAAGAAGACCTGTTTATCAAAAAGATTACGGCAGACGGTGGCCCATCACTCAAACGATTTTCCCCGCGCGCCTTTGGTCGTGCGGCGCCGATTCGCAAACGTACGTCTCATATTGAGATCGTTCTTGGACCTGTGTCTGAAATGAAGGCGAAGAAAGTGAAAAAGATTCGAAAAGCTTCTACAAGCTCAAAGCTAACAGCTACAAGCTCTTGATATGGGACATAAAGTTCATCCAATTGTTTTCCGTCTTGGAACGACCACAACCTGGCCGTCGCGTTGGTTTGCCCGCGATCAACTCTATCGCGATCATCTGCGTCAAGATTTAACCTTGCGCGGATTTTTCAAAAAGGAATTGAAAGAGGCAGCGTTGAATCGGGTGGATATTGAGCGCTCTCGCGGATCGTTATCTATTGTTTTACATACCGCAAAACCGGGCGTCGTGATCGGGCGTTCTGGAACGGGCATTGAAGATTTAAAAAAGAAATTACTGAAAACATTTTTTCCGGGTAAATCAAAAACCGTTCAATTGCATGTGTCCGTTCAGGAAGTGTCACGTCCTTCTCTCGAGGCAAATCTTGTTTCGCAAGGTGTCGCTCAGGAGTTGGAGCGTCGCATGCCATTTCGTCGTGTGATGAAAATGGCGATCGAACGGGTGAAAAAAGCTGGAGCTCTGGGAGTCAAGATTGCCGTTTCAGGTCGTTTAAACGGTGCAGAGATTGCTCGTCGTGAATGGTTGGGTTGGGGGAAAATTCCTTTGACAAATTTGCGTGCCGACATCGATTATTTTCAGGGGATTGCTCAAACCACGGCGGGTACCATCGGTGTCAAAGTGTGGATTTATCGTGGAGATGTCTTTGTTCAGGATCGTTTAGCACAGTATCAACCAACAACTCCTTCACGTGGCGAACGTGGTGGTCGTCCGGGTTCTGGATTTAGTCCGCGTGTTGGAGGCAGTCAACCTCGTTCTGGATTCACAAAGGCACCAGAAGTCGCTTCCGTTCCCACTCCTGTTCCATCCGTCTAATATTTTATTATGTTGATTCCGAAGAAAGTTAAACATCGCAAGTGGCATAAAGGCCGCGGACGCAATATCCGTACGGCTTCTGATAAGATTTCTTTGGCGTTCGGACCGTATGGTTTGAAAGCGTTGACTCCCTCTTGGATCTCCAGCCAGCAGATTGAAGCCGCTCGTCGTGTGTTGACCCGTTACATTAAGCGCGGTGGGAAGGTTTGGATTCGTGTCTTTCCAGATAAACCAATTACCAAGAAGGGGAATGAAACGCCGATGGGTGCTGGAAAAGGCGCTGTAGATCATTACGTGGCTGTTGTTCGTCCTGGTACTATTTTATTTGAAATGGATGGTTTGCCATTTGCTGCGGCTAAAGAAGCGATGGAAAGCGCCTCCTACAAGATTTCTTCGGTGTGTAAATTTATCAGTACGAACCCATCGTAATTCTCCCTATGAACATGCAAGAGCTTAAATTGAAATCATTGGACGAGCTCCGCCGTTTGGCGGATGAATTGGGTGAGAAATTGCGTGAGGCGCGTTTTAAAGTCGCTACGCGTCAGCTGACAAAGGTTCGCCAATTGCGCGTTTTGAAAAAAGATCTTGCTCGCATTGAAATGTTGTTGACTCACTCCGCTTAAATGTTATGACTACCCATTCTTCTTCCGTCACCTCGCACCGCCGTCGTTTACAGGGCATCGTGGTTTCTATAGCGATGAAATCGACGACGGTGGTTCGTGTTGATCGCCAAGTGGCACACGAAAAATATGGCAAGTATTTTGTGGTGTCCAAAAAGTTTAAGATTCATGATCCAGCGGGCGCCTCACATGTTGGAGATACGATTGAATTTGAAGAATGCCGACCGATTTCTCGAGATAAATGTTGGCGTTACCTATCTACCGTTAAGTCTTCCACCGTATTATGATTCAACATCGCACGATGCTCACCGTCGCGGATAATTCTGGAGCGAAAATTCTCCAGTGTATTCACGTGAGCGGTGGCTATAAAAAACGCTATGGCCGATTGGGAGATCTGGTGACGTGTGTTGTGAAAGAAGCGGCTCCTCATGGAGTGGTGAAGAAGTCGGACATTGTGCAAGTCGTTCTGGTGCGTGCGCATAAAGAAACGCGTCGTCCGGACGGAACGTACATCCGTTTTGATGATAATGCTGGAGTGATTGTGGATCCAAAATCAAAAGATCCTAAAGGCACCCGTATTTTTGGCCCCGTGGCTCGTGAGTTGCGTGCCCGCGGATTTTCTAAGATTATTTCTCTTGCTCCGGAAGTTGTTTAAACCTATGATCAAACTTTCTGTGAAAACGGGGGACCAGGTAATGGTCATCGCCGGCAAGAATAAGGGGAAGAAAGGAAAAATTTTGCAAACGTTTCCTAAACTTTCGCGTGTGGTGGTGGAAGGGGTGAATATTTCCAAGCGTCATCTGAAGTCCCGCCGCACGGGAGATGCCGGACAGAAGGTAGAATTCCCTATGCCGATCCATGTATCAAATGTGAAATTGATTGAGACACAATCCTAATATGACTCTGAAAGAACGTTACCAAAAAGATATCTTGCCCACGCTCCAGAAAGAACTGAAGCTGAAGCAGGCGGCCCAAGCGCCAAAACCACTGAAAGTTGTGGTGTCGGTTGGATTATCTCAAGGAATTAAAGATACAAAATTTTTGGACATCGTAGAACAGACGCTGATTCGCATCACGGGTCAGAAGCCTGTGAAGACCAAGGCGAAGAAATCCATTGCGAGTTTCAAAATCCGTGAAGGGATGATCGTCGGGACTATGGTGACGCTGCGTGGGGATCGTATGTGGCATTTCCTTACCCGTCTTGTTGGGGCAACCTTCCCACGCGTCCGTGATTTTCGTGGGATTGATCCGAAGCATGTGGATGGCCGAGGGAATTTGTCTGTTGGTTTCCGTGAGCACCTGCCATTTCCAGAAATTCGTCCGGATGAAGTTGAACGGGTGCATGGACTACAGATCACGGTCGCCAGTAGCGCAGGTTCACATGAGGCTGGACTCCTTTTATTCAAAGCCCTCGGCTTTCCTTTCCGTAAGGCATAATTCCTATGGCCACTCAATCACAAATGGCGAAGTCTCGCCGCACACCAAAATTCTCCAGTCGGATTGTGCGTCGTTGCTGGCGTTGCGGACGTAAACATGGATACATGCGTGACTTTGCGCTTTGTCGTATCTGCTTCCGTGAACTTGCCAATCGTGGTGAGCTTCCGGGTGTGACCAAATCAAGCTGGTAATCCCTCCTATGAATACCGATCCTATTAGCGATTTTTTGACCCGTCTGCGTAATGCGGGCGCGGCTCATCATGAACAGGTTCATGTGCCTGCCTCACGTTTGAAATTGGCCTTGGCTCAGCTCTTGGAACGTGAAGGATATATCAGTGATGTGAAAGAGATTGAGGAGGATCGTGAGAAGATGATCCAGCTCAGCCTGAAATATCTTGGAAAAGCACCACTCATTCGTTCACTCACACGTGTTTCGACACCTGGTCGCCGCGTCTATTGTAAAACCCATGAGCTCCCCTGTGTCCTGTCTGATCAAGGGATTGCCGTGGTATCAACCTCTGCCGGTCTCATGACGAATAAGGAAGCGCGTCGCCGCAAGCTAGGCGGAGAAGTGTTGTGTGAAATTTACTAATCTCCTATGTCACGTATTGGAAAAAAACCTGTTCTTCTGTCTACCGGCGTCGAAACGACGATCGGAGGGCAAGATGTCGTTGTGCAAGGGCCGAAAGGAACACTCACGGTCAAACTTCCGCCGCACGCGCAGGTCGCTTTGCAGAGTGATCCTCGTGCGCTCGTGGTTACGGTTGAACATCCTGACCATGTAGGTGATCGTGCTATTTGGGGGTTGACGCGTCAGCTTTTACAGAATGCCGTGGATGGTGTTCAAAAACCATTTGAAAAATTATTGGAATTTGTTGGTGTTGGATTTAAGGTAGCGCTCGAAGGTCGCACGCTTACGCTTGATGTTGGTCTGTCTCATAAAGTCTCGTTTTCTCTCCCGGTTGGTGTTGAGGCAAAAGTGGAAAAACAAATTGTGACTCTGGCGAGCATTGATAAACATTTAGTAGGAGAGATTGCGGCTCAATTACGTCGAGTCAAGCCGCCGGAGCCGTACAAGGGCAAAGGAATTAAATATGTTGATGAAGTGATTCGTCGTAAAGCGGGTAAGACCGCAAAGACGGCCGCCTAATTTTTATCCTATGAGCTCAAAGCATTCGACCATCATAAAACAGCGCCGCATCAATCGTGTGCGAGCAAAGGTTCATGGCACAAGTGAACGTCCACGTCTCGCCGTGTTTCGTAGTCTTACGCATATTTCTGCTCAGATCATTGATGATGTGACCGGAAAGACATTGGTCGCGATGCGTGATCAGGAGCTAACGGCTCCCGAACAAGCAGGCAAGAAGAAAACAGAATTAGCTTCTCTGGTCGGAAAACAGTTAGCCGCTCGCGCACAAGAGAAAGGGGTGAAACAGGTCGTATTTGATCGTCGCGATAAACAATATCATGGTCGGATTCGGGCGCTGGCTGAAGGCGCGCGTGAAGCCGGATTAATCTTTTAATGTATGATGACTGACGATACACAACAACAGACAGAACCCGTGACAGAGCCTCCGATAACAGAGTCTGTTCCACCTGTGGTAGCAACTCCGGATGTGTCTTCCGGAAGTGCGTCTCAAGCTCAAGCGGTAGAGGCTCGACCGCGTTCTAACTCCGGTCGCCCGTTTCGTGGTGGACCGCGTGGAGGAAGGGGAGGTGGACCAGGTGGCCGCGGACCAGGCGGTCGTGGACCAGGTGGCCGCGGAAGACGCGATGGAGACGTTCCGGCAGAAGCGGATTATGAAGAAAAGAATGTCGAAGTCGCTCGCGTGACGCGTGTGACCAAGGGGGGTAAACGGATGCGTTTTCGCGTGCTCACCGTGATCGGAAATCGAAAGGGCCGCGTGGGATTTGGATTGGCCAAGGGAGTGGATGTGGCTCTGGCCACGGGTAAAGCAACGACCCAAGCGCGCAAGGCTTTGCTTACGATTCCACTTGTGTCCGAAACAATTCCGCATGCCGTAGACGCAAAGTTTGGTGCGGCTCATGTTTTGCTTAAACCGGCTCCAAAAGGAACAGGCATTAAAGCCGGCGGTTCAGTGCGTATCGTGCTTGAGCTTGCAGGCGTGCCGAATATTGTGTCCAAAATTCTTGGTTCCTCAAATAAGGTCAACAATGTCAAAGCCACTTTTCAGGCGCTCAAGAAATTGCGTTTGCCCATCACGAAGACAGAATAATATATTCCTATGCCGTTATCTCTTCATACATTAAAACCAAAAGCAGGATCGCGTACCAAGCGATTCCGTATTGGGCGTGGTCCGGGAACGGGTCGCGGAAAAACCGCCGGCCGTGGAACCAAGGGTCAACGGTCTCGTACGGGTGGACGCAAGGGCCTGCGTCTTAAAGGCATGAAGCAAATGCTCTTGGGTTTTCCAAAACTTCGGGGCTTTCAAAGCCGTTCTCAAAAAGCGGTGATCATCACGCTTACACAGTTGGCACATTTTGAAGAAGGAGCAACGGTGACCATGCAGAGTTTACGTAAGGCAGGATTTTTGTTGCGCGGGGAACAGGAGATCAAGGTGGTTGGCGGTGGAGAGATGAAGAAAAAAATGATTCTCAAGGGTTTGGCCGTAACAGCTTCCGCCAAAGCGGCGATTGAAAAAGCCGGCGGTAAGATCGAAACATAATCTTTATGTGGGACAAGCTTCTTCGTATTTGGCAGAGTAAGGACGTGCGCAACGGTCTGTTGTTTATCTTGTTCATGATGGTGGTCTTTCGTGTGACAGCGAATCTTCCTCTGCCGGGAATTAATGTGACAGCTCTGCGTCACCTGATCGAAGGAAATCAGGTGCTCGGATTGCTGAATTTGTTTTCTGGCGGCACGATTCGCAATTTTAGTGTTGTGGCTTTAGGAGTTGCTCCGTATATTACCGCCTCGATTATTTTTCAATTGTTGGGGATGATTATCCCACGGATTGAGGAAATTCAGAAAGAAGGGGAATCCGGACAGCAGAAAATCAACCATTGGACGCGCATGCTGACGGTACCACTCGCCATTATCCAATCGTTTAGTTTGTTCGCGCTGATGCGTCAGTCTCAGGTGGCGATTTTGACCACAACCAATCCTCTCTATATTATTTCCATTATTTTCACGGTGACGGCCGGAACGCTTTTTCTGATGTGGATTGGTGAGTTGATGAGCGAGAAAAAAGTTGGGAATGGCATTTCTTTGTTAATTTTTGCTGGAATCGTGGCGAGTTTGCCGAGCGCCATTTCCCAGTTTTTAGCGACCTACACTTCATCGGATTTTTTTACTATCTTGCTGTTCGTTGCCATCGCCATTTTGACCGTGGTCGGTGTCGTGTTTGTCACTGAGGGTCAGCGCAACATTCCTATCCAATATGCGCGTCAATCGCGCGGGGCCGGTCCGGCTCCTGGTGGAGTTGCTTCCTCGCTTCCTCTGCGGGTGAATATCGCCGGGGTGATCCCGATTATTTTTGCGATCTCTCTTTTGATTTTCCCAACGGTCATTGCGCAATTTTTGGTCAAAGCAAAAACCGAATGGGTCGTGCAGGCCGCGCAATGGGTGATTGTGACTTTGCAGAATCAATTAATTTACGGGATTCTGTATTTTTTGTTTGTGGTTGGATTCACTTTTTTCTATACAGCGGTGATTTTTCATCCCGATCAGATCGCAGAAAATTTGCAAAAACAAGGAGGTTTTATTCCAGGGATTCGTCCGGGCAAGTCAACAGCGGAATATGTCCAACATGTGATTGATCGGATTACCTTTGGTGGCGCTTTATTTTTAGGCTTGATTGCGGTGCTTCCGCTCGTGGCCCAGCATTTTACCGGTACACAGTCGCTCGCCCTCGGCGGCACCTCTCTGTTGATCGTCGTGTCTGTGGTGATTGAATCTGTCAAACAAGTGGAATCTCAGTTGACGATGCGCGAGTACGATGCGTACTGACTTGAGCTTTTAGCTTATAGCTGTTAGCTTTTAGAGGTTATGACTCGCAGAGCTTCTAAAAGCTATAAGCTAACAGCTATAAGCTTGTTCTTTTTTTATGGGACGTAAACGTCTGCAAGCCATTTTGTTTGGTCCGCAAGGCTGCGGAAAAGGCACGCAAGGACAATTATTGTCTGATCGATTTGGGATCCCGCTTTTTGGGTCTGGAGATATGTTTCGTGCAGAGATCGAGGCGAACACCCCGCTTGGCAGTCTGGTGAAAGAATATGTAGCAAGGGGAATGCTCGCGCCGGATGAAGTCGTCAATGCCATTTTTAAAAAACGATTAAAAGAAATTGTAAGCGAGAAAGGATTCTTGCTGGAAGGATATCCACGGAACGTCGATCAAGCGGAGTCGCTCGATCGGTTAGTCAAAATCAATTTAGCCATTCACATTAAAATCAGCGATGAAGAAGCGGTCAAACGGCTGATGGGTCGGCGTCAGTGTGTGTTTTGCCGTTCGATTTTTCATATCGAAGAAGCACCATCTGCTTTGCCGGGACGTTGTGCCTTGTGTGGTCATCCGTTGATTAAACGCGAAGATGATCGCGAAGATATTATTCGTCAGCGCCTTGTTGCTTATCATTTTATGACTGAACCTATGGCCGCGTATTATCGGAAGCAGGGTGTTCTGCTTGTCGTCAATGGAGCACAACCTATCCCATTTTTATTTGAAGAACTGATCCGTAAAATGGCCAGATTAGGATTTGTCGCGTAACCTATCTACCATGTCTTTAATCAAAGCTCCTGAAGAAATAAAAAAGTTGCACCAAGGCGGAGAGCTGTTATCAAAAACTCTGCGCGAGATTCGAGCGGCTTGTGTCGCGGGTGTCACGAGCGAAGAACTTGATGCGATCGCACGTAAACGTTTTGCCGAAGCTGGTGCCACGCCATCATTCTTGGGCTATCGTATCAGTACGCAAGACCCAGCCTATCCGGGAGCGTTGTGTGTTTCGATTAACGAAGAGGTCGTGCATGGCTTGCCGATTCCGGCGCGGATCATCAAAGAAGGAGACATTGTGGGATTGGATATTGGTGTGTGGTATGAGGGATTGGCCACAGATATGGCGACGACGGTCATCGTTGGGAAGGTAGACCAAAAAGTGCAGGGCCTAGTCAAAGATACACGTGAGTCCCTGGTGCGCGGTATTTCAGTTATCAAAGCAGGAAAATGGGTGGGGGATATTGGCGAGGCGATCGAGGATTATCTTGCACCAAAAAAATATGGGATTGTCAAAGATTTAGTGGGTCATGGGGTGGGACATGCGGTGCATGAAGAGCCGCAAGTGCCAAATTATCGTGACGATCGTTTACCGAAAGTAAAATTGCAGACAGGGATGGTACTCGCGATCGAGCCGATGGTCACGCTGGGCGATTGGCGTGTGAGGATGAAGCCAGATGGCTGGACCATTGTCACCGCTGATAAATCTTTGGCCGCACATTTTGAAGTCACGATCGTTGTGACCGAGGAAGGGTATGATTTGATCACTCCATGGCCTGATGTATAATGTATGAAAGATATGCCAGCTTCCATGCCATCGGCGCATCCAGAACGCGTTTATTCTTCGGCAGAAATTACGAAAGCAAAATATCAGCTTCAGGCAAAGTTGATCGCATTGTGGTTGAAGGGGCAAAGAGGGGGTGAAGAGCAATGGTCGCTCACCTATCAAGATGTCTTTCGAGAATAATTTCAGGATCCGCATAAACAGCCGGCTCTGGTGAATATGTTTCATGGGGGAGAGGTTGATGAAGGACATTTGCAAAAATTACAGGCCGCATTAGATCGTGCATTACAAAAGAAGCATCAACAACAGCGAGCGGCTTAGAATTTTTATTCTACAGACCATTCGTACTTATCCACTCCTATTTTTTGATACGTTTTTTGATACGTTCTTGACGGTTCAGCAGATTTGTTTTAGAATAGTACTCTCACTATGAGATCTGTTCAGTATTTTACGTATAAGACCCGCCGCCATCTCGCGGTCGTCTTTATGATTTGGTTTAAATATCTTGCGGTGAATTTCTCTTCTATCAATCCATAACGTTATGAACGGAATGAGAGAAGCCACCGCACCAGTTGCGGTGGTTTTGTTCTATGGGGTTTCGGGTTCTCGATGAAAAGTCTGGTCGAGAATCTGAGCATCTTCACACGAACGAAGTCCTGATAAGGAGGAGCCTGCATGTTCAATGTGATCATTCGAAAAGATATCTCTCTCGCCGACCTTGCCCACCTGCATCACAAGGGAGATTCGGTTCAGAAGACCCCGCATGTTGGAAATATCTACGGGAATAATCTCGCGATCGGGGCGCTCGGCATTCCGATGAACCTGTACGATCGCACTTTGGGGATAAAGGATTACAACTTTCATCCTCATCGCGTGATTCATGCAGGGAAATCAGAAACGATCTCCAATCCAGAGCTTCTCACATCTCACGCCTGCGTCCTGCAGCCATCGACACTCGCTCCTAAATGGTTCACGCCAGGAGCGCGTCTCACCGAGGGTCATCTCGCCTCTGTGCAAGCGGCAGTTCCTGGTGAGTGGCTCCTGTACACGGATTATCTTTCACGTCATGCGGAGGATATTATCGCTGTCATCGAGACCCTGTTCGATCATCCGGCGGTTTCGTGGGAGCGTCACGTGGATGCGGACGGTTGTGTGACTAAACCAGGTCATGCAATCTTCGGTGGAATGTTGAAGCGTGTCGGAATTTTTGGCCTGACCAATTCGCAAGCGGGTTGGCTTACACCAAATATTCTGAACATCCTGATCGATGGGATGGTCGAGGCAAAGCTCCGTGGGGTTCGCGATGTCTATCATTTGTCCGGTCCGGACATGGTGCTCTACATCAATGGTCTCCTACCGAGTTTTCACGCTCTCTACGATCAGGCACGCAAGAGGCTTGGCTGGCGAGAGCTTCCGGAGACCTTAACGTTCCACTTGATTCCGGTGGCCGACATGCGTTTCGCGGTCTTGAACGATCGTCGTATGGCCCTCAACGCTCTGATCGATGCCTGGCTAAATCTAGAAGCCGGCAATCGTCGTCGGGCAATCCGTTTTCAGGGAGTGATGGATCAGGTAACCAAGAAGGCTATCGTACAGGAGGTGGGTGCCTCTAAGGACAAAGATTTGATGCGTGTGCGGCAAGCCGTCCACGATTGTCCTGAGATCTTCTATCAGATCGAACGCCCTGGCTCGGCCTTCACTCAGTACGATGTTCTGGAGCGCGGGCTCTACGTTCATCCGTGGGGTGTTGAAAATTCGCTTGAAGTCGTTGGGCGAGCCATGCGCCTCTTCGAAAGGTTTCATTCGTGTTAGTTTTTTCTCTCGGTAGCCTGCTCTTTGCGGGCAGGCTACCACTTTTTTATCCAAACGATATGCCCCAATCATTTCCCTTGCTCGATCTCCATGAAGATTTACTTTTGCATATCAATCGCCGTGATTTATATCCAGCCAATCACTGGCAGACAAATTTTGATTTTTTAAAACGCAATCAGGTAAAGGCAACATTTGCAACCGCTTTCCCTGTTCCGCCAAAGGAAAATTTCTTTGATCCGGCCAGCAATGACATGATTGAAAGTGATTTCGCTCAGTATCTGTCTTATTGTGAAACACATCCAGAATGGATGATCGTAAAAACAAAAGCAGATTTGGAACTGTTGTTTCAAAGAAATGATCGACATGGATTGATTTTGCATATTGAAGGTTTGAATGTGGTGAGTGATGCAGATTGGCCGCGTTTAGAAAAATGGTATGACATGGGCTGGCGTTCGCTGGGTCTTGTGTGGAATTTAACTAATCCACTTGGGGGTGGAACAAAAGATTCGACAACTGGATTAACCATGCTGGGTGCACGAATGATCGAGTGGTTGCAAGCGCATCACATGGTAGTTGATTTTGCCCATATGAATGCGCCAACGTTTGCTGACGCATTAAAAATAGTCAAAGGACCAATTGTGATTAGTCATGGAAATGCTTGCGCTTTGTGTCCAAATCCACGCAACTATACCGATGAACAATTGCGTTTAGTTGCGGAACGAGGAGGGATTGTTGGCGTTTTTTTTGCTAAGACGTATTTAACAGGATCTCGACCAGCCGTGATTGAAGATGTCGT
>SICT01000019.1 GCA_009691315.1 Candidatus Uhrbacteria bacterium | reverse complement strand
GAAGCCATTTTTTAGCCTTTATCCATTGACAAAACTCAATTTTCATGATACGCTATTACGTCCAAAAATGAAAGCTCGACCCGGTTGGGTCTAAGCAACAAATTTGGCAAAAATTATGATGAAAACTTTCAAAACATTACTTGTCGCCATTTTATTCGGATTAGGATCCACTTGGGCCCCATTGGCTCAGGCGGCTGTGACCCAAGTTGCTTTTGCTGGGTTTACTATTCCAGAAAAAGATACCAGGCCTCAGATTATCAAGGTTGATTTAACGGCCTATACCTCGTCTGTTGAAGAGTGCGACAGCGATCCGTTTATTACTGCAGATGGTTCGACCACCCGTGATGGCATCATTGCGGCCAACTTTTTACCTTTTAACACCAAAGTGCGTATTCCTGCTTTGTTTGGCGATAAGGTGTTTGAGGTGCATGATCGCATGAATACGAAGTTTTCTCGTCGTATTGATGTGTGGATGGAAAAGAAATCTGATATGTGGCAGTTTGGGCTTAAACGCCAGGCGATCGTTGAAATTGTTGAGATGGGAGATGGTAAAACCCAATGGAATAAAGCCAAGATCGTAGCTGTCAAATAAACCAGGGCTCGCCGATCGGCGAGCTTTTTGTTATTATTCGCACCAATCCTCTCTTTGATTAAGGCCAGGTAGCCAAGCAGTAAGGCAGAGGTCTGCAAAACCTCTATACACGGGTGCAATTCCCGTCCTGGCCTCCATCAAGGAGAGGATTTTGTTATCTCTCAAAATATCTTGACGAATTTTCATGCTCATAGTAGTATCCTCCAACTTCTGACGACCTTGTCGTCGGATCCCGTTCCTCAACAATTTGACCAGAACATATAGGAGGTAAGCCCCCACAGATCAATTAATCGCCTTCTCAACCTAACGTTCCAGCTTTGCTTTGTTTGGGTGCCGGCCCTGATCCGGAAACCAGCAGGACTGAAAAAGGATCCAGCCCATGAACACGTCCCAGAAGCACCCCGCCGACGGCGGGCAGATCAAGCTCGAAGTCGTGACCGGCAAGCTCCCCGACCTGAAGCGCCAGCTCACCGGTCGCTCGCAGCAGTCGCTCGTCGCCTTCCTCGTCATGGTGGCGGTGGCGAAGCTCGCGGCGACCGCCAAGGTGCTGCTCTTCCCGGGCAACATCGACCTCGAGACCAAGCTCATGTTCCCGGTCCAGATCGCCGAGGGCGAGGTGTCGGTGAACGGCTACTTCGCCTACACCGACGCCAAGGGCAACGACATCCGGATCGTCACCACCGGCCAGGACCAGGGCAAGCTCATCCAGAACATGGAGGAGATCGCCCAGAACTTCGTCGGTGTCCAGAACGTCCGCACCGCCCAGCAGACCAAGCGGCTCCACCTCACCGGCCAGCCCTCGCGCCACACCTACGTCAGCGTCAACGGCGGCCCCTGGTCCTTCCTCGGCAACCTGGTGATCAGCGACGTCAACACCGAGAACGGCAAGGCCTTCGGCTTCAAGATCAACAGCCGTGGCCAGGCCTACGAGGTCATGCAGTACAACCTCGCCGACGGCGCGCTCAAGATGCACGACATCACCGCCTGGCAGATCGTCGCCCGCACCTCGCTCGCCGACGAGAGCATCGCCGCGATCTACCGGGCGAAGATGAACGAGAACGACATCTCGCTCGTGCCGGTGTTCTTCACCAACGGCACGGCCCGCATCCTGATCCTCGATGCCGACGGCGGCGTGAGCTGGGACAACCCGACCCAGCAGGCCATCATGAGCGGCCTGTACACCGACAACGGCTTCGGCGCGGTCACGGTCGGGTACAGCCCCGACAACGCCGGCCAGCCGGTCGTCGGCCTGCTCCCGCCGAAGCACCTCGCCGAGATGCCGGCCGCCGAGATGTACGCCCAGGCGACCAAGCCGCCGCAGGCCCAGCAACCCTCCGCGTAGCGCGTACCTCCTCGGGCGCCGCGGTTCCCCGCACCACCCCTCCCCCCGGCTGATGTTCTGGCCAACCAAGTCCCCCGCTCCTTCGACTCCTTCCCTCCCCAGCATCCCTGCGGAGATTTTTTTTATCTGGGTTTTGTGTTTTAATGCTGACATGGCAAAAAAACCTCGTTTATTTATTCTCGATGCAAATGCGCTATTGCATCGTGCTTGGCATGCGCTCCCACCACTTACTAATCCTGAGGGCAAAGTTGTGAATGCGGTGTATGGCACGATCATGGTTGTTATGAAGTTATTGGAAGATCACAAGCCGGATGCATTTGTTGCTTGCTGGGATACGGAAGCGGCGACGTTTCGGCATGAGGCGTACAAAGAATACAAAGCCCATCGTGAGAAACAGCCGGATGAACTGTATGACCAGGTCCCATGGGTCAAAGAAGGGTTGAAAACGTTCGGGATAGACTCGCTTGAGCTTGATGGCTATGAGGCGGATGATTTACTTGGAACAATTGCGGTGCAGGCCAAAAAAGAAGGCTGGGACGTTGTGATCGTTACGGGTGATCGGGATGCTCTGCAATTGGTTCAACCAGGAATTTCTGTCATGGCCTTTAAAAAGGGGGTGACCGATATCGTGATGTACGATGAGGATGAAGTGAAGAAACAATATGGTTTAACCCCGGCTCAATTTTTGGAATATAAAGCTTTGCGCGGCGACCCCTCAGACAATATTCCTGGCATGAAAGGTGTGGGCGAGAAGGGCGCAACAGATTTATTGCAAACCTACAAAACGATTGATGGAATTTTGAAAGCCGCGCACGACGCAAAATCAAAATTGTCTGATTCGCTACGTAAAAAGATTTTGGATGGAGAAAAACTGATTCCAGAGAGTCTGATGCTGGTGACGATTAAGAAAGATGTGCCGATCACATGGCGAGCAGAGCAGCGAGATGACACAAGTGTTGCGCGTGATGACCTTTTGTCTTTTTTAAATCGCATGGGTTTTAAATCGTTGTTGAAAAAAGTTTCGTCAAAAGAACCTGGCGATAGGAAAAAAAGTGAGCCAAGAGAATCAAAACAGGAAAAGCAGATTTTGAATGTAGAAGAAGCAAAGCGGGCGATGAAATGCATCAGCGAGGCAAAGACCATCGCCATTCATGTGTCGCGTGGCGTTCAAGATTCCTTATTTGGGCAAGTCATTGATGGAGTGGTCGTGGCGATGGAGGGCCAAACATTTATTTTTTCTGCAGATTTTTTGAAAAAAGATAAGCAGACAAAAGAAGCGTTACAAGAAATCTTTAGTGACAAATCAATCACGAAAGTTGCGCATAACGCGAAAGATCAAATGCATGCATTGTCGATTATTGGCTTGTCCATCAATCATTGGTCTTTCGACACGATGATCGCTTCCTATCTTTTAAGCGCCGGTGAACGTAATCATGATTTGTCGACCATTTCGCTTCAATACTTAAGCAAGCAGTTGATCGAGCCGGTCTCTGCATCACAATCTGCGCAAACAGTTCTTGAGCTTGTCCCATGTTTACGCGTACGGTTGAAACAAGAAACCTCTGAGCGCGTGTTTGATCAATTGGAAATTCCGCTCATCCCGATTTTGTTTGAAATGGAACAGCAGGGAATCTTGATTGATCGGACGTATCTTGCTGAACTGTCCCAGGAGATGCAGGCGGTTCGGTCAACCCTTGAGAAGAAGATGTTTCAGTTGATTGGGCATGAGTTTAATCCAGCATCGCCAAGTCAGCTGGCGGATATTTTATATGTGGAATTAAAATTAGAAACGAAAGGTGTGAAGCGTGGGAAAACAGGATTTTCCACTGCCGCAGCTGAGCTCGAAAAATTACGAGGGGTTCATCCAATCATCGAATTGATCGAGGATCATCGGGAAGTTTCGAAATTGCTGTCTACCTACGTTGAGACGTTACCTGGACTGACGGACGCGCACGGTCGCATCCATACCACCTACAATCAAGCCGTGGCGGCGACCGGTCGGTTGTCATCGGCTGATCCAAATTTGCAAAATATCCCTATTCGTACGGAACTGGGCCGGAAGATTCGTCGAGCGTTTGTGGCGGAAAAAGGATTTGAGCTCGTCTCATTTGATTATTCGCAGGTTGAGTTACGGATTGTGGCTGCTCTGGCAAAAGATAAAAAGATGCTCGCTGCTTTTGAGCGTGGAGAAGATATTCATACCGTGACCGCCGCAGAAATTTGGAAGATTGATCAAGACAGCGTAACCAAAGAACAGCGGCGCATTGCAAAAGCGATTAATTTTGGTTTGATTTTTGGACAGGGGCCGCAGGGACTTTCTGTTACCGCCGATATTTCATTTGCTGATGCCAAGAAGTTTATTGCCGCCTATTTTGAGACCTATCCAGGAATCAAAGAATACATGGAGCAGACCAAAGAGCTTGCGCGCAAACTCGGATATGTCGAGACACTCTTTGGTCGGCGTCGTCCCCTGCCCGAAATTGCCTCTGATCTTCATCAAGTGCGGGCGCAAGCCGAACGCATGGCAATCAATATGCCCGTGCAAGGCACAGAAGCAGATTTGATTAAGCTCGCCATGATCGCGATTCACAAGATTTTGCCAGAACAATCGAGCCGCGCTCGGATGTTGCTGCAGGTTCATGATGAATTATTGTTCGAGATTCCAAAAGAAGAAATAAAGGTTCTTGCTCCGATTATTAAAGATATGATGGAGCGCGTTGAAAAAATTGGTGTGATGATTGTGGTGGATGTGAAGGCGGGAAAGAATTGGGACGAGATGGAGAAAATCGTGTAATGTTTTGCCATGCTGATTTTATGTCTTGGGCCAGACACATTTCGGGCGCAGATGAAAGCCCAGGAATTGGAGCTGGCGTTTAAACAAAAATATGATCCGACCGGATCAAGCGTGGAGCATTTGAGCTTAGGGAAAGAGGCGGCGGATGAAGTTATTGAACGAGCAAATACCGGTAGCCTCTTTTCTCCTCGACGATTTTTACGCACCACAGATTTGCTGGCCGATTGCCCAAAAGCAAAGGTCACGGCCTTAGCTCAGGCCCTCACCCGGGATCCGGAGAATGTTATTGCCGTAAGCGTAGAAGCAGAGCCTTTATCGACGACAGAGCTTACATCTTTTTCAAAAGTAAAAATAATAAAATATGAGTTTCCGGAACAGCGTGGCAAGGCCTTTCAACTATGGTTAGAAGGTCAGGCCAAAAAAATTGGTGTGGAGAATGAGTCAGCGATCGCCGCGATTGCAGAGGCAACAGAAGGAGACAGCTGGTATGCGTGGAACGAATTACTTAAGCTGGCCGCAAGTGGGACCAGTGATCTCACCATTCCCCTGCCACAGCCAACCATTTTTGATTATGTGGATCGCTATTTGGCACAAGGAAAAAATCAACGAGATGTTTTTCAGAACCAAGAGAGCTCCTCTCAATTTTTACTAACCCTGATTTCGCAAACGCGTGCCGCTTTACGCATTCGAGATGGTGCGACACATGGCCTACATCCGTATGTCGTAAAAAAAATAGGTGCGGCACAGCATCAGGATTTAGAGCAGATTTTTGCCGTTGCTTTGTCAGCGCTTTTTTCTCAACGTGCTGGTTTGGCGGCTGATCACGAGGTTGCAAATTTATTATAAAAAAACTCCCCGCCATCAAGCGAAGAGTTTTTGAATGAAATAATATATTATTTCATTGCCCCGAGAGCTTTATGTATGCTTGCGACGACTCTACCAGATTTATTTTTATGAAAGACATGCGTTTTTGCCGCCTTACTTAAAATTTTCTGAACTTTCGGAGCGAGCGCGAGCGCCTCTGCTTTTTTTCCTTCTTTAATCAAATCTTTTATTTGGCGAACCAAAGATTTTGAATGCGTTTTCATGCGCGCATTTTTTTCTGCATGCTTTTTGCTCTTACGTAAATCTTTGATGGCAGCGTGTTTGTTTGGCATAAGTGAGTGGCCCTAGAGTATGGGAAAAATGCTTGAGCGTCAAGCTTTTGACCATGCGTGATTTTTTCTTTATACTTCCCGCACCAATTTCAATTTTCTGTTCGAAAGTTCTTTAAAAATCAAGCTGTCTATATTATATATTTTACGACTCTTAAAATCACTTCTGATTTCATAATCGCCTGCCATAGCCCATGCCCTTGTAGCTCAATGGATAGAGCAGCGCCGTCCTAAGGCGAGGATGGGGGTTCGATTCCCTCTGAGGGCATAGCCGATTGCAGGATAGAAATTGTTTCACGTGAAACAATTTGTTCACATGGGCTGATAGCTCAGTTGGTAGAGCGCTGCATTCGCATTGCAGAGGTCAGGGGTTCGACTCCCCTTCAGTCCAAATAAGAAAATCTCTTTAATTAAGAGGTTTTTTTAATTGTTTTATAAAATTGTTTCACGTGAAACAATTTTTTCTAGCAAGGGACTGCGCGTCCCTTGACACGCGCCAACTTTTTGTTCGCTCAAAAAGTTGGATAAAAACGCGCCACCAGGTCTCCGGTGCTCGGGTGGCTAACGTTCGATGCGCCTTGCGAAGTGAACTCCTCCTCACTTCAGCTCCATGGTAGGGCTTGTTCGTCGTCAAACACCACTTCGCATACGACACCGGCTCATCTCCATAAGCCACCTTGCGCTCCTCAACATGGTGGATTAATCATCCATAATAGAACGTTTCACGTGAAACAATTTAATTAATGTGTTTACATGTCTAGTTCAAATTTATGTTCCTCCTCTTAGTGGTAAGAGGAGGTTAGGAGGAGTCATACATTCCCTCTTATGTTAAGAGGGAGGTTGTAAAAATGTTTCACGTGAAACATTTTATGAGATCCTTCGACAAGCTCAGGACGAATAGATCTATTGTATTATTTATTTTATTCGTTTTACGACTCTATTATTTGGCTATAGATAGCGATAAAATTAATCCCAATAATTTGGCTAAAATTAGCTAAATTTTATGAATATTCTGTCAAGTTAAGGCTTGACAAGCTTGGTCAAAAGTGATAAACTATTTACTGACAATTGAAGAACCTTGAATAGGGTGAAGGAGACACTTCTATTCAACCAATCACAGTTTAAAGTCCGCGATAGGATTAGAGGATCATTGTATCTCCAAATTCTGCCGCGGACTTTCAAATATCAAAATCACGAGAGATTAAAGAGGAGGGGAAACCAACGAGAGTGCTCTGAAAAATGAGTAGGAGATTCTCGATGGCGATGTAAGAGAGATTTTAGCCGGAGCAATCTGGCGAGCTTCTTTCAAAACATCATTCAAATGCATTTATCTTCGGATAAATGCCATTTTCCCTTCAGTTTGATCTCTCGTGGATGGCGCACCGGATTGCCGGCAAGCGTTTGAAACGGGAATAATCACGGAAAAGTAAAAGGAAAGAAAAAAGCCGAGTAGTTCTCATGACCAACGGCGGAGACCCCGCCAAAAAAAAGTATCGAATGTTGACCAATCCGGTGTTCCAGCTGTTCGCCGCAATCGCGGTCGTACTCGGTCTGCTAGAGCTGTTTAAGAAGAGTCCGGTGAGCAACTACGGGTTCGCCGTGCTCGTCGTCCCGCCGCTCTTCGTCGCCGTCTTCCTCATTCCCATGGGCCAGCACATCGCCAAGCTCGGGAGGACGATGGACATCGAGGCGATGCGGCTCGATGGTCATGCGATCATGAACATGGGCGGAGCGATCTTCGCCATCTCCATGATCTACTGCGTGACCTTCATCATCTCGAACATTCGGGCGTCCAACCGCTCGATCCAGCCGATGATCGACTACATCGTGGCCACGCATTGTGCGCGGGCGATCGTCGAGGGTAGTCGGCGGACCAACTGGACTGGCCAGGGAGGAGAGGCCTAGTCACGGCGGCGCTGGGGTGGGGTCGAGGCTACGTGAGCTCGATCCTGCCCCTGAGACAAGTAGTACTTTCTCTGCGAAATCATGAATCTCATGATTTCCTCGGATTCGACGGCTGATCATAGGATGAGCTTTTAAATCCGAGTCCTTGGCCGCTTCAGAATGACAGAGCGAGATCGTTGACAGAACGGTCTTTTTTATTTAAAGATTGAAGGGACTGAGGAGGAGTTCATGGGACAAGAGAGATTCGAGATGTACAGCGTCAGGCGACTGGCTTTCAAAGCCGTGCTCGGCTTTGCCGTCAGTATCGTTGGTATCTGGCTTGTCACCTTGCTCGTGGGGTGTGCTCAGCCGCCGCGAGCCAGAGTCGTGAGTCAACTCACGGCGAGCAGAGGTGGGTCTTCGCCCCCTGCGATTTCTCGGGAGAGTTTTGAGGCGATTGCGCTCTCACGCAAACCGGAGATGCAAGAGGTAACGATTCGTGTGCCTGAGGATGTTATTCCCAGCGTGTTTGATCTGTTTGATTTTAGTTCGGTTCAGCTCGTCGCCCTTGAACGAGGGATGTGCGGAACTTCTTGTTTCTTGGGGGAAATGAAAGTCATGCGGTTTCCGCCCTCCAAGGAGTGGACGATCTTGGTTCCTCAAGGGACTCGGATCGCGATCGGGTTACGGTTTTATCCTGCCCGCGACTACTGCGAGCATTTGCGGGTCAAACGTGCCGGGGTCATGGTGCGAACGATCGTCGAGCTCACGGCACGCATTACGCTCGACTGCGTTCATCAGATTCAGGAGTGATCCTTCGGCGAGCTCAGGATTCTGTCCTTTCTTTTTGCCTCATTTGTCATCGCAGATGTGAATGGGGTATTTTTTGAATTCTTTGTGTAATTCTTCTATACTGCGGATAATGAAACGCTGTATTTTTATTGTGAGTCTTTTTATTGTGCCTCTGTTGTGTGGTGGATCGGTTTTAGCCATGACCAGTACAAATTATATTGTGAATTGGGATAGTTTGAATCAAGGAGGAAATGATGTGGGGACGAGTACCAGCTACTCGATACGCGATACCATGGGAGAATTGGCGAGTGGGACAAGCACGAGTGCGAATTATAAATTAACTGCTGGGTATCGGGCGCAAGATAGTGCGGAAGCATTGTCCTTTGTCGTGAAAAGTCAGAATAATTCTACTCAGGTGCATTATGATGCGCTAAATATATCGTTGACAACGGTAAATGTTTCCTCCACCGCCGCCTTTAGCGTTGGTGATTATATTGCCGTGGTGCAGGATCAGGGATTTTCGGAAAAGGTGATTGTGGGCAGGGTAACGGCCATTGTGGGGACGGTGATGACGCTCGATGCTCCTTATGGAGCCACGGGAGTGATGAGTACTGCTTCATCTAATAATAACGATTATGTTTATCAGTTGAGTGGGAGCACGGCACCCTTTGGTTCGCTGACAGCTGGGAGTGAGAATGTGTATGTCACGATGTCTTCGGTGCAGACATTATCATCCAGTGGGTATACGGTTTATATTCAAGGTAATCAATTATTGCAAAATGTCGGAGCTCAGGCGATTACGACCGTGAGTGATGGGGCGGTCAGCGTGGGAAGTGAGGAGTATGGAGCAAGCACGACTGGCACGCGTGCTTATTTACCGGATACAGATTTAGGCGTGACAACCACTCAACGCACGATTCAAACAAGTAATGTCGCTTCTGCAAAACCCGCCGATCGTGTGCCGATTATTTATAAATTATCAATCACAGGCTCTACGGCTTCAGGTGCTTATAGCCAGACCGTTTTTTATACGCTGACCGTTAATTATTGATCTTATGTTAAAGAACCATTCAAATTGTCATTGCGAGCGAAGCGCGGCAATCTCCCATTCAGAGATTGCTTCGCCGAGCCTCGCAATGACAGCATTAGCGGTATGCATTTTTTTCTTCATTCCCCTATTGACACATGCCTTTACAATCTCTCCTGGTCTGATCGATGCTTCGGTAAATCCAGGCGGCATATATCGCGGATCCATTACGCTTACAAATGATGAAGGATCGGTGCAAACTTACTATCTTGCGATTCAGAAATTTATTCCCAAAGGAGACAATGGCCAGCAGGAATTTTTACCGCTGTCTGATACGCGCGGTTTGCCGAGTTGGACATTCTTTGAGCAGCCATCGGTTGCGCTGAAAGCGGGGGAGGAGCGCGCGATTCCATTTTCTGTTCGCGTTCCGAATGAGGCTCTGCCCGGCGGATATTATGCAGCGGTTTTTTTCTCGACTCGACCGCCGCTTGAGACCGCGCAAGGGGCCGTGATTACGGGTTCGAGAACGGGTATTTTATTATTACTTACGGTGAACGGAGGATTAGTCGAAAAATTGCGCGTGATCGATGTGGCGCGTGAAATGCCGCAGACCGTGTCTCATTTGCCCGCGGTGTTTCGTCTCATGTTAGAGAATGAGGGGAATGTGCATGTGATTCCACAAGGAGAGATCAGGATCAAAAACATGTTTGGTATGCGTGCGGCCACTCTTCCTATAAATCCGGCCTCAGGCCGTGTGCTTCCTGGATCCTCACGACGGTTGATCATCAGTTGGCAAAAAGAGGAACCACATTCTGTGAGCGGATTTTGGCAGGAAGCGCGTGAAGAATGGAGAAATTTTGGCTTCGGTTCTTACACGGCGACGTTTCATTTTTTTGGTCCACAGATGACTTCTTCTGAGCCAATCAGCTTATCTTTTTCTGTTTGGCCTTGGAGGTTAGGGCTGATTTTTCTTGGTGGGTTGGTCATCATGATGATTTTGCTTCGGTTGTATGGTCGTGCGGCTGTGCATCGTGCCACGCTAAAAAAGTAATTGTTCATGTCACGCTTTCGTTTACCGATTTTTTTCGCCAGCATTTTTCTGTGCCTGGCAGGTTTTGTTTTGTGGCAGGGACAGAGACCGGTTCAAGCAGCACCACTCACCAGTCTGAGCGATATCATGACGCGACAAAAAGTTTCTACGGCTTCCAATCACGAACTACGCTTTACGACCCCGACAGGAATTGACCAATCGACAGATACCATCAGCCTGACATTCTCGAGTGGCTTTGATCTCAGTTCCGTTGTCTTCGGCGATATTGATTTGTTCCATGGAGCAGGCACTGGATTGGAAACGAGTGAGACACTGGCTGCGGCTGTGGGAGCAGGGGTTTGGGGAGTTTCAGTTTCTGGTCAGGTCGTAACCTTTACCGCGCCCACGGATGCGGCGGTTGGAGAAATTTCTGCCGGTCAAAAAATTGTCATTCGTATTGGGACAGGGGCCGTTGGCGGAACGCATCAAATAACGAATTCAAGTACAGCCGGAGATGCGGTTATTTCTATTGGCGGAACCTTTGGTGATGCGGGTGGAGTGACCGTTCCGATTGTCTCTCATGATTCCATCGCGGTGACGGCGACGGTACCGGCACAAGGAGGTGGAGTCCCTGGACCAGGTGGAGGTCCTGGTGGACCAGGCCAACAGATTGATGGCACACCGCCTGTCATTTCTCATGTTCAGGCACAAAATGTGACGGCAAATAGTGCTACGATCACCTGGCAAACGGATGAAAATGCGGACTCACTTGTGAAATATGGTCAGGATGGAAGTTATGCCAGCGGAACAGTGACGAATGGAGCGTTTACTGCCGTACATAGTTTGAATTTAGTGAGTTTGGGAAGTGATACAAATTATCATTTTAAAGTTACGTCAAAAGATCAGGCTGGTAACGCGGCATCATCCGGTGATGTTGTATTTCATACGGCGGCGCCTGTTCAAGCGCCAATTATTTCCAATATCCAGGTTTCTTTGATCACCGATCATTCCGTTATTATTACGTGGGATACAAATAGTGATAGTTCAAGTTTGGTGGAATATGGATTAACCAATGGCTATGGATCAAATGCTTCTTCACCAGGGAACGTGCATAATCACTCGGTGAGTGTTTCCGGTTTGTCACCAGACAGGCTCTATCATTTTCGTGTGACCTCTAAGGCGAGCGGATTGTCAACGGTTTCTGTGGACCAAACATTTACCACAGCGAAAGATCTTACCCCGCCTGCGAATGTATTTGGATTCCAGGCAACAGCGGGAGATGCCAAAGTGACCCTGAGCTGGACAAATCCTCCTGATGCGGATTTTGCACAGGTGATTATTCGAGCACGCACAGATCATTTTCCCGTGAACGTGAATGATGGACGCAATGTCTATCAAGGATCTGGAGCCAGCGTTATTGATAACGGACTTATCAATGGCGTAAATTATTTTTACGGAAATTTTTCCGTTGATACGCAGGGGAATAAAGCCAGCGGAGCATTCGCTCAAGCCGTTCCCGTAGGGAATCCAAAAAATCCCCAACCCGAGCCTGAACCTGAACCACAGCCAAAACCACAACCACAACCGGCACCGCAAAATGATAAAAATCAAGGTGGTCATGAACAGAATACGCAGTTCATTGTTCCAGGTGTTAGTGGTGGAAATGCAACCACGACCGCGACCAGTACGAAGCCTTTGCCGATCGTGAGTCAGGGAACGTCAACGGTTCCACTTTTGCCTGCACAGGCAATCGCTCTTACGCCAGAGTTTTATGCTCATGATGGAGCGATTCAATTACAAGCAAATCTATCCGGTAGGTTGAGTGCTTTTGCTGGACAAGGGATTTTTCTTCGTCTCTCCGTGATCGGTCTTCCGGCTCTTGTAACCGGCGGGAGTGTGCGAATCGGTTCGGCTTTGTATGCGTTGGCTCCGAGCTTGGCCGGAGATGCTTGGATTGTGACGTTTGTTCCGGCTCTTATACCGAGCGATGTTTCTGTGTCTATTGTGTTAGAGTTTTCAGATAAAACCTTTGGCAGTGCTGAACGGATCATTAGGGTGTTCCCTTTGGGCCGTGTGGTAGAAGATACGTTGCTCGGATTATCTGACCAGCCTATTTCTGCCGCCAGTGTAAATTTATTTGAAAGACATGGTGGAGAGCTTACTTTATGGAATGGAAAACGTTTTGGTCAGGCAAACCCTGTGGCGAGTGCGAAGGACGGGAGCTACGGATTTCTCGTTCCGAATGGTTCTTATCGTTTGCAGATTTCTAAAACGGGTTACAGTACATCGACGAGAGACATAGAAGTGTCAGACAACGTCGTTGGATTCTTAATGGGTCTTAAAAAAAATCCAAAATCTTTTCGTGAAGTGATTAATCCAAGCGCTCCGCTTGCCCAAAATGTGAGAGCGGTGGCGGAAGAAGCCGGGCGCGTCGTCAATCAAGCGTTGGAAGCGGTGCGTACACCGGAAAATCAAGCGATTGCACAGACGATTGTCGCTCCAACCGTTGTGACGATCGCTGCCGCCAATGTGGCGACCGCCGTCAATTCGTTTCAAGCATTGAACTATGTTCGATTTCTTCTGACACAACCATTTCTTTTTTTCTGGCGGCGTAAACGTCAGAAATGGGGAACGGTATATGACGCACTGACCAAGCGGCCGGTAGAGCTTGCGATCGTTCGTCTCATTCATGCAGAGAGAAATATCATTCTGCAAACCAAGATCACAAATGCCCAAGGGCAGTTTTCGTTCTCGGTTCGTCCAGGGACATATCGCTTGCAAGCCGTGAAGCCAGGATTTACTTTTCCAAGCACATATTTAAAAGGTCAGAAGCAGGACATTGATTTTTTAGATCTTTATCATGGTGAATTGGTTGAAGTTAAAAGTGATACACCGATGAGTTTAAATATCCCTATTGATCCTTTGATTCATGAGGAAACGCCTAAGCGTATTGTGTTTAAAAAGTCTTTACTGGTTATTCGTCAGGTCATGGCTCTATCAAGCGTTGTTTTATCGGTTGCGGCCTTGATTGTGGCTCCATCTATTGTCATGGGGATCGTTTTGCTTGGGCAGACGGGGATGTACGTTTTATTTAGACGTTTGGCCATTCCGGCTAAACCCAAAAATTGGGGGATTATCTATGATGCGACAACGCGTCAGCCTGTGGAAAGGGCGATTGTACGTATTTTTCATAAGAAATTCAATAAATTGTTGGAAACTCAAATGACGGATAAAAATGGAAAATATGGTTTTTTTGCTGGAAAAGGGGTGTTTTATGTCACAGCTGAAGGCCAGGGATATAGTAAATATCAATCTTCGGACTTTGATTTAAGCCAAAAAGTTTCTGCAGTTATTGATCAGAATATCCCCTTGAATAAGGGTTGATTTTATTTATTCACAACTTATCCACAATAGGTTTTTTCTATTTATAAAAAAACAAGGCTTGATTAAGCGCTAATAAAGTCATTTTGGATATCTATATAATAAACATTGTCCTGAAGATATTGGGACGTTCATAGGAGAACGTTGATGATTTCATCAATAATGGTTTGTTCTTCTGTGGACATGAAATGTTGGTTAATATTCCGCTCCGCCAGCTGGCGGATAGTGGACTCGTTTTTCATGTCCAGTATTTTGAAAAAAACACACGCAAGTTCTTTTTTTCTCAGCCTCGCCTGTCTCAGCGGGATGTTTGTTTTTGTTGGATTTTTGTTGTGGGCTCCTCAAACCAAGGCAGCCAATGGCATTAATCGACAGATGACTTACCAGGCCCGTCTCATGGATTCTTCAGGGGTTTTAGTGGCAGATGCTGCTTATTCTCTTAAGTTGAGCCTTTATGATGCGGCGAGCGGAGGGAATCGATTGTGGACGGCGACCGGGACAGTGGCTACTCCCACGGCTCTCCCCGTCAGTGTTGCTAATGGCTTGTTGACTGTTCTGCTTGGAGATACTTCTGCTTCAGGTGGTTGGCAAAATGCTTTGGATGACACCATTGATTGGAATAGCAGCACACTGTTTTTAGGCGTCACGGTTGGATCAGATTCGGAAATGACCCCGCGACGTAGATTGACCGCCGTTCCCCAGGCATTTAATGCGGAAAAATTGCAAGGCATGTATGCCTCGAGCACAGCCTATGGTGGCAATAGTTTGTTTGTCATCCATCAAACAACGGCGAATAATGCTACCTCTTCACGTTCTGCTTTGGATGTTCGGACCGAAGGAACATCAAATGCCACGGATTTTATTTTGCGAGGATTTAACAGCGCCGCCTCGGCCGTTTTTTCGATCAATCGATTTGGGAGTGTCACAAGCACTGGGCTGTTGGCTGTGACAGGCAGTGGAACATCAACCTTTAGCGATAGTCTTGTAGCCAGTGGGAATGTTTCATCCACAAACTTGTTTGCTACATTAGGCACTATTACGCAAGGACTTTTTAATCACGTCACTTCAACTGAGTGGCTTGGATTTACAACAGCGAATGGAACAGCCTTGACCGTGAGTCAAATAACCGGAGGCGGTCTTGCGGGACCCGGGACTATTGATAGTATGTCAATTGGGAATACCACTCCTGCAACCGCTATCTTTACGAATGCCACATCCACAAATGCTACCTCGACCGCATTCTTTGCAACAAATTTTTCTTTCACAAACGCGACCGGCACGAATGTCTCATCGACGAATTTAGCAATCACGGGTTCAGGTACATCAACGTTTAATGGAAGTATTCGGGCTTTAAATAATGTTTCTTCAACCAATCTTTTTGCTATGCGTGGGACGTTTACGCATGTGACTTCAACCAATGTTTCTTCCACCTATGCGAATTTTAATAATCTAACAGTCACGACGTGTACTGGCTGTACGACTCCTGGAGCGGCTATCTTGGCCAGCGATCAAACGTTTACAGGTTTGAATACATTCTCGGCAACGACCACCATGGCCACGACGACGTTCATGAACAGTATTTTTGGTCTTGGGGTACAAGGAAATACACCGCCTGGAAATAACAAT
>SICT01000018.1 GCA_009691315.1 Candidatus Uhrbacteria bacterium | reverse complement strand
TCCCGCGAACATCTTTACCGAACCATTTTAAAATCGCATTTGGGGTTTTAAGCTGCCCCGGATGAACCCCGCCAGAGGTGTGGGTTGTTTTTTAAGCACCTTCAATTTTATGCTATAGCAGACTATTGACTGGGCAATGAAGAACTATATGGAGAACGGTCGTGTTTTATATAGTCTTAAACAAAAGTAAAAAAAATGACCGGAGGTGAGTCCGATCGGAAGGAGGGAACGTGCGGGGTGTGATGGAGAGTTTTTTCCCGAATTCCGACAGCGTTGCCGGAATGCCTCGTTGCGAGACAAAAAAAAAGATCAGGCGTTGGCGAAGCGGTCTCGCTCGTGCTTGATCGTGTAGCAGATGCCACCGACGATCACGACTGCGAGCGAGAAGATGCCGGTGTAGAGGCCGGGGGTGAACACTTGTCCGAAATCATGGCGCTGATAGTAGCGTGGCGGCGACAGCCACTCGAACTGGTACTGCGCGAGCGCCTCGAGACCATCGACGATCGCGAAGCTGTAGGCGCCGACCGCACAGGTCATCAGGAACGGACAGATGAAGAGTGCGCAGAAGCACCACTCACCCAGCCGTCCTTCCAGAACGAACGGGTCCAGCGAATCTCCCAGCCAGAAGGCGAAGAGGATGGCGCTTCCTGCGGTGATTGGCGCCATCACGAGCATGACCGGGGCCGGCGACCGGACCAGGACGCTCAGCACCATGCCAGCCAGGATGAGAAGAAGACTGCAGCCAAGGGCGAGTTCGGTCCTGCAATCCGATATCCAGTTGAACAAATTCTTCATGGGCGTCTCCTCGAGTTTGCGTGGACGAACGGGTTGTGAAGGGGTCAAAGTTACCCAGGAATAAAACTCCTGGAGTGCGCCGAAACATTCGGCGAACCAAATAGAGTTTCATTTAAGAAACATTACAAGATACCAGAAAATTGGCTGTTTGTCAATAATATCATTATAATGAGGCTCATGCTCAAATATCTTTATCAAAATTCGTGTTTATTATCGAAGTCAGAGGTTAGTCAGACGATTAAAAAACTCACGCCAAGTTTGGGGCGTGTGAAGGAAATGCTTCCGCTTAAGCTCGCGTTTGATCAAAAGGCGATTCGTCAGATTGCAAATCTCGCTTCTAAGAAGACGAACAAACGTTTGAAATATGTGGTTGTGGTGGGGATTGGGGGGCCGAATTTGGGGAGCAAGTCAATTTACGATGCCCTGTATGGATCCTTTGATCGGTTTGAGCCAAAAAGATTTCCAAAGATTTTTTATGCGGATACGGCTGATTCAGAAGCGTTGAGCGCTTTGCTCTCATTTATTAAAAAAGAAGTTCATGATCCGGAAGAAATTCTTTTGAATATTATTAGTAAATCTGGAACCACGACAGAATCGATTGTGAATGCAGAGATGATTTTACGGGCGTTAAAAAAAACCTGGATGGATCGCGTGGTGGTGAGTACAGATCATGGATCAAAGTTGTGGATGTGGGCTAAGCGCCTTCAGCTTGATATTTTGACCATTCCTGAAGCGGTTGGCGGACGTTATTCGATGTTCTCTTGTTTTGGGTTATTTCCGCTGGCGGCGATTGGATGTGATATTAAATCTTTGTGCGCGGGTGCACGAGCGGTTGATTCACGAGCGGCCATGCATTCTGCGGCGGTGAGTTTTCTGGAATTAAAAAAAGGTAAAACTATTCAAGATCATTTCTTTTTTCATCCGGAGTTGGAGACGGTGGGGAAGTGGGTCAGACAATTGATTGCGGAGAGTTTAGGTAAAGATGGGAAGGGCCTCACGCCGACTGTTTCCATTGGATCAAATGATTTGCATGCGGTTGGTCAACTTTATTTTGGCGGGCCGCAAGATAAGTTTTTTACGTTTGTGTCGAGTGAGAAGAATGTGCGTGAGGTGAAATTGCCGCGACGCTTGATGTTGAATGGGATCGTTGATGGGTTAGCGGGTCGGTCAGCGAGTGAAATTATGCAAGCGATTTTGCAAGGAACGAAAATGGCCTATAAAAAAGCGGGGATGCCATTTTGTGAAATCGTGTTACCAGATTTGTCGCTTCATTCGCTTGGAGCTTTCGCACAGTTCAAAATGATGGAAACCATTTTTATGGGAGAATTGTTGCAAGTTAACGCCTTTGATCAGCCGGCTGTCGAGTTATATAAGAAGGAAACGCGGAGGATTCTGGCACAGTGATAAGGATGTCTCGCGGCCTACCGAGGTGCATTCCCTGGACACCCCGCAACATTGCGGGGGTCGCAGTGAACGCGCCTCGGTCTCCGCTCGCTAGGATTTAATTTTTATGACAAAAGAAAGAAAAAAGAAAATGGAAACGGTATTGGCCAAGCGTCAGCCAGGGCTTATGGTCGTCATGGAAAATGTGGATGATCCGCATAATGTGGGGGCGATTTTGCGGTCGTGTGATGCGTTTGGAGTGTTGGATGTGCATTTACTCTATACAAATGGCCGGACACCACGGATGAAGGAATTAAAATCTCGAGCGGCAGCGTCAACGCTAAAGTGGCTTCGTGTGACCAAGTGGAATTCGGTGAGCAAGCTTGTGAAAGAATTGAAAAAGAAAAAAATAAAAATTGCAGTGACAACGCTTCTTGGAAAAACAAAAGACCCGGTGCAGATGGATCTGACTCAGCCGGTCGCATTGGTGATCGGGAATGAACATGCAGGTGCGTCAAAAGAAATAGTGAAGGCCGCTGATCTGATTTTAAAAATTCCGATGAATGGGTTTGTGGAAAGTTTTAATGTGTCGGTGGCGACGGCACTCCTGTTGTATGAGGCGTTTCGGCAGAGGGAGAAAAAAGGGATGTATGATCAAGCGCAAATGACGAAAAAGGAACAGGCGAAGGTTTTGAAAATGTGGGGGAAGAAATAAGGGCTTCGCTCAACGTCTCGCTCCAACAAAATCTAATTCATTTATTTCTTCAGTGACTGTAAAGTCGAGCGTAATCTATCAACGATTTGTGTTGTTGCTTCGTTGAGATTTGCGGCTTGAAAAGGGAAGATGGTGCGGTCGCGACTTCCGGTTCCGCCAAAGGGGCGGGCGAGTTCGGCGGCGGAAAAAGGAGGGGCTGTATGGAGGCTCACCAGAATTTTATTGGCTTGCTGATAAATAAGGGCAACAATTTTTGCTTCAGGCGCGTAGGCGACCAATTCATCTACCACCCCTTCGAGGGCGTCTGGACTTGCTCCGATTTCAACAAAGTCCGAATCACTGAGAGTGGTCCAGACAAATCCAAGATCTTTGTCTTGATTGAGCCGTGCCAGTGCTCGTCCCCATAATTTTAAGGTGGTGAGCGGACGGTTGCGCCAGAGTCCATGATTGATCCCTTCACGATCCGCGCCAAGCGTCATGAGTGCGCCGGCAGCTTCGAGGGTTTTTGGTGTGACATTTGCTGTACGAAAACTTTTTGTTTTGGCAATCATGCCGGTTAAGAGAGCGGTGGCGAGCGGTGTATCAATCAAACTTCTATTCCAGCGTTCCAACCAACCATACAGGATTTCACTTGTTGAGACGGCATTTAAATCAATCAAATTAACCTGACCCCAGTGTTCGTTTGTCGCGCTTGCATCAATATTGATGATGGTTGTGCGATAGAAAAAGTCGGCGTGTTCTGTTACGGCTTGTCCGAGCGAATGGAGATCGGGCGCATCCAGAGCGATCACGAGATCATAGCGATCTTCCCCGGATTTGAATTTCACATCTTGTTCAGACCATTCCCCTTGTTTTGGAATGAGTGTCACATCAAGTTGACCGTCACGCACATCGTACATGAGTTCAGACAGAGAAACATCGCGGACATTCAACAGAATATGAAAGGCACGCATGGGGCCGATTGTTTTGTGTAGTTCAAAGGTTGTGGGCAAAAAAGAGGGGAGAGATTTTGCATCAAAATCCGGGATGACCATGTCAAATGATTTATGCAATTTTTCCAACCACAAACCCATGGCCAGCGCTGAGGCAACGGTATCAATCCCTGCATGTTGCTTGGTAATGATGAGTATTTGTTTGGCGCGGCTGATGAGTTCAATCGCTTGTTGTTCTGCAGTAAATGCCATGTAATGCTAAGAGATTAGCGAGATAACTTACGATACGCAGGAGCGAATGTCAACAGGGTAGGGTGCGGCGGATGAGGCATCCCATCCCTGCTCGCTGCCCGCAGTCTCGCGATGCTGGGATGCCTCATCCGCCGCCATCATACAAATAGTGGTTTGTTTAGCAGCCTGTTCATCTTTCATGAGTTCCGCTAAGCTATGAGGCATGTTGGATTTTTCTGAGTTGCCTAAGGCTTACGAGGCCGGGAAGGTTGAAGATGAGATTTACGCGCGCTGGGAAGCGTCGGGTATTTTTAATCCGGATAAATTGCCTGATCGTAATCAAAAAGGCGAGCCGTATTGTATTATCATGCCGCCACCGAACGTGACCGGTGTGTTGCATTTAGGTCATGCATTGGAAAATGCTTTGATGGATACGATGGTGCGTTTTCAGCGCATGCGAGGAAAGAAGGTGTTGATTATTCCGAGTACGGATCACGCGGCCATGCCGACGCAGGCCAAAGTAGAAAAACTGTTAATGCAAGAGGGGATGAAGAATCCAAGACAGGAATTGGGGAGAGAAAAACTTGTGGCAAAAATTAGAGAGTTCGCGGAACAATCAAAGTCAACCATTTTAGGCCAGATAAAAAAGTTGGGGACAAGTTGTGATTGGTCTCGTTTAGCGTATACGTTTGATGACGAGCGCGGCAAGGCGGTGCATGAGATGTTTTTTCGTCTGCATAAAGATGGACTCATTTATCGCGGCTATCGTGTGGTGAACTGGTCGGTGAAAGGTCAGTCCACTTGTTCGGATGATGAGGTGGTGATGATAGAACGAACCACGAAGTTATATACATTCAAATATGGTAAAGATTTTCCGATCACAATTGCGTCCACGCGACCAGAAACAAAATTGGGAGATACGGCGGTTGCCGTACACCCGGATGATGAACGCTATCAGTCATTGATTGGAAAGGTGTATACGGTTGATGTGGGTGCCGCGAAACCTCTCAACATAAAAATTATTGCTGATGAACATGTGGATCGGCATTTTGGGACAGGCGCCCTTGGAGTGACCCCAGCGCATAGCGCGGTGGATTTTGAGATGTATGAAAAACAAAAAACGCAGGGAGATCCGATCGATTTGATCCCCGTCATCGGTTCGGATGGGAAGATGACGGAAGAGGCGGGGAAGTATCAGGGGCTGACGGTTGATGAAGCGCGCGAGAAGATGGTGGCCTGGTTAAAAGAACAGGGTCTTTTGGAGAAAGAGGAAGAGATCGTTCAGAATGTTGGCACATCAGATCGTTTTGGTGATGTGATCGAAGTGATCCCGATGACGCAGTGGTGGTTAAATGTGAATACCATCATTCCCCGTCGCGGAAAAAGTCTCAAGGATCTCATGCGAGATGCCATGACGATCGGTTTAAATGGAGATATCAAACAAAAAATTTCTGTTGCACCAGAGCGATTTGCAAAACTGTATCTTAATCGTATTGAAAATTTACGGGACTGGTGTTTGTCGCGTCAGATTTGGTGGGGTCATCGGATTCCGGTTTGGTATAAAGATGAAGAGACGCGGGTTTCAGAGACATCACCGGGAACAGGTTGGGAACAGGATCCGGATACACTTGATACGTGGTTTAGTTCTGGGCTGCTGACATTTTCGACCTTGGGGTGGCCAGGGGAGACATTGGACCTTAAAACGTTTCATCCGACAGGTTGGATCACCATGGGATATGAGATTCTTTATTTGTGGATGATGCGCATGATTTTGATGAGCGCGTATGTGTTAGACGAAATTCCTTTTAAAGATGTTTATATTCATGGACTTTTACGTGATGAACAAGGAAAGAAGTTTTCAAAATCCGCCGGCAATAATATCGATCCGTTAGACGTGATCCGTGAACATGGGTGTGATGCCTTGCGTTGGAGTGTGTTGATTGGGAGTGCGCCTGGAAATGATTCAAAATTTTATGAAGAAAAAGTTGGGGGCGCACGCAATCTCGTAAATAAATTTTGGAATATCTCACGATTTATTTTGATGCAGATCGGTCAGGGAGGCGATGGGGGATCAGAGACTCTTGCTGATCAATGGATTCTCTCTCGTTTAAATGAGACCGTGAGTTCCATCACCAAGAAACTTGAAACGTATCAATTTTCTTCTGCGGGGGAAGAGCTGCGCGATTTTACGTGGGGAGATCTGGCCGATTGGTATTTGGAAATTGCGAAAGTAGAAAAAGGGAAAGAGAAAATTTTATTACACATTTTACAAACGATTTTAAAATTGTGGCATCCATTCATGCCATTTGTGACGGAAGCGGTGTGGAGTGCGGCGAAATTTGAAGGGCAGTTGATTGTTTCCGAATGGCCCAAGATTGCCACGTCGCTTGCGGCTCCTCGCAATGACGAAATAAAAAAAATTGAACAGCTTCGGACACTCGTGATTGATCTGCGCCGGTTGCGGCAGGAGCAGGGGATTGAAGCAGCGAAACAGGTGGAGTTTGTATTGATCGCGGATTCATCAATAAAGCAGATGATTGAATCGAACAGCGCCTGGATCAAGCGTCTCATCAACGCTGAGACGTTGACATTCAGTGATACGCTGCCGGATGGTTGGGCGACAATGGTCTCCGGGACGATCACCGCCGCGCTCAATGTCGCGGGGGCGATTGATGTGGTAAAAGAAGGGGCGAGGCTTAAGAAAGAATTAGCTGAAACAGTTGTGTACCTCTCCGCGCTGGAAAAGAAACTAGAGAATAAAGATTTCATGGCGAAAGCGCCGGAGAAAGTTGTGGTTGATCTCAAGCAGAAATATAGTGAGGCCAAGCATAAGGAACAGATGCTGAGCGAACAGCTTGACGCGTTGTCTTGAGCTTGATGTAATATCTGTAAGTTTTCGTTTTTCACAACAGGTTCACAGGTATAGGGCGCAACAGAATACTTCACTGGAATTTTACCACTGGTTTCTCCACAAAAAATCCACGGTTGGAGGAGAAGCCGACCGTGAAAGGAAGGTAAGTTGAAGAAGGGTCGACTGCGCTTTTGGACAGTGCGTGACTGGTGGTACGCGCATCCGAAGTGTCGGGATGTCTTCTTCGCGCCCGCCTTTGAGGAGCCCCAGCTCCTCCTCTTGCTTCGCCTTCGGTTTTTGATCGGAGGTTTTTTCTTTCTTGCTCAAAAACACTTTTTTCAGTACACTTGGTTCATTATTTTATGTCCAAAACGATCGTTGATCAGCAGAAAATTGATTGGTTTCTGACGCACGCCGTCGAGAACGTTTATCCTTCGCGTGAAGCTTTGCGTGAAAAATTGCTGAGCGGTGAGCGTATTTCAATTTATCTTGGGATTGATCCAACGGGCGCAACGCTGCACATGGGGCACATGATCCCGATTCAGAAACTAGCTGAATTGCAAGAACTCGGTCATCAGATCATTTTATTGATTGGAGATTTTACGGCCATGAGCGGTGATCCGGATAAACTCACGGTTCGTCGACAGCTTACACGCGAGGAGGTTTTAGAAAATTGTAAATTGTATCAACAGCAAGCCTCAAAACTTTTACGTTTTTCTGGAGTCAATGCGGCACAATTGAAATTTAATAACGATTGGTTATCCAAACTCACGTTTAAAGAAGTGGTCGAATTGGCGTCACACTTTACGGTTCAGCAAATGCTTGAACGGGATAACTTTGAAAAAAGAATGGAAGAACAGAAACCGATTAAGCTGCACGAATTCTTGTATCCGCTCATGCAGGGCTATGATTCGGTGGCGATGGATGTGGATATGGAATTGGGGGGGAATGATCAGACGTTCAATATGCTGGCCGGACGTACGCTTATGAAGGAAATGAAACACAAAGAAAAATTTGTGTTGACGACACGCTTGCTTGTCGATTCGAATGGAAAGAAGATGGGGAAGACGGAAGGCAATATGATCACCATGTTAGATTCGGCCGATGACATGTATGGAAAAGTGATGAGTTGGACGGATGAAATGATCGTACCAGGATTTGAAATTTGTACAACGGCAGATCAAAAAGAGTTAGAGGAGATTAAAAAGAAGTTGAAAAAAGAAAATCCGATGATACTGAAGCGGGCATTGGCGCATCAGATTGTTCTGTGGTTGTATGATGGAAAGTCTGCTGAACAAGCGGCCGAGCACTTTGCCTCACTTCACCAGAAACATGAACAGCCGGAAGAGATTCCAGAAATGAAAATCAAAGAAAAAAGTATTTCATTGATCGAGGCGCTGGTTCAGTCAAAGCTCGTTGAATCAAAGAGCGATGCGCGTCGGCAGGTTGAACAAGGTGGGGTGAAAGTTGAAGGAAAGGTAATCACAGATGTGAAAGCCATGGTGACGATTGGGAAGCAGGGGACGGTTATTCAAAAAGGCAAACGGCATTTCGTCAAACTGGTATGAGTGCTTGGAATGGTTGGAAGCAAGATATTGCCAAAAAATTATCAGATCAACTCGGTGTGCAAGTCGCCCCAGGTGAAATGGTGATTCCGCCAGATACGAAGATGGGTGATTTTGCGTTTGGATGTTTTCGTTTGGCAAAGGAGCAGAAGAAGAGTCCGACTGACCTTGCACAGATCATCGCACAGGAATTTAAAACACAGGGCACGGATATTGTTGTTGTTTCTGCGGTAGGGCCGTACGTCAATTTTCAATTAGCGATTGGGAATGTGGTGAGTCGAGTCATTCAGGATGTGGAAAAAATGGGGGAGGGATATGGCGCGAGTCCATTAGGGGCTGGAAATCAGATTTTAATCGAATATGCGAACCCGAATACGCATAAAGAGATGCACATTGGCCATTTGCGTAATTTTGTCGTGGGTTTTTCTATTGTTCAGCTTATAAAAATGGTGGGTTATAAAGCCACTCCCATCAGCTACATAAACGATGTTGGAGCAAACGTGGCCAAGTGTTTATGGTTTTTGGTGAAAAAATATAATTTTGATCCGCGAATTTTTTCTGAACAAGACTATCAAAAATTATTAAGCGATGTTCCGCAAGAAATTCGCACGGCCAATCATCTGGGAATGATTTATACAGAAGCGACGGTCTATACGGACACGCATCCAGAAGCAAAAGAAGAAATTTCTTTTGTGCAGAATCAACTCGAAGCACACGTGTCGGTGTGGGAACAGTTGTGGCACGAGACACGTCAGTGGTCTTTGGATGAATTTTATGCGGCGTTTCGTGATCTTGGGGTAAAGATCGAACGACAATTTTTTGAATCAGAAGTCATCGATCGCAGTCAGACCATTGTCGATGGTTTATTAAAGCAAGGCATCGCGAAAGAAAGTCAGGGAGCGTTAATCATTGATCTGGAAGAGAAGAAATTAGGCGTCGCCCTGTTACGCAAGTCAGACGGCAATCTCCTTTATTTCCCGAAAGATCTCGCTTTGGCTGAATTGAAAATGAAGGAATATCCATCTTTTAAATCTGGTTTTATCATCACGGATGTCCGTCAATCATTTTATTTCAAGCAACTGTTTGAAGTCCTTAAGCGCATGGGGATCAAACAAGCGTTTCAATTTGTTGGATACGAGATTGTGACTCTCAAAGAAGGCGTGATGAGTAGTCGTAAGGGGAATATTGTTACGTATGAATCATTTCGTGATGCGGTGATCGAGTATGCGCGTAAAGAAATTGTTGAGCGCCATGCAGATTGGTCAAAAAAGAAAGTAGATGACATCGCCTGGAATCTTGCCATGGCCGGTATTAAGTTTGGTATGCTCAAGCAAGATAACGATAAAGTGTATACGTTTGATTTAGAACAAGCATTGTCATTTGATGGCGCAACGGGACCGTATTGCCAGTATGCGGCGACGCGATTAGGGTCTATTTTCAAAAAAGCGAAGCGATCTTTGGAGATTCCACGTCAGGTGCGGAATGACATAGCATTCGATCACGAGAGTGAGAAGCGGCTTGCCCTCAAACTTGCAGCATTCCCGTCCATCGTCGAACAGGCTGCGAAGGAATTGCGTCCCTCAATCGTTGCGCAATGGTGTTTTGAATGTAGCCAGAGCATCAATGAGTTTTATCGCGATGTGCCGGTGCTGGAATCAACGGGGGATTTATTAGAAGGGCGTTTGCGTTTGGTTGGGGCTGCCCGTCAAACGTTGATCAAAGGTCTTGATCTTCTGGGAATTTCTGTGCCAGAAGAGATGTAAATTGACGCTCAAAATTTTATATGATATAAAATTCAACGCTGTTTTTACGGCGTTCGTTTTTTTCTCGCAACGGAGATTGTGCAGATGATCCTTCCGCTCAGAATCGATTCCCCCGCAGGAAAACGGCTGTACATGGATGAACGCTGGGGATCCGGTGTGATCCCACTCGAACAGTTCTACTGGCTTGACAATCGCGTCAGGTCACTCAAGCCTGCAGACCTGGTCAGGCTCAGCCAAGAGTTCTTCTCGAAGGCAGAGTCGCCCAAGGGTGCCTTCAGGATTGTCGAGAGTTTCCATCACACGGGTCGCTATTATCTCAAGGTGACCGGTGCCCGCATCCGACGTTACTTCGTCATCATGCGAAATGAGCGATGTTCGCTGACCCATGCGGAGTTCGGGCGCACCGCCATCGTCGCGCGCGGTCCTCGTGGAAAAATTGAGCGTTCCAGCGTGGCGGACTTCATAGAGATGTAGCTTTCGCATCCTTTGCCCTTTCCCTGCCTCGAGCTTGTCTTGAGGTCTTTTTATAAGAGAGCTTGGCAAAGTGTTCACGTATGCGCTATTTTATAAGCAGATTTTAATCCCCTGATTCCTCGTTTTATGTTTAACTCCCCCAAAGGTTCTGGATATGACAGTAGCTCAGGCCAAGGTGCAACGACGATTATTGCTCGTGGCGTAAAAGTCGAAGGAGAATTTACCAGTCAAAGTGACGTGTTGATCGAAGGTTCGGTTCATGGAACATTTTCTACGGCCGGCATGTTGACCGTAGGGACAGAGGCCAAGATCAAGGCGGATGTGAATGCTGGATCAGCTCTCGTGTCAGGGACGATTGAAGGGAATGTTATTGTGGGCAAACACTTAGAGGTAAAATCTACGGCTAAAATTAGCGGCGACGTGAGTGCGGAAACGATCACGATCGAATCAGGAGCGATTTTGTCCGGTCGAATGAGCATAGGGAGCAAAGCAGTGTCTGCCGTTGAATCCGAAGCTAAAGTTTCTGGGCGACGTGAGCGAGGGAGTACGGCCGCGGTTTTGAGCGAAAGCTAACGTGAATGAATCCTGCGTTTGGATATTTGTACGATGATTTTTTGTCAGATCGCCGATTTGAACGCGATTTGGGAGTGTTAGAAACGGAATTATCACGGCGCGGGATTCAGGGTCAAGTGGGGAAGCTTGCGATGTTTCGTAGTGCCCGTGAGATGATTGTTGATATGGCTTGCGCAGGTGTAAAAAATATCGTTTTTGTCGGCAACGATAAGACCTTGGAGAAGATGATGTGGTTTTTACCGGATGTGGATGTCACGATTGGATATCTTCCCCTGGCGGAGCCGTCGCAGATCGGAAATTTACTTGCAATTCCTATGGGACTTGGTGCGGTTGATATTTTGGCCGCGCGATTTATTGAATCGTTTGATGTGGGAAAGTTGGACGACCGATATTTCTTTACAGAAGTGGTGGTGCCTTCGACAACCGCTGCTCTTGAAATCGAAGGTCAATATCGTGTCACTCCAACGCGAGGAGGAGCGATCGCCATTCGTAACCTTGGGAGTATTTCTGGAAAATCCGCGGTGTCTGCTGATGGTCAGGATGGTTGGTTGGAGGCGGTTATTCAGACTCCGACGGAAGATGGTTATCGTTTGTTTGGTTCATCACCCATCGCGGAAACACACATTCGTTTAAAATACGGACAGTTGATTTCGAAAGAACCGATGGATGTGTTTATGGATGGTCATGCGGTGAATGGATTCGTTTTTCGTTTATCGATCGTGCCGCATAAACTCAAGATCATCACGGGTAGACGAGGTGGTTTGCTTGCAGAAAAGGAGAAAGTCTGATATTTTTTTGCCCACGATTCAACGATTGATATTCCTGGCGGGCGGATGGCGAAATTGGCAGACGCACTACCTTGAGGTGGTAGCGACCGCAAGGTCTTGAGGGTTCAAGTCCCTCTCCGCCCACCAGGAAAATGAATCAGGGACGCTGGCAGTTGGTTCATTGATATGTGCGCGTATAGCTCAGTTGGTTAGAGCGCCTCGTTTACACCGAGGAGGTCCAAGGTTCGAATCCTTGTGCGCGCATATCAATGAACGAGCACTCCGACGTACGTCGGAGGGGTCGTAGGTTCGACTCCTACACCGTCCACCACGTAAACACAATCCGCCAAAGGCGGATTGTGTTTGTATTGATGCTGTTCACGTGGTACGTCGTTCGCGAACGACGTACCGTGGCACAGCCAGTGAAATAGTTTTTGAAATAAAAAAATCCCCGCTCGCGAGCTAGGCGGGTGGGAGAAAAGGAGAGATATCTTTTACCTTTACGCGACCAAATCCATCTGGCCCAGATCGGTAATGCACAGGTGCTTGCGCTCGATTATTGGCCAAAAAATGGCGACAATTTACTCATAATCAATTACCCCGGCGGTCTTGCCGCGGGGTAATTGATTATATCTCGAGAAAGACGGCATCTGGAGTGTGGGATATTTCGTCTCGAGCATTGGCCTTGATGAAGCACGTATAAAAAAGTATATCGAGCACCAAGGCCAACAAGAGAAGCCCCAGACTGCTACGTTGTTTTGATCAAACAACCGTTGAGCTAGGGCTTTGGATTCTCATGCCATGTTGGAAACCCCGGGAGGAGCGAAGCGGAGCCCGGGGAGGAGGTCATTATATTGATGCTGTTCACGTGGGACGCCAGTGAAATAATTTTTGGATAAAAAAATCCCGCTAGCAAGCTAGACGGGGAGAGAAAGATGGATGTGCGGAGCTAGCTATCGCTTGTGAGAGTACTTATGCTCTTGGAACGCGCGTTCGTTTTCGCGTTCGTTTTCGCGTTCGAATCGCGCCAGCATCTCGGTAAGAATGGCTGTCGCGGCGACCCATTCGACCAGGATCCGTCCGCTCGCGTTCTTGGGGAAAGGCAGAGTATTCGGTGTCCCATCCATATCGGCATGGGCTTGGTACATCGTGTACATGATCTGCTCATCGTGCTCGGGCAGAGGGTTGGTCTCCTCGTTGTACCCCTCGATGCCCAGGCAGGCGATGCGACCAAGGGTCGCGGGGCTGAGCGTCTGGACCTTGGCGAAGATGGTCCTCCAGATCAACTCCCGGAATGCCTCCGGATGTTTTGGACCATGCGAGCTGATCCCGAGCTCTCGCAAGATTTCCTTGACGATGCTCACGAGCAGACGCCCATCATTGTCTCGATTTCCCATAATTGACCTCCTGGTGTTTCTGCCTAAATTATTAACATCTTTGGGAAGAAAGATGCTAACGGGCGCGTGTGCACCCGGACAGAGTTAACGCTCCGCAGAGCATTGACGGCCTAGTCTTTCATGAAAAACGGATTTTGTCAAGCCGTGGTTAACGATGTATGGTCATTGATAAATTATCGTTTATGTCTTTTCAGTCGATTCGGAAAATTTTGCCTCAGGCGGTTCGTTCTGCCGGGATTGAGAAACAGATTACCGCTGTGAGAGTTTTGGAAACCACGCAAAAAGTCATTCAACGATTATGGGGGGAGGAGAAGGCGAATTATCTTGTAATGATTTCGTTTTCAGCAGGAACGCTCAAAATTCGAGCGCTGGCTCCGGTCGCGGCACAGGAAATCAAGATCGCCACGGTTCAAATCCAAAATGAAATCAATCGGGAATTGGGATCAAAAGTGGTGCATCAGATTCATGTCGTGGTATGATGAATGGGTCGCATGCATTTCAAGACCTTTCTTTGGTGCATGATCCTGGCCACGCTGATCGCTTGGGGAGGATGGTTGTTTGTGTTATTCACCGTTGATCCACAAGAAGCAGGCTTCGTCGGTGCCATTCTGTTTTATACGACACTGTTTGTGGCTCTCGTCGGGAGTATGACCACGATGGGCTTGCTGTATCGTATAATTTTGCGTAAACGCCAACCGGTATTGGCGCGTGAAGTCAAGATCGCTTTTCGTCACAGCATTATGCTTTCTGTTATGGGTTTACTGAGCCTCATCTTATCGGCGACCGGTTTTTTATTTTGGTGGAATTTTTTGGCGCTCGTCATCATCGCGCTGGCCATTGAATATGGATTTTTATTGGTGAACGAAAGTCGAAGATAACGCTATGAAAGAAGCTTACCTGAAAAGAATGGATAGCCTACCCGGAATGAGCGGCGCAAAACGGGATTTAGTGCATCAACTATTGTCTCAAGAGTCTCCGCTGACACAGGAAGACATTCGAACATATGTCAATCAATTGATCGAGATGATTAGACAGTATGATGATCCACGACAGAAAGCCATTTTTTTAATGCATGATTTAAAGGACGATTTAATAATAGGAAATATTTTAGGAAATAAGGAGCAGATCACTTCTGAGGATGTTGAATCTGTTTTATCGCCAATAAGACGAGCGGTTGTAGAAGAGCTGAAACGACGTTTGACGGAAGAACGTGATCTTGGTCATATCAATTATAGTGACTGGCAGTTTATTCAAGACGCCATTCAAATTCGTAAAGAAGGAAAATGGCAGGATCATCAATTTTTGCGTCGGACAAAGGATTTAAGCGGGCGTGGGAGCTTGCTGAGAAAGGACAAGGGATATTATGTGGAGGAGGATTTATTTTATCATCGTCAGGCGATCAAGGTCTTAATTGCTTTGTTGCCCCAGGAACACATCCTTCCTTTAAGGGGCTTGGGTGAGATGCATCCCGATACCATCGCTCCAGAAGAAGAGAATTTATCCAATCTTCATAATTTAATTTATGGATATGAGAGTGATCCGAAGGATCTTGCTCAACCGTTGTCTGTCATTGTGGATTGTATGAAAGGTGCTCGAGTGTTGGAGGAGTATGGGCTTGTTTTGCAGGATATCAAGCCGGATAATTTAGGCTACGTGACTCGTTATCCAGAAAAAAATACATCAAAAACTGTAGGGGTGTTATTTGATCTAGAAGGAATTTATTTGGCGGGCGTTGATCTTCATATGCGCATGAGCGGAGAAGGAGACTACATGCCACCCGAATTTTCTTCGGGAGAGCGCTATACACTTGAATCCTCCGAAATGGTCTATCAGTTTGGTCAATGTCTGCTCGAGACGTTGCAAGCGTTGCAGTTGCAGCTTCCAATCCCTGTTCAAAAAACCCTCGCGTCGCTCATTCATAGAATGAAATATTATGATCAGTTTAATGAACGGCCTTTATATGGTCGGATTGATTTGGTTGAAGCCATTGAAAGACTGGAAGGCATTATAAAGGTGGTTCGTCAGGGGAATCGGAAAGGCTCTCAGAGATTCCTCCGAATGAAAGATCAGCAACCGACGATACGTCCTTAATGTATGTCCGAACGCTCCATGCATAAAATAGACCAGACCGCACAGGCGGTTGCACCGCGGCGTGAATTAGTGCGGCGATTATTGGAGCAAAAAGAACCAATCACGCACGAAGAAATTAGCGCGTATGTTGATGGAGTGATGGAAAATATTCAACGATTTGATGATCCGCAAGCCAAGGCCGTGTTTTTGATGCAGGATTTGCAAGCGGATCTTGTTTTGCAAGATGCCGCGACGATGCCGATGTATAAAGGAAAAATTCGTGCCATCATGAATTTTTTTCGTGAGATTGTAGATAATTCCGAGGAGCCAACAAAACGAACTGTTTTGGACAAGGCTTTGGAAGGGAAGCCGGGGAAAGAGCCGCGTCTGACGCGAGAAGATATGGAGGCGGTTCTCCAACCGATCCGACGCGCCGTGATTGAAGAATTGAAAAAACGATTG
>SICT01000017.1 GCA_009691315.1 Candidatus Uhrbacteria bacterium | reverse complement strand
TGAATCACTGAAGAATTTTCGCTTTGAAAACCTCGGTATTTTTCAATGCAATTGGAAATTTTTGCAATAAGTTGCTCGTGTTTTGCTCGAACTCTTCGTTGATTGACGGGAAATATTCTTGTAAGTAAACCTTTAAATATATCTTTGTTTTGACTGCTTTCCGGACTTGAAAATCCTCCCGATGAATCACGAGTATCTGAAAAAAGACCCCATGCTGCATCAAGACGTGTATCAGGGGTTTCTTCAATTCCCGCAAGAAATCTCTCAACTTCAGCCGCTGCTGAAGAAATCGTTCTTTGAAAGTCGTTTCCAAATTTTTCTTTCTTGAGCTCCATGAGTAATTTTCCAAGAATATTTGTCCCGGAAAACTGTGTTGGATTAGAGGAATCTTTTTTTGCTGCCCATATATTGTCAAAATCACTTTTTTCAACGATAAGTTTTCCACTTTGCCGTAATGCTTCGCGAAATTCAGGAGAGGAATCGTATTTTTTTCTAAGAATACGTCTCATTGTTTCAATATTACGAGTCAGGATACTTTCATTTGCCCGAGGAACAACAAGTTCTCCGGGAGAGTTTCTTGTGTGCTGGCGAGAAATGTCTTTTGCCAAATTTGGAGTTGATTGTCCAAGTATTTCTCTTTGAATTGGAGACAAGGATCGGTCAGGATTTCTTTTGAATTTTGAAGCCTGATACAAATGTTCCGCGGTAGGAACATTAATTCCCTCAAAAAGAAACGGCGTTGATGAAAAATTTGAAAAAATTCTTTGCCATGTTCCTCCAAGTTGAGATTCGTTGTATGAAACCACTAAGTCTGGAGCAAATTGCGCATCATCCATGTTGTTTTCTATGGCAGAACGAACAGTCTGTTGCAACAATTCCTGTAATTTTTGTATGTGACGAGAATAATTTCCCGAAGAATAAGGGGCCATCTCTTGTGCCATAAAATCAAAAATCTGAGCATCAATTGCCTGCTCTGACATGAGATTGGCCACTGATCGACTACCAGCTCGTGACGAAGGATCAGAAATATTTTTTGAAATAATAATAAGGGTTGACAATGAATCTTTTATTTTTTCCCATTGTTCTTTACTTGTCAATGAGTTTACTGTTTGCCCAGATGATCCTGTCCGTATTGGATTTTGCGTAGTGTACTCTTGAATAAGGTTACTAACAGTTTCCTGAGGAGAAATGTCTGTTTCCAGAACCTCATTGCAAAACCTAATAAAATACGTAATGTCCTCTGGCGTTCTTCTTCCGTTAAGCATTGCGGCCAACAAAATTGATTCCGTGGAATATTCAGAGAGACCAAGCATTCTTGCCAATACTTGATGAGGAGCCTGTATCAATTGTCCCTGAGCATTTTTGGCACCAAAATCTACTTGTCCAATATTATTATTTATGACAAGTTCTGAAAAAACTTGTAATGGAATGTCTCCTTTCAGAGAAGAAAGTGCTTGAAGAAGCTTTATATGAACATTATCATGTGTGCTGACAAGTCTCAATGCGCGTTGCCGCTGACCTCTGCTGGCTCCCTCTTGCATGTTGTACGACAACATGCCTCTGTCTCTTATCTGTTCTTCTTGTAACCGATCACGGTCCTGTGCAATACCGCGCTGACGCTCATCCCTTTCATCCATCGAGATGTCAGGATATTCTGCCCACAATTCTCCCAATTCGCGAGTACTGTCAACAACTTGTCGATTGCCAGCTTCATCAAATCCTTGCCGAATTCCGTAATTTATACGCTCTCGCTGACCATGTAATAAATGAAGAATTGAAGACAAACCCATCCACGCGCCGTGTGGACTGATCATTTGCACTCCATTGCTGTCATAAAGAACATTTGATTCCGTAACACGAGTCATCAATGAAAAAGTGCGCACAAATGCAAGAATCCGATCAACGTCAGAAAGATGAATGAGAACGCCGTCTCCAAATTCAGTCGGAATGACCACTTGGTTGGAGTCATTTACATGAACAGTGCCCAGTCCGGGTAGAGATAGCTGTCCCGGCAATGTCACCTGAGTTTGAGTTATGTTTGCCAATGCATTTCGAATTCCATGCGGATCTGCCGTCACGTCGCCCGTTTCGACTGCACTCCGTGCCCTCACCGCAAGATTGTTTGCAATGATCTTGGCACTGCCATTTGCCATCAATTCCGCAAGCTGGGCTTGATCAATAACTTGATCTCCCTCAGGGACGGGAGCGTAATGGAAAACAATCTTTCCTTTATCCGCGCCCTTTGTCAACTGAACCCATGCGCCCTGTGTACCGGGCCTTGGCATGTTCTGGCTCATGCTGTTGGGATCAATGGGTCCAGTTGTATTTTTTGGCGCCGAGGGATCATACCATGATGGCATTCGGATCACCCTGTTCTGGAAAATTATTCTTCAGAAACACGAAAATTCCTTTTGTTCTTTTTCTTTTCGGTTTTCCCGAACGGCTCTGATTCGGGAATCTTTCTGTTCTCACGAGGCTTTCCGAGGCTATTCTGTATTTCCCTCATGATCTGCGACCTTTGCCTGTTGTTCAGATGCTCCACTCCGTAAAAATCAGGATCATCAACACTATCGATATCCACCTCTGCATTGCTGTACATTTGGGCTCCTTTTGTCACTTGGGTTCTTGGGGAAATATGCTGATCCATTCCGGTATCACTACATCACTTTTTCTTAAAAGCTGATGAAGGGCGGAATTTTCTCGCCGATATATCAAAACCTCCGAACTAAGTGTAGCAACTTTTCTTCCAAGAAGCTCAATTTCGAACTCGTAATGTTCGCGAAGGGAAGTTATTTCCTTTTGATGACGACTTTGCGACAGTTCAATGTCGTTCTTGAGGTCAGTGATCTCTTCCTTGAGCTCATCACGGTATCTTTCGTTCGAACTGATGATCATCGCTATCTGTTCGTTCACGGCTTTTTGCTTGGTAGCTATGTCGCGTTGTTCAAGCGCAAACATGGCTATAGGTACCGCGGTGCTTCGACGAAATGTCAAGAAAATCACGTTGCAAGCAAGAGTGGCGACGGAAGCCAGCACGGCCGTCACCACGTGTTGGGGAATGTAGTCAAAAATCATTGATCTTCTTTCTTGTTCGAAAAATCGGCATGGTAGTTTTCGGAAACATCTGCCAACCCAAGGCGATTGATCAAGGGATTATGTTCAAATTGTCCGCTGGACTTAGGTGCCCACAGGTCTCCGCGACATGGCATGGGAATAGGAAACCTCATCTCGACACTGGTGTCTGCAACAAGCTGGCCATCACGGTTTCGTAAAATGCGCGTTTTTTGCAAAGGCATCGGTGCAAGTATCTGCAAGGTTTTCATGGCTTCGTCGAGCAACCCGCAATTGTGCTCTCTTGCGCAACGATGGCAGGATTTTTCGGCCACCCTTGGTATACTTCCATGAATGATAATTTCGGGATCATCTTCTGGCAAATTCTGGCCTGTCAACTGTATTCTCATCGATGTTCCTGTGCTGTTATGATATTATGATATTGAGCAGGAGTTTTTGTTCACCATGGTCGTACATTTTAGCAAATCGGGCGCCCACGAAAAAGGATTGTCCAAAAAACTTAGGCAACACATGTTTATGAAAAAATATTACGACTCTGTCGGATTTGTTCCGGAAGGAACTCCCGTTTCTCATCCGGAAGAGACGTTTTATAGATCTTTCATACTTATGAAGAATGCCGTTTCCTCCTTAAGTGATTTAAACTCATCGGAATACTCCGTAGGAAGTATACACAAATCGTTGGGCGGCACAAGGGCCCCGCAAAAAAGACTTTCGACTCCTTCGTCAAACACTAGGGGAGGACATGTTGGCACAGGAACCAGACCGCATCGAAACGTGAAGCTTTCCTCAGTTCCAACATCTTCCAACCCCTCTCCATCCGTGATGTCGAATCAACAACCCTTGACATTTTCTGCCTCTCCGTATCAGGTGAAGGAATCTTTGGAAAACTGGAAAGCTCATCAGCACTTGCATGTTGGATCCATTGTCATGGTGCAGCATCCATTCAGGCACAAGAGTCCTGTATGGGCACGAATTGTGTCAATCGGAGATCATGGGATAACGTGCGCGGATCATGATGGGGAGAAACACATGATTCGCTGGAATCACATTCAGGATGTTCAGCCAGTTATCTCGTCTGGAGACATCAATGGTCATGACCGTGATGCACGAACGGAATTGGCAAGGCTTGGCATGCCCGTCAGTACGGTCTCACTGAATTCGGCAGAAGTCATCGAGGCCATGGACTACTTGCGCAACGCAAGGATTCCCTTGGTCAATGACGCCCATCTTGACGATCAGGAGACAGATGAGGCGTACACGGAGATGTCCGGCATGCAGCTTCCGATTGATCCCATTGACATGACGAAATTGCGGCAACCCAAGAAGGAACTTCCCGAATATCTGTCCAAGCTTGCCGCAGATGTGCAAGGCAAGGGCGAGAACATCAATGTTGAGCTTTTGGCAAAACTTTCCAAAAAAGACATTCTGGAGGTTCTTTCTCATTATTTCAAAAAAGAGCGAGATGAATAATGAGCAGTAACTCTTTAATAGAGGAATGGGAAATAGAAATGCCTGATGGAACTATGATTCGCGACGAAATAGAGTATGTGTACAAACTCAGCGAGATAGGCGTGGAGTTGACTCCGGAAAGAAATCGCAGGATTGTCACATTTTCTGACGGCGAGGAATCAATCATTCCTGTTCCGGAAAACTTTGAACAAAACAGAAAGGATCTTCACAATATCATTACCGAATGGAATGCTGCGGTCAGGGTTCATGAATCCAAACTGGAAAAACGTGAAAATAATTATATGATATATTCAAATTGGATCGAACAGTATCTGGATGGCAGAAGTTTTGCAAAGATGCTTTTTTCCAACGCTCCCGTGCGAACAAAAACGCAGAAAGACATGATGCATGCAGATTCATAAATGTTCTTCTTGCTCAAAAGATGCTGTGGTAAAAGCCGTTGTCGCGCCAAAGCACGACATAAGTATTTCAAAAACATTTACAATGTGCCGTGAGTGTTCTGACAGGCTGGTCGAATCCTTGCGTAATTCATTTCAAAAACAAGTAAAAATATCTGAGCTGTAGAGGTTTTCATGAAAAACGACGTGGCATTGACATTCATAAAGGGGTTTACCTTGTCCGGAAGTGGACGAAGAGGCATGACTTCGTATGTCAGTCGAAGCAAGATCAAGGGATCGAAGACTCCCGTGGGCCCTAACGGGCCGGTTGCTGCAGGTATCTACACGTCCTTTGCCATGCGCGTTCCCATCGAGATGACCAATGGGGCAATTCTGCCTCCAGAGGCTATTCTTCCGCATGCGCAGCAGCATTCCGATGGCAGCATCAATTGGCGACATGTCAAGCCAAAAGCCAAGATCATCATCACGGTCAACAATCACAATTCTCCCTTGCATGGGCATCACATTCTTTTGGAGCGTCTTGAGAACGGATTATTCAAGCTTGTTAATCCGGAAGGCGGAAAAAAGAAAAAAAACGGGCCAGAAGAAATAATCATTGATCTGGAAAAGGCCTTCGACTCAGGCACATGGCGGGAATTGCCGATGACAAGGAAAGCCGTCACGGGACAGGTGGATGAAAGCGGGTTTGTCAAGCCCGAGTCCGTGCGTCCCGGCCGGTCATTTGCAGAAATGGATGATATTGCCAAGCGCACCAAGGCTGCTGCCGACGCAAAGCGAATCGCCGATGCCGAACGGGTCGCTCGGGCGGCAACGGAGGCAGGAAGATCGCAGAACATGCGCAATCCTGATTTCAATGATTCAGTTACCGGATCACTGGCTTCAGCTCGGGGGGCTGTCGCTGGTTTGGATATGCCGGGAAGACCCGGAATCAGGGTGTTCAAGCCCCCTGCGCGAAAACCCAGAACGTCCAGATAACGACAAGGAGCAAGAGCAATGAGCATTTCAGATGTTGCACGATCCGTGCCTTTTCCATTTCGTGTTGAATTAATCAAGGCGGGAAGAAAAGGGAGAGGCGGCGGCGGCGGCGGAGGCGGAGGCGGAGGCGGAGGAACTCTTCCTCCGCCCGAGGAGGGAGATACGGGTTTAGAGGGCGACTTTACGCCAAGACTATCTGGTGCTGGTGCGGCCGGGGTTGTACCGGCTCCGTTGAGCGGGGCGGGAACTCGACCCGTCCGGGTTGTACCGGCTCCGTTGAGCGAGACGGGAACTCGAACCTATGTGGGATCACCGGATGGTGATGGCGGACCTGCACGGCCTATGGTGCGACGACCTCCTGCTCCGTCGAGAGATCAAAGTGGCTCTAGAAGAGGAGGCGGCGGCGACGGTCGTCCACCAGTTAGGTCGGAAGCAAGTGGCGACCCCGCAATCAAAGAAGTTATGGCAGACTTTGTGAGATATCATGCAAATGAGTCATTGCATCCAGATGTAATAAATCCCGATGGCATGTACGGAGATGTTGCTCACACGGAACCAATTGAAGGTCAGTACGAGGGCACGAATGACCCGTTTACGGCTACGAGGAATCCGCAAAAGGCAGCAGCTGAAATACTTTTGAGACGTCAAGAGAGAAAAGCCGGAATAGGTGCGACTCCCGGCAGACCAGCAAAGCCGTTAACAGTTGATCAACAAATACAACATGAACTTGAAAATGACTGGATGAGGGATGTGTACAGACATGTTGTACAGCATGTCCGAAATAATTTTGATATTTCGCAATTGACTCCAGCAATGCTTAACGCTCATCTTGTCGAAGCCTATGACGATTCAGATAGTTCTGTTTCACATGAAAATCTTATGAAAGAGTTTGGACATCATCCGATCTTGTTTCATATGGGTCAATCACAAAAATTTCGTCATATTGACAACAGTGTGAAAGATTTTGCGCAATATAAAGATGTGTACGATGAGGTTTACGGTCCTTACGGAAGTGTCGGCGGACCAACATACGACGACATGAAGAGGGAACTTCCGGCAGAAACAAGAGCAAACACTAACCAATTTTTCAGACAAAGAGGCGTTGAGACTCGAAGAGTAGCACCTCCTCCGGGAAGAGGTGAAGGGGGGTTTTCATGGCCGAGTGGCTGGATTGACCCACGAGATGGCTTCCCTCCTCCGGCAAGAGGTGAAGGTTCGACTCCCAGAGGAACGAATACCCCACGCAACGCTGCTCAATCAGTCATTGATGCGCATGCACGAGGAGTTTTGACAGATGATCAATTAGCCGATCTTCTTGGTAGACTTGGATTGCAACGCAGTCTTTCCTTCGCTATGAAAAATGCAGATTTGATCATAAAGGCTTTCAACGGATATGACACCGGAGATCCATGGAATTCCGCTTCAACTCAAACGTCATTTTCGGACAATATGTCTTTAGAGCAAAATAACAATCAGGCATTTTGGAATATTGCAAATAGTCAGGTTCCGGCTCTTGCAGAGAGAGTGCGCGACAAAATTGACCAGTGGGGCACGGAAACAACAACAAATCCGGAAAAGCCGAAGCGAAATAAATCACCAAATCCGGAAAAGCCGAAGCGAAATAAATCACCAAAAAATCTGAAAAATAAGGGAGACGGAAGGGCCACGCTTCTCGGAGGCACTGGGAGTCTGGGAGCTGCGGGTGCCCCGCCCCCTCCTGCTCCACCGAGGGTGTCTTCTTCTTAACTGGAAAAAAAAAGTGAGTGCATTAACAGGATCCGAATCACATACTCCCACAATGCCTTTTCTTGCAAGAACTGGCAGAGCAATGAGCGTAAATCCAGCTCTCGTTGATCACATGGCAGCACTGGATTTTTATGCGCAACACGAAAGAGCTGATTATAATGCCCGAGTAGGATGGAGACCTGATTCATCCGGACAAGGACTGCCAGCGTTTGTTCCGGAAGCATCGGACGGAAGAGGACGTATCCTTAACCTAGACGGAATAAGATCTGATCAGGGGTTTTCGTCGTTGTCTGCGGAGTCGCAATTGTCGGAAGCGCGATTGCGACTCCGCGGCGTGATAACTCCAGACATGTTTCAGAATATGATATTAAGAAGAACAGGTTCTGCGCATCGGCAATGGGCAGATGCGTACAGCGGTATTCTTAGTAGGATACGGGAGGTAGGCGGCCAACAAGAAATTCGCGATGGGGACAAAAGAGCAAGTTTTTTGAAAAGTCTTCAATTGGGAATTGCCGAAAAATTAAACGGCGAAGAATTATCTTTGTGGCGGCCCCAAGGAAGAAACACTTCATATTTGCGTCTTATTCGTCCGGTTTTCAGTGATGTTTCGGGTCACGAACGGCAGTGGTCTCATCCGGCATACGACCCCGCACTGATGACGTCCATACAAACTGCTCGTGGCGCTGGAACTTATGATTTGCATCAATTTACTAGTACGGCAACACCGCGAGAACACCCGTCAAGAGTTAAATTAAGACCTTCAACGGCAACACCTTTTACTGAAATGGAAAGTTTGCTCTCATTTCCAGAAGAAGAATCAGAAAATCATGAATTAACAAACAAAATGACAAGCGCATTGTCTCGTGTTGTGGCCGATGAAAGCAGCCCTATTGCAAGACATCCGCTCATTGAAGAGTTTCAGGGAACCGGAGTGTATCCGGGAATGACAAAGGATCATGTAAGCTTGATTCGAGTCATGCCAACAATTTTGCACAGGATGCCTAACGGGACAACGCAACCTCATCGTGAGCCAGTTTTCACGCTTTTGCCTCATGACGAGCGCAAAATATCTGGAATGCGGGATTTCCCATTTCGTGCGAGTTCGTATCATGAGTAATTATTTGACATCAATAACGAAAAAATCTTTTTGGTTGCCTCCTCCGCTGCCTGTTTCACGACCAGAAGTTACAAGAAATCATGATGAGCCATCCTTGACGGAAGCTACTCCTGCAGTGATAAGTCATATTGCCGAATGGCCAGTGGAGAGCGGACGTGTTGGGCAAGCCAGCGGAGCTAGCAGTAGTCGCCGAGAACGAAGAAGGGCTGTTGGTGATAGCGTATTGATTCCGTTTGATACACCATTGCCCGAAAAGAAAATTCCCAAGCCAATGAAACCTTTTCTGCCGGGAAATAGAATTTCAAATCCTGCAGTAACAGATGTGTTAGGTCGTACAGTAATACCTAGGACTGATGAGGACAGAAAGGTTTTGGCAATATTTCCTCGTGGCTTTATTAAAGAGCCAACTCCTGAAGTCGTTGATCCTCAAACCGGGAGAGTCATAACTCCTGCCACAGAGGGTGAACGAGCACCTGTTCATCCTGACTCAAGCGAATTATGGGGTTATCAAATGCCTGAACGTCTTAGGGTATCACCACGCAATCCGCGATTGCCAGAGGCACATGAGGGAAATCAGGGCTTGCCTCCAACATTGCCAAGCTATGGAACTGGTAGGGAAACCGGTCGAGAAGCCGAGCTAATAAGAGGCAGGGATTCGGCCTATTACCTTGATCAAATATTGATACATGCCAATACACGAAAAAAGGGTCAGCAAAACGCTATTTTGGGTCAAATAGATCAAGATACTGAATTTGCCCGTCAACAAGCCATTGATTTTGGCAGAGATGATCCATTTGATGATAGCTGGATGCGCACACCAAGTTATCTTGAGTACATACAGGAACAAACGGATCAACAGATTCCTCCTTATCACGGTCGTGAAGCGGCACAATCTTTATATAATGAAATGACTTCACGAGAACAAGCTGCATATGGGCAATCATTCAGGGCAAGGGATAATGCACGGGCAGGGAGAGTTTCTCCTAGTTTAGATGAATATATGCGCGGAAGAGGAAAAAGATAATGAAAAAAATAAGCAATCTTGACAGGCTTGTTTCTGCAATTGAAAAAGTTGATTTTGATTTTTCAGACAAGCAGAAAACGACTTCGTATAAAAGAAAAAACAACGCTCGGGATTCTGTAAACACAAAGATTCGCTCCTATACGTCTGAATCGAAATCAAAAGAAGCCAAACTGTTGACAAAATCAAGTTGGAACGAGGATGATACGGCAGCTATTGATTGGCAAATTAGATTTTCGAGACTCGGGCTGGGCTTGAGAGAAACGCCGCCAAGAAGAGATTCCGAGCCAGTCGATTCTTCAGGACTTGCGGCTGGAGTCCGAAGAAGAGCAGAAGGAAAAAACCCACTGCCGCCAAGAAGAGGTTCCGGGCCGGTCAGAGGTGCGGAAAGCGAGGCAATTGTCACTCCGGGATACATTTCGTCACAGGATGCGGCTACAGATGGCGTCCGACACGGGTATTCTCCAGAAGAAGCAAGGGCGGCTCGTTTTAGATATGCTAGTCATTCAAAAATGCCGTCAATTGACGGAGACATTGATCCCGAAACCAGACAGCCATGGCATCCGGGCCCTGATGGATTCAACCAGATGATTTCTCGTTTTCAGGATCCCAAATCGCCTAAAAGCGCAAGTGTGGCATTATTGAACTGGATGAGCAATTATCGTTTACATGCAATTGAGTCAAGAATACGAGGGAATTTTCCCAGTACTAGCCATCAAGGTAGCGTAGAGATTCCTCTCTTTGATAACAAAGAGGGTCAGTCGTTCTTGTTTCGAGAAAAATATTTGACAAAAAGTGTCAACCCAAAAAACAATCTTTTCAAATTGATCAAAGCGGTTGCAAAAATCGAAGCACAATTCTTACGAAACTATATCTAAAAGCTTTTTTGTGGCTACCCAGCAATTGGTGTCAAGAAGCTTGGCTTCGTTTTTTCTGGAAAGCGCAGAAAGCATGCCCATAACACGATGAGGAGTAATTTTCATTGAAGAATTTGCGTCATTTTGTGTTGATGATCCGCATATCGCTGATACAATGTGCTCACTTTCTATGCCGTTTGGGCTTGATTTGATCAGCAAGCTTACGAGAAGATATCGAGTTTTCTCTCGCACATAATAGAGTTTGTTTTTTTGATCCAAGTTTTGCTTTTTTGCCTGAATTCTTGATGAATTGACAATATCTTCAGAAAGAACAGGAAGAAAGAAAAGTGAATTTTCCAATATTCCATTATCGACACATTCTGTGCGAAATAGAGAAAGTTCATCATGATCATCAAGAATGTCTTTTCTCATTTTTTCTATTGAATCAATTTTTCCTGTAAGTTTTTTGTGCAAATATTGATACTTTTCAAACATCGGAAGAGAAAGATGCGCCACTTGTCGTAAATTTTCCATGTTTGGAGCGCCAAGATTTTCTATGAAATCCTGAAGTTCCCGAACCTTGCTCATTTTTCTTTTCTCCAGCAGGGATTCCTTCTCTTTCAGGTCGGAAAGAAATTTCTCGCTGAGTGGAGCCACAATCATCCAGTTCACAGTTATTTCGGTCTTGCGCATCCATTTGCGTTCGAGACGAACTGTGACTTGACGGTTTTCCACATTTTTTACAAAACCTTGCAGGTACTTGCCGTCCAGATAAACGGCAACCCTTGTTCCTATGGCAATGACACTGGAGGGATTCTGGTCAAAAGGATTTCCTTGTGAAATTCCGCTCTTATGTATGTTGAAATTGGTATTTTGCCGCAATTGCATGAGTGATTATTTTTCCATTTTTTCCAGACCAAAACGATCTAACTTTACTGCAACACTTGTGGAATCAGGATTTGATTTCTGCAACATTGTGGGGAATTTTTCCAGATCACAAACGGGACACAGGTCAATTGGCACTGATTCGGTAGAGGATCTGCTTTTTACCAAGACTTTTTGTAGTGGAGTTCCGCATTCACATCTTCCGAGTTGAGCCATTACCTTTTCCTCCATATGAATAAAGTATACAGCAATTTATTTCAAACGCAAATTTGTTTAAAAAAATACTGCAAGGCTTTCGGTAAATTGACAAGCGTCATGGCGGGCGTAAATCGTGTGGTATGCTCTTTTTTACATCATCGCGCCCCCGTTTTTTGGGGGCGCTGTCTGTTGTGGAGGAGGAACCATGCTGCAATTCACCGAAGAAAAAGAAAAGACTTCTCAGAATGCCGACGATACCAGCCTTATTTTTGATTCCCCTTTTAATTGTGCCGATCCGTTTTCTTCAGTCGTGTGGCAAACCGCCGATGTGACAACCGGATCTGGCCGAATCATCGGTGCCGTTGAATTTCCTGCGTTCTGGAGCGACAACGCGCGGATACAGGTAGCCGAAAAATATTTCCGCAAGGTCGGTGTTCCGCAGTTTCCTTTGGCCGATGGCGTCTATGATCGTCATGAGGCAGAACGTCGAGGAATTGACTGGAAGTTCTTGCCGACGGGATCAGAGCATTCCCTCAAGCAAGTGATCAATCGCATGGCCGGATGTCTTGCGCACTGGGGACAGCAGTACGGATATTTTTCCTCTTGGCAGGATCGCCTTTCCTTTTTCAACGATTTGTGCTACATGATGATTCATCAGCACGGGGCGCTCAATTCTCCGCAATGGTTTAATACCGGCATTCATTGGGCCTATGGAATCGCCGGTAGCCCCAAGGGGCAGTATCATTTTGATTTCGAATTGAACAAAGCCGTCAAGTCGGTCAACGGCTTCGAACACCCGCAGGGCCATGCGTGTTTCATCCTTGGCGTCAAGGATGATTTATTTGGCCCCAATGGCATCTTTGACACAGCCAAGCGAGAAGCGCAGATTTTCTATTTCGGGTCTGGAGCGGGAAGCAACTACAGTTCCTTGCGGGGCAAGGGTGAGCCCGTGTCCGGCGGAGGCACATCCAGTGGAATGATGTCATTCCTTGATATCTACGATGTCGGAGGCGGAGCCATCAAGTCAGGCGGCAAGACTCGTCGTGCCGCGAAGATGGATATCTGCAACGATGATCATCCGGAAGTAATCGAATTTGTCGAATGGAAAATGCGGCAGGAAAAAATGGTTCGCATTCTTATCCAAGCCGGAATGAGTGGAGGATTTGAGGACGAAGCCTACCGTACCGTTCGTGGCATGAACTCAAACAACACCGTCTCTTTCAGCCACAAGTTCTTTGATGCACTTCAGAAGGGTGAAGACTGGAATTTGCGATGGGTTACCGATCCAACGCATGTGTGTGAGACGTTTCCGGCAAAACATCTTTGGGACAAGGTTGTCTACTCTACGTGGTTCAGTGCTGATCCCGGCATACACGCCACTGACACTATCAATGAGTGGAATACTTGCGTCGGTGATGAAAGAATTGTATCAAGTAATCCATGTAGTGAGTATCTTTGGTTTAATGAAACTGCTTGTAATCTTGCTTCAATAAATCTTGTAAAGTTTTATGACCAAAACACGAGGTTTTTTGACACTGAGTCGTTTGAAAAATCAATAAATATCTGGCAAACTGCGTTGGATATTACCGTTTCCATGGCGCAATATCCAGCAGAGGATTTTTGCAAAAAAAGTCTTGAGTATCGCACGACAGGGTTGGGATATACCAATCTCGGAGGACTGCTCATGCTTATGGGATATGGGTACGACTCTGACGCTGGTCGTCAGGTTTCGGGAGCCATCACGGCGATTCTGGGGGGACAGTCGTACCGCTGGTCTTCCCTCATGGCGCGGACACTAGGATCCTATCCGGCTTTTGACCGCAATCGCGAAGATCATTTGCGAGTAATTCGAAATCATCGTGCAGCCGTCTATGGAGACGCACGGTACGAAGGTGTCACAAAGGCCCCGGAAGGACTGCAAGAACGACTGTTTCCTTCCGAGTTCGCAAACATCCTTGTTGCCGCACGGAGTGCGTGGAACCATGCGTTGGCATTGGGGCAGAAACACGGATACCGAAACGCGCAAACAACTGTGCTTGCGCCGACCGGGACAATCAGTTTTGCGATGGACGCCGATACGTTTGGCATCGAGCCTGATTATGCGCTCATCAAGTACAAGGCGCTAGCTGGCGGTGGATACGCGGTCATTGTCAATCGTCTGATTGATCCTGCGCTCAAGGGCCTTGGATACAGCGAGAAGGCCCGTGCTGCTATCCTTGAATATGTCGGCAAGAACGGAATGGTTGAGGGTGCGCCGTATCTTGCCGAGCATCATTACGACATTTTCGATACAGCGGTTGCCGCAATCAAGCAGGGGCGAAGTCTTTCATCCAGTGGCCACGTGCGAATGATGGCGGCTTGTCAGCCATTTCTTAGTGGGGCCATATCAAAGACCATCAATTTGCCAGAAGAGGCGACAGAATCAGACATTTCTGATGCATATCTTTTAGGGTATAATTTAGGACTGAAGGCGATTGCTGTTTATCGAGCAAACTCAAAGGCTGCATCGGTCATGTTCACGAATGCTGAGGATTTGAAGAATCGAACGAATATTAATCTTGCAGATACGTCATTTGATGTCAAGCGAATTTTTCGCCAGTCCGTTGGTCTTTTTGTTGAGCCCATGGTTCGGCGAGAGGAGCTATCGGAACAGCCGATTTTCGACGACGAATGCCTTCTGGTAGTGCAGGCTTCGGCAGTCGATATGCCTACGTATGGGTGCAAAGATGGAGCCTGCTCGGTGTAAGGAATGAATGAATGGTAAATTACTCAAGCCCGTTTGTTTCGGTGAACATAGGGCCAGCGCTTGAGGCGACCGCATATGTGTCCTCTCCCGTAGCGGGTGCTACGACGAAATTTTCCATAAAGGTGAGTCGTGACGGCAATCCTGTCAACACGGCTGTGGTCACGATGCAAGTGGAAACCATGAGCGCGTCTGTCATTTATCCAACCGGACCGGGCAGCGTAGCCAACGCTGCCGGGGGCACCGTTGTAACGGGCACCGCAACAACGTTCCTGACTACATTCAAGGTTGGGGATACGATCACGATTGGTGCGCAAAATGCAGTCATTGTACAAATTGCCTCCAATACCTCAATGACCACTGATCCAATCCTGTCACTTCATGTCAATTCATCGTATTCGGGATATTCGCTTGTTCCGAGAGATACGCAGTTTGCAGGAATGTACTCGTTTATTCCCGATTCCACCACCATTTTTCCCACAGCAGGAAAAATTTACAAGATAAAATGGAATATCAGCAATGCTGCGCAGGGAATTTACCCAAGGCTTGTTCTTCCTCTGCATCATATTGTCGTTGTACAAGAGCCATGATTCAACCAGCAGCAGAGTCAACGCCGCATTATCTCGTGTTTCACCGGCCTTCTGCCAAGAATTATCAAGTTCCCTATTGGTACGAAGAGTACAATTCGTGGAAAGATTTTATTTTTTTTGCGCGACAAAAATATCCGTGGAACATGTCTTCCACGATTCGCTGCAAATGGATGGATACATTGTTTTGGGTAGGGCTTGATACCACCATCAGGGTTCCCACGTCGCCCAAGCTGCATTACCTGTGTTTTGCGTACGAACTGATGGATCACCCCGTTTGGATTACCATAGGGTATAGCCGGGAGGAAGCGATCTCCCACATGCTGTGGGCGATTTCCGATACCATCAAGCATTTTCGGAAAAAGGGCTCGGCACAAGAAGCCCGTCTGTTTCTGAAGGATTTTTATGCGGCTCACGGAATTGAGCAAATTGCCGAGCAATGACGTGATATACTTCCCCGGACAGTGCGGGGGTAGCTCAGCTGGCAGAGCATCTGCCTTCCAAGCAGATTGTCGCGGGTTCGAACCCCGTCCCCCGCTCCATGGCTCCGTAGCTCAGGGGATAGAGCAACAGCCTTCTAAGCTGTGGGTCGCAAGTTCGAATCTTGCCGGGGTCACCAACAATTCAAAACAAGAGGAGGGTGCATGTCCACAGCGGCGGTCATGGTATCGTTAGGCTTGTGCTGGTTGTTTTTATTGTGGCTATCTGGAGGCAAAAAGCAGGACTGATGATATACAATTGATATAATCACCAAAAGGAAACTATCAAATTGAGCAAAGTAACGTCAGCGAAGACAGCCCTCACATCATCAAGTCCGGTAGAGATCTCATTCTCCGGCTTGAGCAGCGACCTCTTCAACCACATTATTCAGAATAGGGTCGAGCTGTTTGAAAAATTCTTTTATGCGCATAGGATTGCGCGATTCGAACGAATCGACTGGTCGTATGCAGTAA
>SICT01000016.1 GCA_009691315.1 Candidatus Uhrbacteria bacterium | reverse complement strand
TCCGGTCGGGCTCGCGACGCATACGGTCAGCAAAGAACTGATTTGGGAAGATCGTGTCAAACAGCTAGCGAAAGGCGCAGGATTAACAGAGCTTTATACCTATTCATTTGTGTCACGCGAATTGTGCGAGAAAGCTGGCTATTCCGTTGATCGTTCTTTGCGTGTACAAAATCCTTTGTCCAACGATTTTGAATTCATGCGGACGTCGCTTCTGCCATCCATCCTTCAGGTGGTTGCAGATAATCAAGAACGTTTTCGTGAGCAACAATTATTTGAAGTCGCACATGTGTACTTACCAAAGGATAAAGACTGGCGTGATCTGCCAGATGAGCAATTGGAATTGTCTGCCGCATTTTTTGGTGGAAATGATGTGTGGCGCAAAGCAAAAGGATTTGCCGAGCTTGTTTATCAAGAATGTGGCATCAAAGAAGTTGTCTGGAAACGTCTGGTGACAGATCCCTTTTGGCATCCGGGTCGAAGCGTTCAGGCGTTTCATGGTGAGCATCTTTTGGGCACGATTGGAGAAGTGCATCCTATGATCGCGCAAAAATTTAAACTAGATGGACGAGTGGCATTGATCAATCTTCCACTGGAAGAAGCATTCGCTCTAGCTACATCCGCGAAAACGTATATTCCATTACCTTCTTATCCTGAAGCAAAGCGTGACATGGCGCTCCTGGTTGATCGTGCGGTTGAGGTCCAGGCTCTTGCTGAGATCATGAAGTCAGCGAGCACGATTCTTCATTCGGTCGAATGGTTTGATACGTATGTGGGAAAAGGATTGCCGGCAGACAAAAAATCCGTTGCTTTCCATCTTGTTTTTCGATTAGACGAACGTACGCTTGAAACATCAGAAGTTGATGTGGCGATGAAAAAGATTCAGGAGCACTTGAAAAAGAGTTTTGGTGCAGAAACTCGCTAAAGGATTGTCTAGCAAGGGATTACGCGTCCCTTGACCCGCGCCAACTTTTTGGGCGTCCAAAAAGTTGGACAAAAAGACGCCACCCGTCTCCGGTGCTCGGGTGTGTACGACTCGGCTACGTGGGTCTGGCACAACTCGGCTTTTCTGATAGATATTCTTTTAGACAGAGAAGCCTCAAACACGTGCCAGACGTTCACCACTTGCTCGTCTACACACCTTGCGCTCCTCAACATGGTGGATTTTATAAACATACTGAATTTTGCATAAAAAAGCGCCATACGAGCACCGCAAGGTGTGTTGGAAGAGGAAGCGGTTAACAGCATGGCACGTGTTTGAACCATCTGTGTCTAAAGAAAAAATAATCACAGATGGTGAGTTGTGCCATGCCCGCGCACCGAATCCTACACACCCGAGGAGCGCAGCTCTGGCGCGAGTTTTTTATCCAACTTTTTACGATTAAAAAGGTGGCGCGGGTCAAGGGACGCGTAGTCCTTGCTATAAGATTTGTGCTATACTAAACGTACATTATTCATATGTACATTTCCCCTCACGATCTGTTGTATTTTGCTGGTGCGATTTCCCTCGTGCTCGTGACGATCTTTTTTTGTTGGGTGTTATATGAAATCGCCCGCTTGATCAAACAGGCGAATGATATGGTTGGTGATACACGTAAAAAAATTGAACGGGTAGAAAACGCGATTGCCTTGATCGGCGAAAAACTTGGGATGAGCGCGCAGTATTTGAGTCTGATCGCTGCTGGCGGAAAACAATTACTATCATTTTTGTATAAACGATCAGAGAAAGAAGAGGAACAGACCAAGCGCGGAAAGAAAAAGAAGGGAGAAGACACGAAACTTTCGGATCTGCCAGACAATCTTTAAGGATTGAGCTTGTTGGAGTCTGAGTTATCCACCATCTACCCCTTGACAAGCGATATTTTTTGCGCGAGCATGTAAATAAGAAAATTAAATAGAAGATTTTTATGTCACACACACCTGAACCGACAAATCGAGATATTTTTCAAGCTATCCAGACATTGCAGGTGGATATGCAAGGAGTGAAAGAGGACGTCAAGGGTCTAAAGATCGATGTCCGTGGTTTAAGAGAGGATTTGAATGATCACAAGCGCCAGACAAAAGACAGTTTTGGGGAAGTCCATCAGCAATTTGCTGAAATGCATGATGTTTTGCGTCATTACGCATCTGATGTTGATGCGAAATATATTTCTCTTGATCGCCGGGTGACAAAGTTGGAGAGGGTGTGAGAGGATAATGGCTATTGGTTCTTAGGAATAAGAATTGACAGTCTCTCAATTTCTTGTTTAGATATGCCGTTTGCTAAGATGGCAGACAGGGCCTGATTTTAGGTCTGTTCCCTGACAATTCAATTGTGCCTCCCTTGTTCGTGTGAACAGGTTAGGGGGCGCTCTGCACAAGAGAGGTGTGATGATGCGACTTTTGGAAATGGAAGCCATCGAACTTCCCATGGAGCAGCGCGTGCTCCAGGCAGTCGACCGGCTACAAGATTTTTCGCGAACGGCTCAAGTGGGGGGAGTAGTAACGTACGCGTTGCGTGGTGACCAGGTCAATGTCTTCAACGACTTCGCCATATACATGCGCGATGTGGCGAGTCGCTCGTCGGAGGGAGAAAACGATCTTCCGATGGGACGTATCATCCTTCCTCCCCGCACGGGGAAGACGGTGATCGCGGCTCACAGCATCAACGTGACCGGCCTCACCACGGCGTTTATGGTGCCATCGAAGGCGCTGGTCGACCAGACGGCTGCGGAGTTTCGACAGAAGCTCCCGGACATTCCGATCGGCACCTACTATGGTGATGAGAAGAATCTCGTCAACCATGGCGTGAACGTGACGACCTACTCCATCCTGCAACACCAGTGGCGGCGGCATGAGTGCCTTCCAGCACCGATCCGTCACGCCGCCCTTGTTTTTCCGGACGAGGCACACCACAGCATGACCAAGCAGCGGCTTGCAATGCTCCGCTTCGGCTTCGATCCGCGGGCCATCCGTATCGCTCTCACAGCGAGTCCGGACTACAGTGACGAGCGCAAGCTCTCGCGCTTCTTCCCGCAGTTGATCCATCAGATCACGATCGAGGAGGCGGTCAAGCTGGATCTCCTGGCTCCGACCCGGGTATTCATATACGAGGTCGACGTGGATGCTTCAAAGGTTGAGTTCAAGGCAGGCGACTTCGAGGACGAAACCACTGGACGATTGATGTCCGCAGCACCATTCCTTGAGGCGGCCTGCAAATATCGTTACCAGGCTTACAGCATAGGAGAGCGGGCGTTGATCTGCTGCCGCAGTCGGCAGCAGGCATACGATCTCTACAAGTATCTCCTCGCACACCGGCCAGAAGGTACCCCGGCGCCTGGACTGATCATCCAGGATACCTCGACGAGCGAACGTCGTGAGATTCTACGCAAGTACGAGTTGGGGTTTGTCGACACGTTGATCACCGTATCGATTCTGGTGGAGGGATGGAGCTCACCATTCTGCAAGGTCTTGATCGACCTCGCGCCCTCGCTCTCACTTGTGCGTGCCACACAGAAGTTTTTCCGTCCAATGACTAGATGGGCGGAGCACGAGGCCAAGATCTATATCCTGCTTCCGAAGAACCTTTCCGTGCAACCAGTTCTGCCGATGGAGATCATGAACTGGTCGCAGGAGACGTACGAGTCGGGAGCGCTGATCGCATCGCCTGAGCGACAGAAATGTGAGGCTGGCGAGCTCGAAAAACTCAAGCGTCATGCGGAGACGCCGGTTGCGCATGTCAGACTCAAGACGCGCGTGCTGGTAAACACGCACCTGCAGAAGCCTGCGCTCAACTCGCGTGACACCAAGCAGGTGCAGCAAGTCCTCCGTTCCAATTCGGAGTTTTCCGAGGAGGGCGATGAGCTGCCGAGCTTCTTCCTATTTCGCTGGCTGATGTTCACACATCAGCTCTTCACGGGCCGAGGCGATCAGCTGCTGCGCTACCTGGGAGTTCCGTTGACGCAGGAGGGCTACGTGCTGGCTATGGCGCGAGTCTTCCCGGAGACGGCGAACGACCGGTTTCTACTCCAGCGCAGAAATCTGGATACCATCGGTACCTGTTACGATGAGCTTGAGGCGTGGAACGGGAAGCTACTCAAGGGGATGGGTGATACCAGGCGCGTGAGCCCGGCAATCGAATACGGGTATTGTGCACTCGCGGGGCCGATCGCTCGTGGGGAGCTCCCGAATGGTGAGGATGTGGTGCATGCGCAAGAGTTGCACGACAGCGTGAACAAGGTTCTTGCCACGCTCACTCCTCGACTAGAAAAGCTCCTTCGCCTCCGATTCGGTATCGATACCGGGGAGGAAATGACACTGGAGGCGGTTGGGAGAGAGTTTGAGATTAATCGTGAGCGTGTTCGGCAGATTGAGGCGAGAGCTTTCCGTCTGCTCAGGCACCCGTCTCGTTCCAAGTATCTGAAGCGTTTCCTTCCCTACTGACACGCGGCTCTCATCACTGAGGCCGCGATTTTTATTTCTACCCAAAATCTTTTTTCAATGCTATCTTTCGTATACCTAAAATATGCTTTCCCTCCTCATCTTTCTCGCCGTTCTCTCCATCCTCGTTCTCGGCCACGAATTCGGGCATTACATGGCGGCGCGTATCTGTGGCGTTAAAGCGGATGAGTTTGGGTATGGGTTTCCGCCGCGGGCGTTGGGATTTGTGCGGGTGAATGGGAAGTGGAAACGGGTGTCGGCAAAAGATCAAGGGCCGTACAAGAATACGATTTGGTCACTTAATTGGCTGCCGTTGGGTGGATTTGTTCGGCTCAAGGGTGAAGAAGGGGAGATCAAAGGTGAGACAGATTCCTTTGCTTCAAAAAAAGTTTTGCCGCGATTATTTATTTTAGCGGCTGGGGTGATGATGAATTGGTTGATTGCGATTGTGATTTTTAGTATCGCGTTTTCTGTTGGTGTTCCAACACAGACAGAGGGATTGCCACAAGGCGCGGTGGTGCGTGATAAAAAAGTGCAGATCATGGAGATCGTGGACAAGTCTCCGGCGCAAATGGCAGGGATTCAGGCGGGAGATTTTTTAGTGTCTATTAATGGCACGCGCATCACTGGATCTAGCCAAGCGCAAACGCTCTTGCATGCTCAGGCAGAAAATCAACCGGTTGCGCTGACGCTCTTACGCGGTCAACAGGAAATTCATTTGAGTGCGCAGGAAAAATATTTGGAATCGGTCAAACGTATGGCGCTCGGCGTGTCATTGAGTGATACGGGTATTGTTCGTTTCCCCATTCATCAAGCGATTATCCAGGGATGCGTGACCACGTTTATTTATACAAAATTTATTTTGTTCGGGTTGGGAGCACTGGTGCGTGATTTATTTGTCCAGCATCGTTTGAGTGCAGATGTTTCCGGGCCGATTGGGATTGCGGTGATGACCGGACAGATTGCGCGCCAAGGGATCTGGTCACTCGCGCAATTTACCGCGCTCTTGTCTATCAATCTCGCTATTATAAATTTTCTCCCCATTCCGGCGTTAGATGGTGGTCGTGCGCTATTTATTGTGATTGAAGCTATTCGTCGGCGCAAAGCAAGTCCACTTATTGAAGCGACCATTCATCGGATCGGGTTTGCTTTGCTCCTCATTCTAATCGTTCTTGTGACTACTCATGATCTCTTTCAATATGGTGGGGTGATTTGGAATGGATTGAGGCAGGCAGTTGGGTTGTGATTGGCCGTTTATGGATAATTTGATAGGCTCAAGTTGTTATGACAACAAATACGCCCATGATACTAACACCTTCTTCAGAAGGTAGTGGCTTCTCTTGAAGAAGTTTTCGTACAACCAAAAACAGTCATTGTGCGAGACGCGACCATCCAACGTTTTGAATATACGTTTGAATTAGCTATTAAAATGATCCAACGGTACTTTCAGGAAAAAAGTCCTCTCACGCAAAATGTCGATGAATTGACATTTAACGATCTGTGTCGTTTAGCGGCTGAAGCGGGGTTGATCAAAGATCCAAAAGAATGGTTTAAATATCGTGATGCTCGTAATAAGTCCTCTCACGCTTATGATGAACAGATCGCTGAAAACGTTTATCAAGATGCTAAATTATTTTTAGCGGATGTGCAATTTCTTCTTTCGGTGCTAGAGAAGCGCGTATGATCACGATCGATCAGGAGGATTTAAAAATGGTCATTTCCATCCTCAAAAAACATATTCCAGATCGTCAAGTGGTTGTGTTTGGTTCACGCGTGACGGGCAAGGCCAAACCTTATTCTGATTTAGATCTGGCGATCCTTGGCGATCAGCTTGTTCCTTCCGATACCCTCGCTTTCCTGCGAGAAGATTTTTCACAATTCACGTTGCCATTTCGTGTTGATCTGGTTGAGTGGGCTATGACCGGTCCAGAGTTTCGAAAGATTATCCAGAAACATCACCACCCGCTTTAGGGCGTATGTGCCAATCAAGCTTTGTCAATCATTGACAAAACCCCTATTTTGTGCTATATTTGTTTATTGAACATTGAAAAGAAAAGAGTTTGAAAACGGCATATTGCGGCCAATTTGTTGGCCTTAGCATGCCGTTTTCAATCAAAGGCAGGTTTGGTAATCCGCACGCTGTGCGGAACCCGGGCTAGTCTATGGCACTCACAGGAAAGGCAGGTCACCATGGCCAGTCAGAACCTCGCTTCGCAGCTCAGTGGTACGCAGATCATCGAGCTCGTCGGTCGCCTGGGTCGGTTCGGTCTCACGCCCGAGCGGGTCGCCAAGCTCGCCGGCGACGACGAGATGACGAAGGAGTGGGTGGGCAAGCTCGACGAGTTCCCGTCCCTCCGCCTCATCCACGGTGTGTTCAACACCACCGTCGACGTGCTCGCGGCCTTCAAGGCGCGCTGTGCGGCGAAGGGCGTCGACTTCGGCAAGTTCTCGTGGATCGGCTCCGAAGCCGCCCCCGAGTTCGATCCGAACGACCCCGAGACGGTCGTCGTCCTCGACGCGACGCTCGACACGCTCCAGAACACGTCCGAGTTGGCGTGGGAGTGGACCGTCGACGGACAGGACGACAAGTGGCGCTGGGACGGCATGCTCTCGAATCAGAAGAAGCTCCGTCTCCTCTCCGACGACCGCAAGGACGACGCGGAGGGCGACGGACCCGAGTTCAAGCCGTACACAATGCGATGGGTATGCATCAAGCTCGACACGAACGTCGGCAAGAAGCCCATCGACGTCCGCAACCCGAAGTCCCCCGGCTGCGCCCTGCTCTTCATGAGTGCGGAGCACCCGGCCCGGATCAAGGCGACGGACTACGAGAAGCGCTTCGGCTTCTGGCTCCCGGGCCTGAAGTGCACGGCTCCCGTCGGGAAGCGGTGGCGGAACGTTCCCTGCGTGGGCTTCAGCCGTGGCCTTCGGCAGGTGAGGCTCGACTCGCGCCCGGGCGACTACTCCGGCGGCTACCTCTCCGTTCCGTCCTTCCGGGAGTAGCTCGGCTCTCGGCACTTGGACACTTGGGACTCGGAGGAACCTTCCCCGCATGCTTGCGGGGTTGGTTCCTCCGGTCCCACTTGGCCGGTATCTACAACGCAACGCTTCGTGCTTGTCCGCCTCTGGCGGGAAGAAGCTTGCGTCTCTCGTAGATGCCGGCTTTTTCATTTCCTATAATCTGCTACAATCAGGTACGGAAAGTAGGCTCATGTATCGGCGCTTACGGATGCCGGTCGCCGAAATCTCTTATCACTCGCATATGCGTCAGAATCCTCGCGTCCACGGATGCGGAGAGCGCACCCCTTCGCTAAAGCTTCGGGGTGTCACCCATAGCTCCAGCAAGAGCGCAGGATGATACGCCGCGAATGATGGGTACTCCGTGTTTTCTTTTGGAACAGGCTGCGCGAGGAGAGCGCAGAGTTTGTCCCGCATAAAATTCAGGATCTAGATGCGTCTGGATCCGGTGTCATGGACAAAGAAAACACCCTTTTCGGCTCCCGACGAGAAGCAGTGGCGGAACGTTCCCTACGTGAACTTCAACCGTGACAATCAGCAGGTGAAGCTCAACTCGAACCCGGACGACAACTCCAACGACAACCTCTCCGTTCCGTCCTTCCGGGACTCCCCATCACAAACCCCTGTCATTGAGACAGGGGTTTGCTTTTATGAAACAGATTTTGACCATCCGCCCAGCATTCGTCCGATCTCCTGAAGCTGCGATTCCATTTGCAAGTAGGTGGAATTGGAAACGCATTTGCAGTTTTTACAAAGTCGAATGAGCAGTTTTAGCGTATCCAGTTTCACGCTCGCTTGTCGTAAGCTCACGGCCTTCTCTTTTCCCTCGCTCGCTTGAGCCGTCGCTAAAGTTAGTTCGAGAATTTGAAGAAGGTACTCCGCACACTTCGTTCCAAGTAGATGGCGTTGTGTTTTTGGAAATTTGTTCAAAACTTCGTTCCAGAATGCATAGGCGATGTAAATGGAGCGAACAATGGGCACGTCACAGGGATTGCGGGAATGAGAGTAGTTGATTTTCGCTGGGGGGGGGTAACATAATGCCTCCTTCGAGGAATTTAGAATGAATAAAACTTTATTCGAGCAAATTTGCTCCATCGAAAATATGTTCGCCGCTTGGGCAAGATTCAGTGACGGAAAACGATCCAAGGCAGACGTGATGGCTTTTGAATTGCGTTTGGAAGATAACCTATTCTCCCTGCGCGACAACCTTTTTTCCGGCGAATACCATCACGATCCTTATAAGCCGTTCACGATCTATGATCCAAAACAGCGTCGGATCCACAAGGCGGCGGTCAAGGACAGGGTCGTACATCAAGCCATTGTGAATGTCATAGAGCCATTTTTCGAGAAACAGTTTATCTATGATAGCTATTCCTGTCGCATAGGCAAGGGCACCCACGCTGCTGTGGATCGGCTCCACATATTCTTACGTCAAGCGAGCTCGAATAATACACGAACTGTTTATGCTTTAAAATGTGACGTCAAAAAGTTTTTTGCATCAGTGAACCATGACACTTTACTCATCCTGCTTGCAAGGCAAATTAAGGATCCGAAAACGATCGAATTGCTTCAGCAGATTATTGGAAGTTTTTCGGTCGGCGACCACCGAGGCATCCCACTTGGCAATCTCACGAGTCAGCTGTTCGCTAACATTTATCTTCACGAATTGGATCGATACGCGAAAATATTCCTTCGTGAAAAATATTATTTGCGTTACTGCGATGATTTTGTCGTTCTTGGACAAGATAGAAAATATTTGCTGGCGACCGCGGATGATATTGATGTATTTTTGAAGTGCGTATTATCGCTCTCACTGCATCCCAAGAAGTTTTTTATCCGGACTTGGGGGCAAGGGATCGATTTTCTTGGGTCTGTTTTGATGCCTCATGCGACCGTTGTCCGGCCAACAACCGCACAAAGAATGTTGAAACGCGCCCATCAAGATAATCGAGCGTCTTACCTTGGGGTCTGTAGTCACGCGGATGCGTTTGAACTGGAACAGATCATCCTCACAAAAAGTGCACGTCTTTAGATAAATCGTTTGACGGTTCGTCAGAGAACCGATAAACTATCCAACATCCTTATTATATAGAAAGGAGTGTGGCGGTATGGTAGAAGTGAAACGAAAAAAAGGCGAAACGTTTGATGCGCTCTTGCGTCGTTTTCAGCGTCGCTTTCAACAAAGTGGCAAACAAATCGAGAGTAAGCGTCGCCGTTTTCATGATAGTGGAAAAAATCTGAATCAGCGTCGCGATAGTGCGTTGCGTCGTGTCCAGAAAGGCGCGGAGTACGCGTATCTTGCAAAAACGGGTCAATTGAAAGAAGAACCTAAGAAACGTCCGGGGCAAAGATAATCAATCAAGAATTTTTTCGACTATGTCGATCCTCGAACAAATAGATCATGACTTTAAAGAGGCGATGAAAGAGAAGCGGGAATTTTCTTTGTCTGTTCTGCGTATGGTGCGCACGGCGATCAAGAATAAGCAGATTGAAGTTCAGCATGAGCTGACGGACGAAGAAGCCCAGGCAGTTCTTAAGACCATGCTCAAACAGTATCAGGATGCGCTGACGGATTTTACCGCGGCTAGCCGTCAGGACTTGGTCGAGAAACAGCAGAAAGAGATTGATGTGATCGCGGAGTATTTGCCACCCGCTCTTCCGCTCGCCGAATTGGAGAAGATCGTGAAAGAAGCTCTGGTTGCGTCTGGCGCAACAGATGTTGGACGGGCCATTGGAGTCGCGATGAAGGCGGTCGCAGGTCGGGCAGACGGTGCCGATGTAAGACGGATTGTGGAGCAAGTTTTAAAAGTTTCCTAAGTTCATTCGTTGGTAATCTTTCTTTCCATGCTTAAGAAAGGTTTGACATCACCCACTCAAACACGTTCCAACATCTGGAGTCGCGTGTTTGTGGTGGGTTTTATGTTTTTATTGGCGATGACGTTTATTTCTGGTTCTGAAGTTTTTGCCCAAACTGCCCAGGGAGTGAAAAATGTTCAAACAACGGCCAATGCGGCAGGTTTGGGTGGGAGTGGATCAGATCTATTTACCATCATCGGCCGCATTATTAATGTCGCGCTCGGTTTGCTGGGGATTATTTTGGTTGGCATTTTGATGTACGCGGGATTTCTTTACTACACGTCAGGCGGTGAGATGGAACGGGCCAAAACCGCTAAATTGTATATTTATCGTGCCATCGTCGGTCTCATTATTATCATGTTTGCCTTTGCCATCGTGAACTTTGTTTTAGGCAAATTGGCGGAAATTTCTGCGCCGAGCGGTGGGATCATTGGCACGGGCATTGGCAATATTGGATTCCCAGGTTCAGCAGGATCTCTGGGCGGTGGGATCATCGAATATCATTTGCCAATACGTGATGCGACGGGTGTGCCGCGGAATACGCCCGTGATTATCACATTCAAAGAACCGATGAAACTTTCGACGTTGATCAAAGGTTATGATGATAAAGGGACGCCGGCAGATTTGTCAGATGACGTGAAGTCAACAGATTTGAATACGGATGTGATTAAAATTTATCCAACCGGTCATGCAGATAAATTTTTGACGACAAAACAAGTGGCCGTGCGTTTCACGAAAGATCGTAAAACGTTTGTGATGAAGCCGGTCGAGTTTTTGGGGAGTGCGATTGAGAAAATGGGATACAGCGTTGAGTTTGGCACAGGCCTTACACGCGAAAATGGTCAGCCAGCTTTTGCGGGAGCTTTTGCCAATGGGTATAAATGGTCGTTTGAAGTGTCTACCGTGATTGATATTACTCCGCCAAAAATCGTTTCAGTCATTCCGGGAGCAGGCGGCGTGTATGCGCCAAATATTCTTATTCAGATAAATTTTGATGAAGCCATTGATCCGACCGGTGCTTCTGGTATTTGGAAAGATGGGCAGGGATTTACGAATTTGGAAGTGAGTGCCAAGCCATTAGGCGGAGGACCGTCCGTCCGACCCAACGGAGAATTTAAAGTTTCTAATGGATATACGACGGTCGAATTTACCACGGATTTGTCCTGTGGCATCAACACCTGCGGCCGCAAAATTTTCTGTCTTCCTGGTACATCTGCCATCAGCTCCTTGGTCAAAGCCGCCAGTCTATCTTCCACACCACCTCAAGCTTTACTGTCTGAGTCTGGATATGACGGGGTGACAGATGTGGTCGGTAATTCACTCGATGGAAATCGTGATGCGGTGGCACAAGGTCCTGCGCAAGATAATTACAGTTGGAATTTTGGTACGAGCGACAAACCAAATCTTGATCCACCATTTATAAAAGTGACGCAACCGAGGGCCGGGGATGCGGGTATTTGGCAGCAGACAGGTGGTTCGAGTGTGATCCCGGTTGATCAGGCGCCGCGCGCGGATTTTGATAGTATTCTTCAGGCTTCAACGATTACAACCGACAGTTCCCTGATTCAGACCAATGAACCGGCAGAACTAAAAGATACTTTTTGGTGGACGCCGCGGCAGGTTCTTCTGACGGTGAAAGGAGAGGAAGTCTCATCAACCGAGATGATCCCGTATTCGGCACGGCTGAGTATCAATCACCGTCTGTATTTGCCAGCCACGACCTCAAGCAAGACCGCGATTCCTGAATATGATCCGTCATTTATTTCGGATATTCAGAATGTGTATCAAAATTGTTTTAATCCAGGCGGTTCTAAAACGTGTTCCGCGGATTTCGCTTCACCCAATTGTTGTGATGAGACTGTTTCTGGCAAAGAGTGCCCTTACCCGTTATTTAAATTCAAGCCATGAAGATTCTGCGTCGTATTTTTCTTTTGAGCCTGCCACTTTTATTGGCGGGTGGCATGTGGTTTGGTCATGTCCACAGTGCTTTGGCGCAATTGAATAGCGCGCAGGTGACGGAGATTGGGGCGGTTTCTCAATTACCAACGGCAGATCCGCGGGTGATTGCGGCGCGGATCATCAATGCCGCGATGGGAGTTCTCGCCATGATCATGGTTGCGCTCATGGTCTATGCTGGATTTTTATGGATGACTTCAGGTGGGGAATCGGAAAAAGCGAAGAAAGCGAAACTCATGATCCGGAACGCTATTATTGGCTTGATTATTATTTTGAGTTCCTGGGCCATCACGACGTTTGTTATTAATAAATTATTGGGAGCGACCCAAGGCGGCGGTGGGAGCAGTTCCAGTCGTTCGGGTGCGGATTATTCTGGCGGACTTGGCCGTGGCGGTTCTGCAGAATTTCAATTGCGTTCCATTAGCCCGACGGGAGCCGTGCCGCTACGTAATATCGAAGTGCGTTTTATCTTTACTCGGCCGATTGAACCAGGCTCTGCGTCTACCACGATCACGGTTTTACGTGCAGACAATAAATCAGAGGTCAAAGGATTGGTTTTCCTGGATGGGTCATTGGCTCGTTTTATTCCCTCTGCTGGGTGTCCTTCGCCCAACAACGACCGTCGTTGTTTTGATGGGAATACTGAATTTATTGCCCATGTTGGCGGTTCACTTCGTTCGACCGGGGGACAGACGATTGCCTGTGGCGGTTTTGCTCCGCCATGCGAAGCGCGATTTACGACCGGTAATGTGGTTGATACGGCCGTGCCAACCGTCTCTGTTGACTCACCCATAGAAGCGCAGAGTATTCCGCAGAATTCTATAGTACGAATTATCTCTCGTGCAAACGATGATTCTGGCATCTCTTATGTGGAAACGTTTGTGGATGATCGAAAGATTGGATTGGATACCCCGCAAGGTACGTCGACCCCGCGCAGCTTTGAAGCGGGTGTTGATTGGGACACGAACGGTCTCACCACAGGCACGCATCGTTTACAGTCGTTTGTGTTTGATATTGATTCCAATAAAGGGTTTAGTAAAATTGTGCAACCGGTGATTCGTGCGGAACATTGTTTTAATAATAAGAATGACCCAAATTTTGGTGAGATCGGTATCGATTGCGGAGGGGAGTGTGGTGCGTGTTCGGGCCAGCAGTGTGCTAAGAACGAAGAATGTTATGGAGGAGTATGTAAGCTTGGGAAATGTATTGAACAGCCAGTGATCACAAATGTGACCCCAGGCAATGGGCGGATTGGCACATTTGTAACGATTAGCGGAATGAATTTTGGATATCAGCCGGGAAAAATTACTTTTGCCAATGGACTTCAAGCCACCTCTCCGGAAGTGTGTGCCAAACTTAGCTTGAATTTGTGGTCGCCGACACAGGCGATTGTGGCTGTGCCAAGCAGTACAGTTCAAGGTCCGATCCAACTCTATAACACCGTGTCCAAATTGACTGATGCAACCAACGATGACCAAGGGCCACGTTTGTCCGATTTTCGTCCAGACGACTCACTCCATCCTGGACTGTGTGCGGCAACGCCGTCACATGGGCGCGTGGGCGATCAAGTGACGTTGATTGGTGCCAGTCTTGGCTATAATCCGGAACACGTATTATTTAACAATTATGATCAGACGTCTTTTCTGTCATGGGAGGATGGTCGCGTACGTTTAAACGTCCCCGTGATTTCTCCAGGTGGCTATAGCGTAAAAGTGAAAGTGACGAGTACCGAGTCTAACACCGTTGCGTTTGAGGTGGATGAAAAAATTCCCACCGGTGAGCCGGTCCTGTCATCACTTGATCCGGATAGCGGACCGGTTGGTGAATACGTGACGCTGAGCGGAAAAAATTTTTCTGATAAAGTTGGTTTGGTGAAGTTTCGTGATAAAAATGGGAATGAAGGTACGGCAGATGTGACGTTTCCGCCTGCCTGCAATAAAAATTTTTGGCAGGACACAAATATTATCGTGAAAGTGCCAAAGACCGTGAGCGGAGGATTGGGGAGTGTGCCAGTTGGTCCAAATCAGAATCCGTATCAGGTATATGTTTTGCGTCAGGATAATGTAAAAAGTAATGTATTGCCGTTTAGCGTGACTGGTGATACGCCGAAGCCTGGACTGTGTTCACTTGAACCAACGGCTGGTCCGATTGGCACGACGATTACGTTGTCAGGTGAACGTTTTGGGGGAGGAGGCGATACGGTGTATTTCCGTGGGGCTGAGATTAATAAGTTAGAAGGCACGATTATTTCGCAAAAATCAGGAGAAATAAAAGCGCGCGTGCCAGGCGGTGCCGTCACGGGTCAGGTCTCGATCGCCATCAACAAGCAGACCTCGAATGGCGTGAATTTTACCGTCAATAACTGCAATCAAAACCCCACGATCTGTTCCAAGGGCCAAACCTGTTGCAAAACAGGTGTGTGTGTGGCTGATGCGAACATGTGTCCGGCAAGTTTTGTGCGTGCGGAATATGCGTGGCGTACATCCACCGGAGAAATTCCGCTGAATCCACGCATTGTCGAAGATTGTAGTGTGCCGCCGACTGATACGCCGCCATCGCCGCCGCCATCGCCAAGTCCGTGGGCTGGCAGACCTGGTGGGAATGCTGCCTGCGTGAATGCAGAAGTGGTTTTACGTTTTAATACCACGTTGAATAAGGACACGGTTCAACCATCAACCGTTTTAGTCGGCAAATGTATCGCTAAAGCCGGAAATATTTGTAGCCAAACTCAACCGATTGAGGGAACGCTCACGGTATGGCCGGTTGATAGCAAATCTGACTACATTGTTTTTCAACCCAAAGGTGATGTGTGGGATGCTTCCTCTACCTATCAAGTGATTGTGCGTACAGGGATTCGTTCGCGCGTGCAGATTCCGATGCTCGAAGATGCACCGCGTTGTGGGACGGGTAATGCTTACTGTTTCTCCTTTAGCACGCGTCCTTCGGATAAGCCATGTAAAGTTGGATTCATTGGAGTGACACCAAATCCGTATGTCGCCGGAAATATCGGGCAAAAGGTTCCGTATCGGGCGAATGCTTTGTCAGCAGATGATGTGTGTATTGCGCTTAATGGGAAAGCGATGGATTGGAGTTGGTACACGGGAAATGCTTTGAATCAGCAGGACGGTCGCGTCAGCATTACAAATCCTAATCCGAATCCGCCAGGGAAAAATGTGGCGACCGGAACAGCCCTTGGACAGACCGGAGAAGATTTTGTAAAAGTAAACGCGGAAGTGCTTGATCCAGCCTCGCCATCCACGCGTGGGACGGCAAAATTATTTGTGAGCCTTGTGCCACCGCAAGTCGAGAGTCAGGGGCCGAATTGTGATCAGGCCTGTTCCAATGCGGCTGTGTGGGCCAAATTTAGTCAGGAAATGGATCCGGGACGTGTTTCAAAAGATAATATTATAATAAAACCCTGTTTGAATGAGAATTGTCGTACGTTTGATGCCCCACTTGATTTGAGCAAGGCGTCGATTAAATTAAATCCAAACAATTATCTTTTAGTCGGTCCAAAGTGCGTGAATGGACAAGGTCAGGCGATCGAGTGTTTTGAATCTGGACGATTCTATAAGGTGATTATTCGTGGGGGAGTCAATAGTTTTGTCTCAAAGATTGGTGGTTTACCGCTCGCAGGTTTGAATGATCCAGATGGATTTGCCTGGACGTTCCGTGTCAAACAAGGTGACAAGGCACGTTGCAGTGCTAATAGCGTGAATGTGGTGCCACTTGAAAAATTTGAAACCGTCGTTGGGGCGCGTCAGTTGTTTGCCGCGCAGCCGATCGGTTCGCCAGATGCTTGCAATGCGACGGGTCAACCACTGGTCAGTGATCAATCTTATGTCTGGGGTTCCTCGGATGAAAATGTGGCCAAACTGTTTCAAGCCGGCAAGTTGGATACAAGTTCTGATCTGCCTTCGCACTGCAGTGATCTCTGTCTTAAGACCGGGGCGGATGGAGTTTTTGGAAAGATTGCGTCTTGCGGGAATGGAACTATTGAAACGACTGACGCGAATTATTGCAAAAATGGAAAAACGTCGTTCGGTGTTGCGTGTACGC
>SICT01000015.1 GCA_009691315.1 Candidatus Uhrbacteria bacterium | reverse complement strand
AGAAGAGGTTTCATATAAGAGTAGAGTATACCACGCTCCACAATTTTTCATGAATCGCCTCGATCGACAAGAGTTGATTATTTTCCATGCATTCGAGCACCTGCCAGTGTTCCGCTTGATCAATCCGTGGGAGTTCAAGATAGGCCGCTTCGGCATCACGTAAATGTTCCGGATCAGCTTCATGAATATCACGTTTTTTTCCATCCAAATACCCGCGCTCATCTTTGGAGGCAACGAGCTGGTAGCCAATATCTGCCGGGACATGTAATAAGATGGTCAGATCCGGTTTTGGAATGCCAAAAATTTCATACTCAAGATTATTTAGCCAAGCGAGAAATGTCTCGCGTTCTTTTGGATCTTTGATCCGCCCCATGTGATGGCCCTTGTTCCCAGACACGTAGCGATTGGAAATAATGATCGTTCCCGCTTCCAGTGATTTTCGAATCTGAAAAGAAGCATCAAAACGATCGACAGCAAAAAAAAGAGACGCGCGTTTTGAATCAACTTCTGCCAAGCTCCCATACTCTCCGCGTAAATATTTTTCGACAAAATAGGCGCTGGGTTCGCCGTAGCGTGGGAAATCCATGAGTTCAACCGAGCGTCCTTCCGCCTTTAATCGTTCGACCAGCTTGCGCGTCTGCGTTCCTTTGCCAGAACCATCTGTGCCATCAATGACGATGAAAGGGGCTGTTTTCATACAGGTTCATAAGTGATGAATGAAAATCCTTCGTGTGGTTCGCGAGCCGTTTCTTTCCAGTCAGTTTGATTGATACACGGAAAAAAAGCATCGCCATCAATGGTTTGATCAACTTCGGTGAGATAGAGTTTATGTGCGAGGGGAAGTGCTTGTTGATAAATTTCCGCGCCGCCAATCACAAAAATATTTTCAGCCTGATGGACGCGCAGAGCTTCGTCTAACGTAGTGTAACAATCCACTCCAGATGGAACTTGATAATCTTCCTGCCGAGTTAGCACAATATTTTTGCGATTGGGTAAAGGCCGAAATTTTTCCGGAATCGATTCCCAGGTTTTACGTCCCATGAGAACGCTGTGACCGGTCGTCAATTCTTTGAAGTGCCTCAAATCTTCCGGAAGAGACCAGGGTAATTGATTGTTTTTTCCGATACAACCATTTTTCGCCACAGCGGCAATCAGAGAAATTGCCATAGGATTTACACAGCAATTTCAAACGCAATCTTCGGATGATATTGATAGTTGAGAACTTTGGTTTGCTCCGCGCTCCAATCAAAAATCGAAGTAAATGGATCCGTTGTGAGCGTTGGCAGAGAATATTGATGCGGATCGCGCGTCAGTTGTTCGCGTGCGCCGTCCACATGATTCACATAAATGTGCGTGTCTGCGAGAAATCCAATTAAGCGTCCTTCTTGCAAGCCCGTTTCTTTGGCCAACAAGTGCAATAACAATCCGTAACTTGCGATGTTGAATGGTAAGCCCAACATGGTATCGACACTGCGTTGATTCCAGAGCAGATTCAATTTTCCATTGATGACGGTCACTTGATAGGCATAGTGGCACGGTGGCAATCCCATGGAATCGAGCGCTAACGGATTCCAGGAAGAAACGATCATGCGTCGATCTTGCGGATTTTGTTTCAGCGTATCAATGATGCGCGCGAATTGATCAATACCTTGTCCAGAATAATCTGATTCATGATCGCGATAGGTCGCGCCAAAATGCCGCCACTGAAAACCATAGACCGCGCCTAGATCCCGTTCAGCCAGCATGCGCGCTTTTGATTCCTCATCATGCCCATATGGCGCTTTTTTTGGATTGGCCCACTCATTCCAAATAAAATTTTTCCGTTCTTGTAACCACTGTTTGTCTGTGATGCCTTTGATAAAAAATTCGAGTTCTGTTGCAATCAAGCGGAACGGAACTTGTTTTGTGGTGAGCAGAGGAAAACCGCGTGACATGTCATGCTCGAACATGGCACCAGCGATCGTCAGCGCATCAACCCCCGTGCGATTCGCTTTACGTTCGCCGTGCTCAAGAATATGACGAACAATGTCGAGATAAGTTTGCATGTTAGTGTTTTGAAAATCCAAATTCTTTCATCATGTCATGAATTTCTTTTTCAAATTCCTTCCGTGTGCCGGCATTACTGATCGTCTTTGTAGCGCGTTTCATGACAGCCGGAATGGTGACTTCCGTTGGAAATTTTTCTTGTTCCAGAAATTCCTTCATGGTCATATTTTTTTCTCCGGCCTTTTCCCCGCGGCCGATCACGCGCTGATAGCGCACTTCGACCGGCACCTCGATCGCAATCAATTTAAAATGAGGGAGCGGTTCAAGCGCAGCTAAATCTTCTAAGCGACGAATGCCATCCACAATCACCACATCTTCTTGGGCGGTCACCGCTTGTTTTTCCAGGGCATAGGAGAGTACGTCTTCTCCAAATGTCTGGCGTGATATTTCCGACAGCTTGGTAAAATTTTCACGCGTGTGGTCAAGCGCAAGTTGATCCAAAATGTTTTCTAAAATGGCGCTGAATCGATAATAACCGGCGCCATATTGTTCACGCAAAATATCCGTAGCTGTTCCTTTGCCGCAGCCAGCCTGACCCACGAGACCGATAATGAGTTTGGCCATAATCGTCATGAATCATGAAGCATGAAACATGAATCGTCAAACCAGTTTTTAAACCTTAAACCACTTGGCTAATCTCGGGCCTTGTTGAGTGTGATAGTGCGATTGAATTCCTTCGCCATAGAGTTTTTCCGGCGGAGCAAGCATCCGATCATAGACCATGAGACAGATGGGTTGACCATCGCGTAGAACAAAATCATGGCTGTAGGCCTCGACTTCCAGGACCGCAATCGTCCCACGCTCTACATCATTCTCCCGCCACCCCCAGCCTGGATCAAAAAAACCAGCAAAGTGTGAACGGAATTCACCTTTGGAAGAATCGTAAGCGGCCATTTCCGTAGCAAAATTTGGTGGGGTAATAATTTTTTCTTTTGTCGCTAAAATATAAAAGGCTTCCGGATGGATCACAAGTTCACCGGATTTGGGTCGTGGGACGGGTTCAAAAAAATCTGCCGGATCATGGTCATATTTCCCCATATCCAACACACTCCAGGCAGTTGTTTTGGAACGCCAACCAATAATTTCTTGCGAGGTCAGATCAACTGTCATCGTGATGCCGCGGCGGACGTTTTCAACCGTTGGAGCGATGCGGGCGCCAGCAATCGTACGCAATAACCCAAAGCGATCAAAGGCAATACGATGTTCTAAGCTCGAAAGCTTGGCATCGCCATGAAAAAAACGAATCTGGTTGATGCGATGGCCCGGATGGAGCAGGACGGGAAAAGATTTTGGAATCACTTCCAGCCACAGAGAGCCGTGATAGCCTGCCGCCGTAGGCGAGCCTCGCTCATCAGATGAGCGGGCGGGAATCTCATCAAACCGAGGCACGCCATCAGCCAGCAATCGTCCACGTAAGTTGATGCGGCCGGAAGAACTTTTATTGCTGGAAGTCGCATGAATGCCTGGAGGAAGCGCGAGCGTTTCCGCCAGTTTAATTAAATAAATGCCGTTTTGTTCCAGTGGTCGAATCACATCATGACGAAACAGCGCGCCACGATTTAAAATTTCCTGGATGCTTTCCCCTAAGCGCGGCAAATACGATCCGCGCATTCGATAGATTTCATCGGTCAGTGTTAGATCGAGCGACGCCGGTTGCAGGGCTTCTATGGCTGAACCTTGAATATATCCAGCTTCGATCATCTCACGGAGAAGTTGATAGGGGATGGCGCCTTGTTTGTCGGACATAAAGAATTGTCCGAACCTTATCGTTAAATTTTTGCCGTGTCTACATGCACACCAGGTCCCATGGTTGAGGTCAGGGTCACGGAGAGAAGAAAGACGCCTTTGGATGATGGAGGTTTGGTTTTTTTAACGGCTTCAACCAAGGCGAGAAAATTTTCCAACAATTGTTTACCGTCCATGGAAATTTTTCCAATCGAAAGATGGATATTTCCCGTCACATCATTCTTAAAAGATGCTTTGCCTTTCTTAATCTCTTCCACCATTTTTTTGACGTTCGGCCCAACGGTTTCTGTTTTTGGATTAGGCATGAGTCCTCTTGGTCCAAGAATTTTTGCGACTTTTGCTAATTTTGCCATCATGTCAGGCGTGGCGATCGCAATATCAAAATCAATCTTTCCACTTTTGGCAATTTCACTAATCAACTCTTCACCACCGATAATATCTGCTCCTGCTTCTTTCGCATCCTTTTCCTTATCACCACTCACAAAAGCGGCAACTTTTTTTACTTTGCCCGTGCCATGCGGAAAAACAATTGTTGAGCGCACTTGCTGCTCACCCTTTTTGACATCAATTCCCAAATTAAAATGCGCTTCGACGGTGGCATCAAATTTTGTATTCGACGTTTTTTTCACGAGTTCAACCGCTTCTTCCGGTGTGTAGAGCTTCTTAGAATCAACGAGCTTCTTTAATTCCGTGTAACGCTTTCCGTGTGACATACGTGGTTCGGTCGCCCTGATATTTTCAGAGCTCCCACATAAGAATAAATTTTTTTATGATTTGATTATCCTTCAACTGTAATCCCCATGTTGCGTGCCGTGCCCTCCACCTGACTCATGGCCGCTTCAATGCTGTGGCAGTTCAGATCCGGCATTTTCTTTTCCGCAATTTCGCGTACTTGAGCTTTTGTCACTTTGCCGACTTTTTCGGTCAACGGTTTGCCTGAACCTTTTTCGATCTTGGCCGCTTTTTTGAGTAGATCAGGCACTGGCGGGGTTTTCAAAATAAACGTGTACGTACGATCTTCATACAGAGTGATGATCGCTGGCACCACTTCGCCCAAACGATCTTGGGTCGCGGCATTGATGCGCTGACAAAACTCAGCAATGTTCATGCCGTGCTGACCGAGCGCAGGTCCAAGAGGAGGAGCGGGGGTTGCTTTTCCGCCCATCACCTGGACTTTAATGGTTGTTTTGATCTTTTTTGCCATAGCTGGTTGCGAGGTTATACCTTTTTCACCTGAGTAAAGTCAAGCTCCAGAGGGGTTTCACGTCCGAACATGCTGACCAAGACTTTGACTTTGCCACGTGCACCATCAATTTCATTGACCTTGCCCTCAAATCCTTTAAACGGTCCTTCACCGACTTTGACCGCCATACCTGGCTGCAGATCAATCGTAATTTCGGGCTCTTCTTTGGTGCCGATGCGTTTCATGATCGCATCAATTTCTTTCTGTGACATGGGCGTTGGCGTGTTGCCGGTGCCGATAAATCCCGTGACGTTTGGCGTGTTGCGCACCACATACCACGAATCATCCGTCACGCTCATGTCTACGAGCACGTAGCCAGGAAAAATCTTTTCTTCCAACACGCGGCGTTTGCCATTTTTGATTTTAATTTTTTTCTCTTTCGGAACCAGTACCTGAAAAATACTTGTCTGCATGCCAAGCGTATCTACACGCTGGCGGAGATTGTTAGCCACATTTTCTTCGTAGCCAGAGTAGGTGTGGATGGCATACCAGCGCCGACCGTAGGAAGAGGTTTGTTTTGGCATAAAATATTATGGTGTGATTTTGATGTTCTGTGATTCGCCGGAAGGAGTGACTTTGACGGTTTCCGGTTGGCCTGTTGCAGGATTGATCGCTTGGATGTCCGGTACAACTTGTGGCTGGGTCTGATTCCCGGTTGGTTGAGTGGTTTGCGTTTGTCCCCCAGCTTGGCGAGCGAGTAGGGCATCTACGCCCTTGCCTAGACCAAAATCCAACGCGGCAAAAAATACCGCGACAAAAATACTCACCGCAATCACGAGCGCACTGTAGCGAATAGTGTCTTGGCGACTGGGCCAGGAGACCTTTTCCAATTCTGCTTTGGAGGAACGGACGTAGCCGATGATAGATTCAAGGGGATTCATAAAGTGATTAAATTATTTGTTTTCTAAAAGGCCCTTCCCGGGCCAATGGGTATAGGATAACAGGAAAGAAGAAGACGTGCAAGCCTTCACATGTAGATTCCTCCTCTTAACGGTAAGAGGAGGTTAGGAGGAGTTAAAAAAGAAAAGGGTTATGTGGTACCAGGTACCAATAATCTCCGGTTTTTAACTCCCTCGATCCCTCTTTCCACAAAGAGGGAGGTCTGACTGGGGGTTTTCGACAGTGTCCACTAAACCCTTGACAAAAGCCTATTTTTCTGCTATCCTTACTCTCCAAGCTGGGATAGGCAATCATGCCGATTTCCTCTTCCAGTGCGCCCATTTTCAAGCCCCTTTGGGGCACCATCAGGGCCGACCAAAAGTCGGACCCATTTTGAAAGGAGGCCAGAGATGGCCGACAACAGCAAGACCGGTAAGCCCGGCGAGAAGAGCTTCAAGAACGTCCCGTGGCATCTGCCGGCGTTCGAGCTGTTCCTCAAGCTCTACGTCGCGAGCGCGGCGGAGGCGCGGGCCCTGGCGACTCGCCTTGGCGCACGGCGCATGGTTCAGCAGTTGGACTTCGATGACAAGCCGCTCGGGCCGCGCGTCGATGCCAACAAGGACAAGATCGAGGCCCAGATGCAGACGCGGATCGAAGAAGCGCATCGCAATATGCAGACGCGTTTTGGCATCAAGGATCAGCGAGCGGGACGGGCGGATTCGGGCATCAATGTCTTCCGCACGGGCCAGAACCCGCAGGGAGCGATCAAGCACGTTTCCCTGATGCCGTTTCTGGACGACCTCGACGCGGCCGGCTTCCAGGTCATCCGCGCGTTCCACAAGGAGCGCCCGCAGTACTACAAGGCGGGTGATCCGGACGTCGTGGCCGGAAAGGCGCGCATCGGCGAGATCAAGGAGAACCAGAACGAGAAGCGGCAGCACTGCGTCCAGATCGATTTCTACCGCGGAGAGGGTGAGACCCCCTGGCCCGAGGCGGCGATCATCGCCAAGAACCTCCCGCAGTACATCGCGGAGAAGGGCCTCGCGGTCGCTGTGACGGTCTGGAACAACAATAACTTCGGGCAGCCGGCGACGATCAACGTCTCGGCGGCTGGGTGGCACAAGTTCCAGCCTCTCAACACCTACGCCGAGCTGCATCTCGACCAGCAGGCGCGGTACGGCTATAGCTTCCAGCTCGTACCCGATCCGAAGAAGAAGCGCCTGCTCGAGGGCAACCCCCCGGCCGTCACGGTCGAGGGCCTGCTCGAGGGCAAGGAGTAGTTCGTCTCCTCGTCCCCGTTCTTTCTTAACACCGCCCAACCAGGTCACTGGTCATCGGGCGGTTTTTTCATTTCGTTTAGTTTGTCGTTTCTGCCTCTTCTTTTAATATCGGTCGTTCAAGTACGCTCGCAAACTTTTCTCGCAAGGGGGCAATCGTTCCATTCTCAACGGCAGCCAGCGCATCTACTTCTTCTTTTTTGACCCATTCTGGAATCGGCCAGCCACTATACAAGCGGAACATGTGAGACAAGCAGGACGTGGCATAGGCTCCTTTAGGCAGAGAAAATCTGACCACCCAGCCCTGTGGAATTTCTTGCCACTTTAAATCTGTTAGTTTGATTCGTCCGGGGATGCCGCGCTTGGCTGCCTGCACATACGGAAATTTTTTTAGCTGTTCCAAATAATTTTCCGTACCATCATGTTCAAACAGGTGCTGGTACTCGGGTGGAAGGCCTTGCTCCATGAGAGCCAGCGGAATTTCATCTGGAATATTTTTTCCCTGTTCAACCAGTTCTGATAAATAGCGGTTGACTACCCACGAGCCATATCCATACACCCACATTTTTACCTGTTCTTGGATCTGCGCAAGAGCCAAGCGCGTTTTCATCGGATCACGTTGTAGAGCTTTTAAGACTTTAATTTCGTTTGAGAGGGTAAAAGGAAAGTTTTCAGCAATCGCCAACATCTGACCCCAATCCCCATAGGCTTCGCCGAGCGCTTTACGCAAATCATGATACAGCGGCACATCAAATAATCCTGGTTCGCCAAAAAATATTTGCAGAGCGCCATCCGTATCATCCTGTAAAAGTTTCTGCCCCAGACGTTGCGCGATCAGGCGCGGGCCAAATCGTTGAGAGCCGAAGAAATTCAGAAAGCCATCTTGCCCCAGTTGTTTCATCAGCGTATCAATCGATTGATCTGGAGCTGTACGGACCACAATTGTAAAACGATTGCCCGAGAGTTCGCCGGGTTGGATTGCACCATTGCCATAGCGCACAGGCCTAAGCATCATGTGTTCATGCTCAAGCGTTTCGGCCAATTCTTTTTTTACGCCGCGCAAACTTACACGCTGACTTGTCACTGCCACCGCATCTTTAATCCCGGCAAAGCCAATTTGCCCAGGTTCAATCTTTAATAAATGCGCCAAATCATTCGTCGCATTGAATCCGGAGATGTTGGCCTTAATCAAATCAGCCCACAGCGTTCGTTCATCCTCGTTTGATTCAAAGGGACTGGCGTGCGACAAGCTGACGATTGATCCATCACGCGACACTTCTTCCACCAAAAAATCATGGGCAAATAATTTAATATAACCACTTGGCCGGGCGGGGGAGAGGTAGGTAATGCCGATGCGTCCCAGAATAATATCCGGATCAGGCGAAACCATCCGTTCAACGCGTTCCGGATGCTCAGCTCGAATCGCTTCAACCAGGGCATGCTCTTGTTCGCGAAGGTGCGAGATTAGTTGATCAGGCATGGAGTTATTTTCCCGCGCTCGGGATTTTGAGCCATTTGTTCGCAGTCATATGCCAGGAAGATGGATCGGAGATCTGAATTTCATCCCACATATTTTTGGCGGATTCCGTATAAAGTTTGTTATCACGCACGAATTTACGAAGCTCTTTCCATTTTTCTGGGAGTTTGTGGCCGCGTTCTTCCAATTCTTTTAATTCCAAATCAATATCGAGATTGTCCGCATCCTTCACAATTTTTGCCTCAATGCATTCACGTTTTTCGTATTCTTCAATCACAGAGACATAATCTTGCAAAATGGTTCCAGCAAAGAGATCGCGTGCCGACGCTTCCTCATCTGCTTTCACATACACCTTTTGCACGTAAGACAAATCAGACGTGCGTGTTTCCGCAATATCGTGTGCAAACGCCATTTTTAAGATCTTATTTTCATCACCTTGTTTTTCCCGCCGCGCCAGAGTGAGCGCCAACCACATCACGCGATAGCTATGCTCCAAATCGCTCGCACAATCCGTTGCCAAATGCTGGCGCCAGCCGCGTGGAACATTGCGTAGAGATCCAATCTCATACAAAAATTCAAGATCACGGGAGGATGACATATAAAATTTCACTTCAAAATTATTCTCAGCATAACGTGTCTCACGCAGAGTCGCAAGATGCCCCTTGACGTTTTCCCCAGGTTTTCTTGTCTTTTTTAAGAGGTGGGGATATCCTACCTATGCAAACCCATTTTAAATCTTTAATTTTTTAAGGGTTTTTATAAATTCTATGGCGAAGATGACGAAGTCTCAACTCATGCAAGAGCTTGCGGCCAAGACCGGCCACACCAAGAAAGATGTGGTGATGATGCTTGAAGCGTTGGTCGAAATGGCTTATAAGCAGGTGAAGACAAACGGAGAATTTGTTCTCCCAGGTTTCGGCAAGTTGGTCAGAGTCAATCGCGCGGCGCGCATGGGCCGTAACCCAGCCACGGGCGCTTCGATTCAGATCCCAGCCAAGACTGTTGTAAAATTCCGCGTTGCCAAAGCTGCGAAGGAAGCCGTGTTGTAAATTTGGTTTTTGAACAAACCCCGTCTATCCGCCAGCTGGCGGAGGCGGGGTTTGTCATAGCAGAGTCTAACGAGTATTCTTTTATCATGCAGAAGATGAGCGGATGGAGCGTTCAACCGGAAATCCTGTCGATCGGTGGTGGAATCTTCGTCGGGATTATTTTTTTCTTTTCCATCTTACTCGTTGTAGCGTATCAGTTATCTAGCGGATCCTGGATGAAATTTTTTTTGTGGCTGATGTTGGTGGGATCGCTACTTTATTTAGCGGACAATATGCGAGAAGAACTAACGCTTACAGATCAAAAAATTATTTTTTCTCGTTGGCATCGCTCGTCGATTTCGATTGATCTATCTGCCATTCGTGAAATCCATTTGATCCATGAAGGATTTAATTTGAAACCAGGAATGGAATCACTCTCCATTAAAATGCAAGATGGATCAGACAGGCATATGCCTCTTGGTTCTTTGTGGCGTAAGCGTGAACTGGAACAGTTTTTGCAAGCCGTGTACACTCAACAAAACTATGGCAAAAAAAATAAAACAGGCAAAACGTAAGATCGAGCCTTCGTGGACCGGTCCGCATCCGAAAGATGATATGAGCACATCTCATAAGCGTCTTCAGCATTGGTTGTGTCGAATGGATAATAAATGCTTTCCGATGGAAGAAGAGAATTTTACCGAGAACATGAACTGGCGGATTTTTCGCATCATGGCGGAATTTATAGAGGGATTTGAGTTTTTGTCGCATCTGCGTAAAGAAGTGAGCGTGTTTGGGAGTGCCCGTTCATCCCCGGATAATCACTATTATCAAATGGCCAAAGAATTGGGACGCAAATGTGCCAAAGCTGGTTTTAGCATGGTGACGGGTGGCGGTCCGGGAATTATGGAAGCGGCCAACTGGGGAGCGTTTGAGGCGGGTGGTGAGTCGGTTGGTCTAGATATTGCCCTTCCACATGAGCAACGACGTAATCAATATATCAAGCGCGCTATGGGCTTTCATTATTTCTTTACCCGTAAAGTGATGCTGTCTGCGTCCGCGCAAGCCTATATATTTTTTCCTGGAGGATTTGGAACGCTGGATGAATTTTTTGAGATTGTCACTCTCATTCAAACCGGAAAAATGTCTGATCAGGTACCGGTAATTGTCGTGGGAAAAAAATATTGGGCCCCGTTTGTCCAATGGATGAAGGAAGCGCTCTTTCAGGAAAATGGTTTCATCAGCCCTGAAGATTTAAATATTATTCACGTCGTTGATTCCGCAGATGAAGCCCTGAAGATCATCAAAAAAACCCACGAGCGGACGCTGTGAGTTTGTTGGATGTCTCGCGGCCATTGAGCGAACCCCTTTTTATTTCGCTGGATGAATCTCAGCCGCAAGTTTTTTGATCGTACGCAAGGCTCGTGTGGAAATACGAATGCGCTTGCCATTGATGCGCACGGTTTGTAAATTTACGTTCTGGCGGCGTTTAGTGGCGATATTCGAATGGCTCCGGGAATTTCCGAAGTTGGCTTTCTTTCCGGTCAGGACGCAGATGCGGGACATATCAAGAGGATAATGGATAATCGAGAATGGAGAAGAGAATACCCCATCATTTCTTTTCTGGCAAGAGAGGACTATACTCATAGCTATGTCTCTTTTATCTTTGGCTTTTGAACAGCCTTTGTTATTTGTTGTTTTGGTTGCGGTGTTTTTGCTGGTCTTGTCTGTTTTTGAACAGCCTTTGTTATTTGTTGTTTTGGTTGCGGTGTTTTTGCTGGTCTTGTCTGTTCATGAATTTTCTCATGCCTTGGTTGGTTATTGGTTAGGTGATTCGACTGCGCAACGGATGGGACGACTCACGCTTAATCCGTTGGCCCACATTGACCCCATCGGTTTTCTCGCGCTTCTGACGATTGGCTTTGGTTGGGGCAAGCCCGTGCCATTCAACCCATATAATTTAAAATATCCACGTTGGGGACCGACACTGGTTGCGCTTGCTGGACCTGGATCGAACTTGATTCTTGGTGCGATCTTTGCCGTTCTGTTTCGATTTTTTGCACCTTTACTCGGTGGACAGAATCTTCTCATTGTTTTTTTGTCCTACGCCGCGTACCTCAATTTTCTTTTATTATTGTTCAATTTAATTCCCATCCCACCTCTTGACGGATCGAAAGTTTTGCTCTCTGTTCTTGATGGACCACGATACGCTCCCACCCGTTTTTTTCTTGAACGCTATGGCGTGACGGTTTTGCTCACGCTTATTCTTTTAGATTCTTTTTCCAGCCTCAGCATTTTTTCTTGGCTTTCGATCGGGGCCCAAGGTCTGTTTCGATTGATTGGTGGGTGAGAGGTCTTGCTCTTGACGCCTTTGGCAGTCGCTGGTAGATTACCCGCACATTTTTCCCGCATGCCAACCATGAATCAGCTTGTCCGTCGACCGCGTAAAGCGCTTCGGACCAAATCAAAGAGTCCAGCTCTTCAATTTAAGATGGATACGCTCCATCGCAAGCGAACCGAATATAAGCGTGGCTCGTCTTTTAAGCGCGGGGTGTGTACGAAAGTCACAACCATGACACCGAAAAAACCAAACTCCGCTATTCGTAAGATCGCGCGCGTCCGCTTATCCAACGGTCAAGAAGTCACGGCCTATATTCCAGGGGAAGGACATAATCTCCAAGAACATTCCATCGTCATGATTCGCGGCGGTCGCGTGAAAGATCTTCCGGGTGTGCGCTATCATATTGTGCGTGGAGTTTACGATACACAGGGCGTTGCTAACCGCAAACGGAGCCGTTCACTCTATGGTGCTCGCCGACCTAAGGCGGAAAAGAAATAATATTTTAATATTTTATGAGAGGAAAGAAAGCGCCTAAACGCAAAATGATCAATGACCCGCGATATCAATCGCCGATTGTTGGGAAGTTGATTAACTATGTGATGGAATGCGGCAAAAAACAGACTGCGGAACGTATTGTTTACACGGCGCTCGCCGAAGTGGAGAAGAAAATGGAGAAGCCAGCCATGGAAATATTTGATGAAGCGATGAAGAATATTTCGCCTTTGCTCGAGGTTAAATCTCGACGCGTGGGAGGCGCAAACTATCAAGTGCCTTTACAGGTTCGTGCCGAGCGTCGCTTACAGCTCGCGTTCCGTTGGATGCTCACCGCTGCACGTTCGCGCAAAGGGAAGCCCATGGCAGAAAAATTAGCTTTTGAAATCATGGAAGCCGCTCAAAATCGTGGCGATGCGGTCAAAAAGAAGACCGACGTCCAAAACATGGCCGCCGCCAACCGCGCGTTTGCTCACTTTGCCCGCTAAGGCTGTATGCCCCGTGAATATTCGTTAAAGGACACCAGAAATTTTGGAATCATCGCGCACATTGATGCGGGAAAAACGACCGTTTCTGAACGTGTGCTTTTTTATACCGGCCGTAAACATAAAATTGGAGAAGTGCATGAAGGCGAGGCCACCATGGACTGGATGGAGCAGGAACGTGAGCGTGGCATTACCATTACGGCCGCTGCGACGACCTGTTATTGGAAAGGCTGTCGCATGAATTTGATTGATACGCCTGGGCACATTGATTTTACAATTGAAGTGCAACGTTCGCTTCGTGTTCTCGATGGGGCTGTCACGGTGTTTGATGGTGTGGCCGGCGTTGAACCGCAATCTGAGACCGTGTGGCGTCAGGCGGACAAGCACAATGTGCCACGTATTTGTTTTATCAATAAACTCGATCGCACAGGCGCAGATTTTTATAAAGACGTCGATTCAATTCACAGTCGTTTGACAAAAAATGCGCATCCAGTTCAATTACCGATTGGCGCCGAAGATAAATTTATTGGGATTATCGATCTCTTGCGCATGAAAGCCGAGATCTACAAGGACGAGATGGGAGAAAAAATTGAAGAAATGGATGTGCCCGCAGATATGCTAGAAAAAGCCAAAACCTATCGCGCACAATTAATCGAAGCGATTGCTGAGAACGATGAATCGCTGATGAATAAATATTTAGCTGGTCAGGAATTGACGTTGGAAGAATTGAAAGCCGGTTTACGCAAAGCGACGATTGCCAATCAAATCAATCCCATTTTGTGCGGTTCAGCCTTGAAAAATAAAGGAGTGCAATTTCTTCTCGATTCGATCGTGGATTATCTGCCATCCCCACTCGACATTCCACCAACCAAAGCCCATGCCATCGAGGATGAGAATCAAGTGGTCGAACTCCATCCAAATGATGATGAGCCGTTTGCCGCGCTCGCGTTTAAAGTCATGTCTGATCCGTTTGTTGGCAAATTGATTTTTTTCCGCGTGTACTCCGGCCACTTGGCCGCAGGTTCGTATGTCATTAATGCAAAAAGCGGTGAAAAAGAACGTATCGGTCGCATTGTGCGCATGCATGCCAATGAGCGGGAAGATGTCAGTGATGTGTATGCCGGTGATATTGCCGCGGCCGTTGGTCTCAAAGGAACGTTTACGGGACATACGTTATACGATGAAAAACGTCCGCTCGTGCTTGAGTCGATCGTAATTCCAGAACCCGTTATTTCCGTAGCCATTGAACCAAAAACAAAAGCTGATCAAGAAAAAATGGGTGTGGCTTTGCAGAAATTGGCCGAAGAAGACCCGTCATTCCGCGTGCGCACAGACGAAGAAACGTTGCAGACGATCATCAGCGGTATGGGCGAGTTGCATTTGGAAATTTTGGTGGAACGCATGAAACGCGAATTTAAAGTGGACGCGAATGTGGGCAAACCTCAAGTCGCGTACAGAGAGGCTCTACGAAAGAAAGCCGAAGACGCAGAAGGAAAATATATCCGTCAATCTGGTGGTCGTGGACAATATGGCCACTGTGTGATTGATGTTGAACCTCAGGAGCGTGGCAAGGGGTATGAGTTTGTGGATGAGATTAAGGGAGGCACAATCCCGCGTGAATTTATCCAACCGATCAACAAAGGGATTCAGGAAGCGATGCAACGCGGTGTGCTCGCTGGATATCCAATTTTAGATATTAAAATTACCTTGAAAGATGGGAGTTATCATGATGTGGACTCGTCTGAAGCCGCATTCAAAATTGCCGGATCGTTTGCCTTTCAAGAGGGTTGTAAAATGGCTGGGATGTATTTGCTTGAACCAATTATGAAAGTGGAGGTTGTCACCCCAGAAAATTTTATGGGTGATGTGATCGGCGATCTTAACGCCAAGCGCGGACAGATCCAGGAGATGACCGAGCGCTCAGGCGCCCGCGTTGTCAACGCCCTCGTGCCATTATCAGAAATGTTCGGTTATGCTACGTCATTACGTTCGATGACCCAAGGCCGTGCCAGCTACTCCATGGAATTTGGCAACTACGGCGAAGTGCCAAATAATGTGGCGCAGACAATTATTGAAGGAAGAGGAAAAAAATAAAGAGAAATTTATATAAAAAAATCCGCGGGCAAGGCTCGCGGTTTTGGTATAAAGAGGAAGGTGCACGGTGATTCGAGACCTTTACTTTGGTGCCAGGAGTTTCTCGATGAGACGGATCATGACGGCATATTCTGTATCCGTCATGGAGATCATTCCTTCGCGACCGACTCTGACGCCGAGTTGGAAGGTATGTAGTGGATTCGGGTGCGCCATGAGGAATTCACAGGCCAGCTCGATGCAGCGCATGTATTCTTCTTGGAGCTCAGCCTTTTGTCCCTTGCGCTCTTCCCAGATGCCCGGTCGGCACCTATCCATGCGTTGAACAATTCTGCGCATGGTATCCAGCTCCCAGTTACCCAGACGATCCTTGAGAGTGTTGATGACCCATGCATTCACTTCTGCTCTGCCCATTGTTTTGCCTCACATGAGAATGGTACGTCGTGAAGGTGGTAATAAGGGGAGCCTAATTCGTCAAGCTGTTGAGGGCTTGCCCCCGGCATCTCTTTATGTTGAGATACGGTTATCTATGTCTTGGCAACGAATTTTAGAACTGGCCCGCGAGCAAGGGATGCCGATTATTGTAACCGACATTGCCGGTCGTGATTCGATGGTTGTGATGCCACTGGAGCGTTTTGAACAGCTGGCAAATCGTCGTTCCGTAGCTTCACCAGAACGGTCGGTGCATATTGAGATCAAATCGCCGCAGGCCAAGCAACCTCCTCCACAGGATCTTTCCGCTGATCAAGTTAATCTCGCCAATTTTGTCGCTCCGGTAGAAGCAAATGCGATTTCTGAGCTAAGCTTAGAGGAAAAATTCTATCTAGAGCCATTGGATGAAAATCAAGATTAACCCTTCAAGTCGGGGGCTTGCATGATTTTTTCAGCTCTGTTATCATCTCGGCACTTGCATTAGCGAAACTTTTTATTCCTAAATAATTCGTAGACATTTTAATTCTATGGCGGACAAATTTGAACGTAATAAGCCACACGTCAATATCGGCACCATCGGTCACGTAGACCATGGAAAGACGACTACGACGGCGGCCATTCTCGCGGTTCTCTCGAACCACGGAATGAAGGCTCAGACCAAGGGTGTGGACGATCTGGATAAAGCTCCAGAATCCAAATCTCGTGGGATTACGATTGCCACGGCGCACACCGAGTATGAATCGGAAAAGCGTCACTACGCGCACGTCGACTGTCCAGGTCACGCAGACTATATTAAGAATATGATCACTGGCGCCGCTCAGATGGATGGCGCGATTTTGGTCGTGTCAGCTACAGATGGTCCGATGCCTCAGACGCGTGAACATATTTTGCTCGCTCGTCAAGTTGGCGTTCCATCGGTCGTTGTTTTTTTGAACAAAGTCGACATGGTGGAAGATGCGGAATTGATTGATCTCGTTGAACAGGAAATTCGTGATCTCTTGAAGAAATATGATTTTGATGGAGATAAGACCCCAATTATCCGCGGATCTGCTTTGAAAGCTTTACAAAACCCGAAAGATGAGGCCGCTTCCAAACCAATTCTCGATTTGATTAAAGCGTGTGATGAATGGATTCCAGAACCGGTTCGTGAAATAGATAAGCCATTTCTTATGCCGGTGGAAGACGTATTCTCTATTGAAGGCCGTGGTACAGTCGTGACCGGTCGTATCGAGCGCGGTCAAGTCAAGATTAACGAAGAAGTAGAAATCGTTGGTTTGGGTGAGACGCGAAAAACCGTTGTGACCGGAATCGAAATGTTTAACAAGCAATTAGACTCTGGGTTAGCTGGTGATAACGCGGGACTTTTGCTTCGTGGCACCAAAAAGGACGAAGTGGAGCGTGGTATGGTGCTCGCGAAACCTGGCTCCATTACCCCTCATACCGAATTTGAGGCTGAGGTATATGCCTTAACCAAGGAGGAAGGTGGACGCCACAAGCCATTCGTCAGCGGTTATAAACCACAGTTCTACATCCGCACCACGGATGTGACGGGTGAAGTCAAACTTCCAGAATCTGTTGCCATGGTTCAGCCAGGTGACACGATTAAGATGAATGTCACGCTGATCACCCCAGTGGCTATGGAAGAGAAGATGCGTTTTGCCATTCGCGAAGGAGGTAAGACGGTTGGTGCCGGAGTTGTTACTAAAATTATTAAGTAAATTAAAAACAGGGGAGTTCCAGCCCCTGT
>SICT01000014.1 GCA_009691315.1 Candidatus Uhrbacteria bacterium | reverse complement strand
CAACCTGTCGCTTTCTCCTGATTCTTCCGTAAATGAATCCAATCGATCGGACATTCTGCACAAAGGAAGGAGAATCACCAATCACCAAAATATCATAATCTCGTTGACGCATCTTCTCTCCAAAGAGTGAATAGTAGACTGAGTTTCTAACAGCTCCACCTACAAGATACACATTCGTTCCTTTTGGGATGATCGAGATAACTTCTTTCAAAATCTTATTCGTTACTTCGTCTTGCATGAAAATCGGAAGTTCTGGTTTGGATAGGTTGATCATAAAACGATGGTTTCAGAATAACACATATCTGATTCTTCGCTACCTCCGTTACATCGTACAAAAGTTCCAACCGCTCCCCTTCCCTCAAAACAAAAACACCCTTTAACAGGCGTTTTTGTGTGGCGGGCGGGGGTGCATGAAGTGGGAACGTGGTTTAGGGGGAATCCAAAAAGATTGCTCACTGAAAACTACGGAAGGTTATCGTAATTTTCTTTTATACTTGCCGCCCTCAATTTCCTCGATATGTTCCTCCCCCTCCATTTCTGGCCTGACCCGTTCTTTAATATATTGAAAAATCTCTTTATATCTTTTTTTGATTTCTTCTGAACCTTTCGTATCACCGATCCAATCATCAATTTTGATTCCAAAATAATTCCAAAAAAATCTCACTTCTGCTTCTGGTTCCATACTAACTTTATCGTAGTGAAAATCCAGACCCTCATTCGCATCAACAACTTCTACAATCAAACTTCTCAAATAGACGGCTTCTGCGGGAGCCAGCTCTAATCCAAAACGTCTAAAATAATGCAAAAGATATTGATAAATTCTTCTGCGCTTTTCATCTTTCGTTGCTTGCTCATTGTTACTAACGGAATCATCATTCATACAAATAGAATAAATTTCTTTCAACAGATTTTAATAATCCCAATCAGCGCCTTCTGCTTCTCCCCTGGATGCATAAATCGAAATCCATCTCTCCCAAAATCCCCCTTGCCGTAATCAACAGGAACGAATTCTAGTTGAGAAGAATCGTAGACGAGGATTAAATCAAGACGAACCCGAAAGCCTCGATCCTGTAATGCGCCTTCATAGAAATTATCTACCGTCTCTTCCATGATTTCGGCTCCCCGTGAGAAATCATATGGGAGAGCGAACATGTCCAGATGATATTTTTCGTAGAAGTCATGCAAAACTCCTTTTCGATCTGGGTCGTACTTATCCGTGCCAAGCTGTTGAATAGTTTCGATCAAAGAATCCAGAGAGTGATTTGGATGATCAGCTATAGAAAGACAACGAAAAACAATGGATTGTCCATCAAAGTGTGTTCGAATCGCTTCATTAAGCCTCATGCCGACGGCTTTTGAATCTGGATTTTGATCAAGGCGATATTTGGGAATGCTGACTGTGAAGACAGGGGGCATATAAAATTATCCATAGGATAGCACATACTCCTATTTCTCCGTTACCTCGGCTACATCGTTACAAAAGTTCCAACCCTTCCCTTCCCCTCAAAACAAAAACGCCCTTTTACAGGCGTTTTTGTGTGGCAGGCGTGGGTGCATGAAGTGGGAACGTGGTTTAGGATGAGCCCAGCATGACGCCGTCTTTCGTTAGATAAACATTCTGGATGATTATTTTGGATCCAAAAGCTTTTGCTACATGTGCACCCTTCTCTATTAAAAAATGATTTGGAATATTTTTGGAATTATCTTCTGCAATATACCAAATATTCATGGAAGACTGGTACCCTTGTTTTTCTTGATACATAAAGTAAGCCGCCATGATCAATGGACATGCAGGCAATCCGTAGGGGCTGTGAAGTTTATTCCTTGTCAACAGATATTTTGTTGGAGAATCTTTATCCATAAGCCAATAACCAATATGATCTTTGGTAATATCTTTTCTTTGGAGAGTGAGCTGTCTCCTTTTTATCTCTAAAGATGCACGATTTCGAATATGTTTTTCCCAGTAAATGTGTAACAAGGATGGATCAATCCCCGCGACAGAGAGAATATTCTCATGCACCATGGGGGTAAAGTTTGCTCTCCGAAAAGATGATTTTTTAATTTCACACACTTCCTCAGTGCAGTTTGTTCCAATATCATTTATAAGCAGTCCAAGGTCTACATTTTTATTTTGCTGCAAGGCATTACAATAAATTTTGGCAGCAAGTTGAAAACTACTTATCGTTCCTTTGTTAAGAGTAGGTTCTCCTTCGCTATCTATTAAAAAATGACCACCGGTAATAATGGTTTTATCTTTTATGGTTATAGCCAGTTCATCGGCTAAATTTTTAATTTGTTTTAAATTCATGAAGTCCATCATAAAAGCGTTCTTAAATATACTACTCAAGAAGAAGGAACACCAACCGTTTCCTTCCCCCTAAAACAAAAACGCCCTTTAACAGGCGTTTTTGTATGGCAGACTTTAATGGAGGACATCCAAAACAAACTCATGCGTTTGGCACAACAGGAGGCGTTTCTCTCTTCTTTTCTAAATCATACCTCAATTGTTTTGCAAGAAATCTTCTTCCACCGCCACTCTTTAGGAAGACCTCTCTCCCCAAGGCATCCGATTTTTCTCGGTAAGCCTCATAATAAATTAATTCTAATGGTCGTCGATCTTTCGTGGAAACATTCTTTCCAGAATTATGGTCTTCAAGACGACCTTCTATTCTTTCTGTAAAGCCAATATACCAACCACGATCTTTTAAACTTTCTAAAACGTAAACGAAGTACATGTTTATTATACTATCGTATTGTTCATGATTGGAAAACGGCATGAGCCCCGTAAAGCTCCGCATGGCAGCCACACACGCCACGGGGCACGTAAAAGCCTTGCGATATATTCAAGTCTCTCCTTGTAATGGCTGTGCCACGTGAGCCCCAACGAAAAAACCACACTTGAACAGCGTGGCTTTTACGTGGCGGATCGTAGGGGATTTGAACCCCTGCTCTTCTCCGTGACAGGGAGACGTGTTAACCAGGCTACACCAACGATCCATGTGATAAACGGTCTTGACGGACGCACGCGGCGGATCCACGATAGTGTTTGCGGCCAGATCGTATCAATTCATTCTTGAAAGGTCAATATATGTTTGCTCTTGTGCGCCATGCTGGTTATCAGCATGCAAACGGCAATATCACTCCTGAAGGAACTCAGGCAGCGACTTTTTTAGCTCAACAGTTACACGCATTGAATATTCCCTGGCGAGAAATTCGTACCTCCCCAAGCGCCCGAACGCGCGAGACCGGAAACATCATCGGTAAAATTCTTGAATTGCCTATCGAAGTTGATGAACGGATCGGCATGGTGGGAAATCTGATCGATCTTTTACCTCCGACCGAACAGAATAATATCATTTTCATTTCCCATCTTCCTGTTTTGACCAAACTCCTCTCCGCATGGAGTCGCGTGTTCCAACAAGAAGAACCTCCTCTGACAGAAATCGCCAGCGGGTATGTGGTCGATCCAATCAACAAACAAATCCGTCGCATTTAGCTATAGTGTTCCTCCTTGACCATTGTCATACGGTTGTATTACAATTATTTTATAAAGATTCACCCAATTATTTTTATGAGACAGGTGTTAAGCATCTCTCTTCCCGCAACAGAAGTCAGACGCATACGAACGATTGCCAAAAGACAAGGCCATCGATCGATGAGTGCCTATGTCCATCATCTTTTAAAAACAGATCAGGACATCATGTCAGATACAGAACTGCTTAAACGTGTGCGTGAAGCACGCAAAGAATATCGAGCCGGCAAGGCCATCAAAGCAAGATCTATGGCTGATTTGTTATGAACGTCAAACAGATCTTCTATTCGGCAAATTTTATCAAAGAATTGAAAAAATTACCTCAAGAGATCCGTGAATTGGCCATTGAAAAAGAAAAAATCTTTCGGAATAATCCCCTCCATCCTTCTCTCAGACTTCATCCCTTACAAGGAAAACTCACAGGACTATGGTCGATTTCTCTCACCGGCAATTATCGCATCATTTTTGAACGGCAAAAAAATGGAGACCTCCTTTTTATCTCCATCGGCAAACACGATATTTATAAATATCTGTAAATCTTAAACCTTCCTCACCTCCACCAAATTCACATGTCCCGATTCGCCAAGCGGTTCACCGGCGACGAGAATCACCTCATCCCCTGTTTGTAAAAATCCTTGTTGCATGACTTGCGTGCACGCAGCCTGCAAAAGTTCGGCGAGCGTCTGACAGGTTGGTATGACAAACGCGTGCACTCCCCACGATAAATTTAATTGATGACGCACGCGTTCATTTGGCACCGCAGCAAAAATAGGAAGCTCTGGACGATAGCGACTGACGAGACGCGCGGCTTGTCCTGTCATCGTGGCGACGAGGATTGCTTTGGCGCCGCTGGGTTTGGCGAGCATCGCCGCGAGATTGGTTAGCCTCTCTTCTTCCGTAACATTTTCTGGATCGGCTTTTGCTTCGAGATCATCATAGCGACTCGCTTCCGCCTCACGAATCGTTGCACTCATGATCTGCACCGCTTCCAGCGGATGTGCGCCGCTTGCCGTTTCGCCAGACAGCATGGTCGCATCCGTATGATCAATAACCGCATTCGCAATATCAGAAACTTCTGCTCTTGTCGCACGCGGATTGCGGATCATCGAATCTAACATTTGCGTTGCGACAATCACGGGCTTTGCCGCGCGTAAACATTTTTCAATCAGTATTTTTTGAATGACGGGAACTTTTTCCGCAGGAATCTCGATTCCTAAATCCCCACGTGCCACCATAATGCCATCAACTTCTGCAATAATCTCGTCCATGTGTTCAACCGCCTCTGGTTTCTCGATCTTGGCCATCAGCCGAATCGGTGCTTCGCCAATCAACCCACGCAAATCTTTAATATCCTGGGCAGAGCGAACAAATGATAACGCGATCCAATCCACCTGCTGCTCAACACCAAATTTCACATCATCACGATCTTTATCTGAAAGCGCTGAGATAGATGTTTTCGTTTCCGGTAAATTCAATCCTTTGTGCGAGGTCAGTCTTCCCCCATCAATCACCTGACACACCACATCTTGACCTTCTACGCGCAAAACGTTGACGGACAAGAGTCCGTCATCCAACAACAATCGCTCCCCGGCTTTCACATCTTTATGAAGATTGGGATAGGTGACGCCAATCTTGGGTAAGGTCGCTATACCTGTCGTAAACACAACTTCTTTTCCGGCCTCGAGCTGAACTCCATCGGCTGGCAATTCTGCGACGCGAATTTTTGGGCCTTGCAAATCTTGTAAAATGGTCAACGGCTCGCCGGTTTTTTCCGCGACCGACCGGATCATGCGAATGAGCTCCGCGTGATCTTCGTGTGTGCCATGCGAAAAATTGAGCCGACAAACATTCATCCCGGCCTCCACAAGAGCGGCTAACTGCTCTTCTGTGTGCGAAGCTGGACCAATGGTGCAAACAATTTTTGTACGCTTTATCATGCGCATGCAGTATACACGAATTTAAGATTTTCGGCGGCGCTTCTTGCGTGGCGATTTGAGTAAGCCGGCCAATTCATCATGAAATGTTTTTACATCTTCAAACGAACGGTAGACAGAGGCAAAACGAATATAAGCCACTTTATCAAAAACTTTCAACCGATTCATCACCATCTCTCCCACATCTGAGCTGCGCAATTCACTGGCTTTATGACGCTGAATTTCTCGCTCGATTTCGTGAACCAATGTACGGAAATCCGCTTCGGTGTAAGAACGCTTTTCTAAAGATTTTTTCAATCCTCGTTCCATTTTTTCCCGACTATACGTTTCACGTCGACCATCACGCTTTACGACCGTCACATCCAAAAGCTCCACTTCTTCAAGAGTGGAAAAACGATATTCACAATGATCACACTCGCGCCGCCGCCTCGTGGAAGTCCCATCTGGAGACAGACGCGAGTCAACCACGCGCGACTCAGGATGATTACAAACCGGACAATGCATGGGTATTCATTCTACATCATTTTCTTACGAATGAAAGCTGGAATTTCTAAATCTTCTTCAGAAGAGGTCGATGGTTTTGCCGAAACAACAGGTGTCGGAGGTGGCATCACCGGACGCGGGGTCACGCTCGCATATTGCGGAGGTGAGACATGTGGTTGACGCATCGCCGGTTGAGGGATGCTTGCTAAAACAGATGAAGAGAGTTCAACAGGAACCGATGACGTCATTGCCGAAGGAGGTGTGGGACGTGAGACCGGAAAAGACATTTTTTCGATCGGTTCCATCGGTGCAGAGCGTGTGCCAAACGTACCGGACGCAAATCCTATTTTTTGTTTTGGCAGATTGACGCGTGAATCAAATCCTGTTGCGATGACGGTGATGCGTACTTCGTCCTTCAAACTTTCATCGATGATGGTACCAAAAATAACTTTGGCCTGCGGATCAGCTGACTGCGTAATAACCTTGGCCGCTTCTGACACTTCATACATACCAAGATTCGAACCACCGGTGATGGTAAAGAGAATGCCTTTCGCACCTTCAATCGAAACTTCAAGAAGAGGTGAGGCAATAGCCGCTTTCGCCGCCTCAGCCGCACGATTTTCTCCTTGGCCGCGGCCAATACCCATGAGGGCAGATCCTCGATCCAACATAATGGCGCGTACATCCGCAAAGTCTACGTTGATCAAACCTGGGACGGTAATCAATTCGGAAATGCCTTGCACACCCTGGCGTAAAACGTCATCCACCATTTCAAACGCATCAAGCAAAGAAGTCTTGCGATCAATGATTTGTAAAATACGATCGTTGGGAATGGTAATAACCGTATCGACCTGACTGGCAAGTTTTTCGTATCCACCTTCGGCGATCGCTTTGCGCTGAGCGCCTTCAAAAGCAAAAGGCTTGGTCACAACCGCGACCGTGAGCGCACCCATCTCTTTTGCAATACTCGCAATAAAAGGACTGGCCCCTGTTCCGGTTCCCCCACCTAAACCACACGTAATAAAAACCATGTCCGCCCCTTTTAATAATTCTCGAATTTCATTTTGACTTTCTTCCGCCGCGCGCAAACCCGTTTCTGGATCCATTCCCGCGCCCAATCCACGCGTGACGGTTTTTCCTAAATGGAGTTTGTGTGGTGCCTGCGAATAATGCAAAGCCTGGACATCCGTATTCATAGCAATAAATTCTACGCCACGAATTTTTGATGCGATCATACGATTGACCGAAGCATTGCCTCCGCCGCCAACACCAATCACTTTGATCTTCGCAAATGTTTCGATGTCCGGTTTAATCTCTGGCATAAAAAGTGTTCATTAAAGATTTCAAGTGAATACAATTTGTATTCGTTATTTATTTTTTACACACAAAAATGGTTCATTAACCTTTGTATTTTCTAGAATACTCATCTAGGAGATCACGGTCAAGGAAAAGATCAAGGGGGATGTCAAGGGGTGGGTGAAGGGAAATAAAAAAACGGCATTTCTGAGTTCAGAATTGCCGCAAAGATTGTTGAACGGATGGACTGTAAAAAAGCGACAGAACTTCGTCTTCGAGCAACCGGCCAAGAAGTGACAGACGCAACCCTCGTCCCCCATCCAACGGAATCTCCTCAAGTAACCCGAGCCCAAGCGACTCTCGGACGAGATTCTCATAGTGCTCGAGGATTGTTGGATGAACTCCATAGATCTGGTCCGACTGAGCATTTTCCCAACGTTCGGTACGCAAATCGATGACGTAGGAAGCTGCGAGTTTTTCTTCAGATGACAGCTCGCGTCTGCGCGTGAAGGGAAGGCGTCCACTCATCACGCGGTCGATGTACTCACCGACATCCAGCGTGTTGCGGACAAACCAGTCAGCCGAGTGCGAATAGGCCGAGGCCCCGAGCCCCAGAAGATCATGGCTCACCGAGGTTCGGATCTGCTTGAACGGATCGATGAAACGACGATCGCTGATGAAGCGGTTACCGTCGATCTGGTCATACCCCATCTCACCCAATTGTTGCCAGATGAGCATGCGACCAAAAAGCGTATCCCGCTCCTGTTCAAACCCGGCACGTAGCGCGGCCAGCTTGAGCCACTCTCCTTGCGGCCGATCTCCGAATCGACCGTGATACCAGGTAATGTGCGGAGGTCGAATCGTCTGGAGGGCTTCCAGATTTTTCCAGACTTCATCGATTGATCCCTGATAGAGTCCCTGGATCAGATCGAGATTCCAGTTCTGGAAAATTTTGGCCACGATTTCGCATGCCCGAAAAGCAATGTCGCTCTTATAGCCGCGAGCCGCATACTTAAGCACCAGATCGTCGAACGACTGAATGCCAAAGCTGAAGCGCGTGATGCCCGCCTGCGCGAGCCATCGCAACTTTTCCGCGCCATCATTGGCCACAATGGTGAGCGGGCTCCCTTCGAAACAAATCTCAGCATTTTCGGCGACCGTAAATTCACGGCGCAGATCAGCCAAGAGCTGTTCGAGCCGTGCTTGCTCGAGGACGAGCGGGGTGCCGCCGCCGATATAGATCGAAGCGACAACACTCCCCGACTCACGAAGCAATGCGCCCCAGACTTCCATCTCTCGCCGAAGCGCTTCGAGATAACGCTCCACAAAGTCAACCTTACTGGTTGAACTGTGTGATGCTCCTCGATAGTGCTTGACCGCGTAGTGACAGAACGTGCACTGCGTTTCGCAAAACGCGATGTGCACATACAAATTTACCCTGTTTCCGAACCGAAGCGGTGGAACGAAAGCAACCTGGGTCATGGGCAGCAACGAATCCAGCGGCGGGTAGGTGACCACTGAGTGGCTGCCACCGAAAAGCGAACGCTTGATCCGAAGACCGTAAGCGTTGAACTCATGGAGTCGATGCGGAAGACCGAGCTGTGAAAGGGCGTGCGAGGCTCGCGAGAGAGCCTCTTCTTTTGCTCTCATGACAAACCTCCGGGAAAATTATTATTCCCAGAATTCATTTAACACGAATTGTTTAAAAAATCAACGTCACTAACGCCGGCCTAATGGAGAAACCTTTGTTGATTCAGTATTTCTGATTTTGTTTTTTAATCGATTAAATCGCTGATCGATCTGGTTAAATTGTTTCTCTGTATCAGTCGAAAATCTATTCATAGCAACCAGAACATCCTCAACCTTCTCATCAATGGTCCGATTCAAGATATCAAACTTTACGTCTGTTCGATAAGTATGAGCTTGCAAATCTGACACTTGGCTATGTAAGTTTTCCAAAATTTTACCGTGTTTATTTAACACCTCTAAAATTTCACCATTGGTCGGTTCATGGGTAGACATAAGATTCGAATCCTTAAAATTTATACTTCCATCATTTCACAAAAAATCGTTTGTCAATACCTAAAACTGTGGATAACGAACAATAATTTACGGAATAAAAGATTTAAAAAGTTTTTTCAAAGGCGAACTAAATTTTTTCATAAAATCTCCTCCATTTTTGGAAGCACGTCCTCCGGTCGGAGTCCGGCCAAGACGTTCATTTTCATAACCCCAGTGCACCAAACCAATAGCGGTTGAAAATCCTGGATCTTGGACGATCTCAATGAGAGGAGTTGGGACATTGGCGGCTGAACCGAGTGAAACGGGCAAACGCAACATCTCTTTGGCCACATCTGCAATCCCTCGAAGCTTCACTCCCCCGCCGGTTAAAATGACGCCAGCCGGAAGCATCCCGCTACGTTCAATTTTTTTCAATTCTTTTTCTACGCGTTCAAAAATTTCTTCTACACGTGCTTGCGCAATGTCAGAGACAAAACGGGCGGAAACAATTTCGCTCTGTTCGGCTCCGAGATCTCGCAGATCAATCTCTTCGCTTTTATGAACAGTCGCCGCATTCGCGCAGGCGAATGATTTTTTAAAGCGTTCAGCGGCCTCCAGAGACGTGCGCAGGCCAATCGCGATATCTGACGTGATGTGGTCAGAACCAATAGGAATAACTGAGGCGTGAAGTAATTCGCCCTCTTCATACACCACGAGACTAGTCGTCGCAGCACCCATACAGATGACGGCAGTGCCCAGCTCACGTTGACGAGAGGTGGTCACAATCTCTGCGGCGGCGAGAGCGGTAAACACAAGTTCCGTCACATCAAGTCCGGTTCGAAAAACAGCCTTCGTGATATTGCGTACCGGCGCAGCCAGTCCTTGCACAATGTGGGCTTCGACTTCCAGTCTGATCCCCTGCATCCCAATGGGATCTTTGACCCCCACCTGACCATCAACAATAAAGGTACGTGGCAAAACATGTAAAATTTCGTAATTGATTGGATTCACGACAGAACGAGTTGTTTCAAGAACGCGTTGCACATCTTCGTCACGGATTTCCCCATCTACGCGCGACACGCCGATCACACCTTTGGCTAACTGGACTTGAACGAACGGCCCGCCCAAACCAATATAGGCTTCATCTATCGGGAGGCCAATCTGCCGCTCCATTTGCTCAAGACACCCGGAAATAGAACTCACAACATCTTCGAGCGAACTTACCCCTCCTTTGGAAATCCCCTGAGACGGAACTTCCACGGCGCCAATCATGTTTAAAGATTCTCGCTTGTCCGAACCCAAAGATACTTGGCCAACGGCCAAGCGGATGAAAGCGCTTCCTAAATCAAGACCAGCAATCAATCGCTCTTTCATAGAAAATAGGTGTGGACAAGGGCTAGAAGATATGGACCGAAAATAAGAAGAGCAATCAGAAGACTGAAAAGTGAAGCGAGCAAAACAGCTCCGGCCATCACGTCCTTTACCTCTCTTACATATTCATCCAGACGTGGTTTCATCAAATCAGCCACTCGTTCTACACAGCTATTTAGTAATTCTAGCACTAAAACTGACATGACGACAACCAATAGAATTAATCGTTCGAGGATGGAAAGTGGGAAGATGAGCGCGGCAACAATCACGAAAACGGCCGCTAAAGATTGCAAACGAAAACTTTGCTCACTTTGAAAGGCGAGAGAGAGGCCTCGAGCCGCATATCTGAGACGACGGAAAAAAGAAGGTGATTTCATGTGGAGGAAAGAACAGTTGATATGCAGCGTTCTTGCAAACGAAACATACGTGCCTCGGTTCGCGCGGTGGCATGATCAAACCCAGCCAAATGCAAAACACCGTGAGCCAGCAAACGGATTAATTCTCCGCGCAGATTTTTATTATTCTTCCGGGCATAGCTCGAACAAATCGCTAGATCTCCCAAAGATGATTGGTCAGGAATCGCAAATGACAAAACATCTGTCGGACGATTCTTGCCTCGATAACGCCGATTCAACGTTTGCATGTCTCGCGCGGAAACAAAACGCACGCCAACAGAACGTGATTGGCGCATCTTTAATCGTTTTGCGAGATCGTTTCCCAGATTTTTCATATCTGATAATCGTAAGGCTCGGGGAAGGGCTGAGGCCAAATCAAATTCGATCATGGTCGGCTGGAAGTAGCGACCTCAGGCGAAGTTGATGAGGCATTGATTCCGGTCAAACTGCCAGGGCCCCCAATCTGCGCACAAGAAATCACAGGCGCACCAGGGAGTCTGAGCGAATTGAGCATCATTTCAAAAGTCGTACGAAAATTGATGAATGGTTGGTCATTCAAGAGATAGCGCAAGGAGAAGATCTTTCCACCCCAAGCGAAGTACGCATCCAGACGATCGACACTAAAAACCCCCTCCAACCCTCCTTTGGTCGTGAAAGAACGGACGGCTGAAGAAACAATGCCAGGATTTTTTCCCAAATACCAATCAAGAAGAGGAAGGTGGTTGACGTTGTCCTCTAGGGTAATCACAAATGTTTCGCCATGACCAGTTGCAATGGTGGCGCGTGTGCCATCGGGGACATCCAAAATACCGTTTAATTTGGCAGGAATATACAAAGACCATCCAGCGCTTGCAGAAAGATTCTTCACAATGCCAGAATCTAAAAGACGCACCGGTGCTTGAGCCGCTGGATTATACAGATTGAACACTTCATTCCCATCTAAAAATCCATCCTTATCCGCATCAGGATTGTGAATGTCTGTTCCATACAAAGGCTCTTCAATATCCGTGAGTCCATCAGAGTCAGAATCAAGGGCGCTGGGAGGAAGGGTCAGAAGCGCAGGCGCTGTAGGTGCGGCGAGCGGCGTCTGAACATCTGCTTCATTGGATGGAGCCGACTCTCCCCCGTCATTCACGGCAATTACCCGATATTGATAATTCTTACCCCCACTCACTGAGACGTCTAAAAAGGCACTGCTATTTTGAGGGAGTGAGGTAAGTGGAGTGAAGATGCCTTGAGTTTCGCCACGCTCAATACGATAACCCGTTTCCGTGGTCGCCGTGTCCACCCAATTTAATGTCACTGTTCCTCCGGAAGTTGTGGCAGATAAGTTTGTCGCGGCTGATGGGCTGACAACGATCGGGGCCGTCACAACGGGTGGTGAAACAGGTTTTTGACCAAACAATAATCCACGATTGAAATAGGTAAACAAACCTCCAACGAGCACAATCAATCCAATGACGAACAGAATAACCGGCCAAATCGGATGACGAGGAGCTGTCAGGATAGCCGAAGCGGGCAGAGATGGAGGAAGTGGTTTAGGCGGAGGGGGTGGTGGAGGGGGTGGAGTCTCCTTTTGCACTTGAGGTGGCGCATTAAGTTTAAGCGCCATGCCATAAAATTTTTCTGGAATGACAATAATCTCCGGTTCGTTCGAAACAGGCGTCAGTGGTTGAGGGTTGGGAGTTGGGGGTGACATGATTACAACGAACAATCTACTTTGGCACATTTGCCAAGACCGCGCGGATTGTATCCTTTTTGGACTTCTGATCCATCCGTATAACTGTCCCCATCTGTATCTTTGTTCAATGGATTGGTCCCGTATTTCAAAACTTCATCCCCATCGGTCGCCCCATCACTGTCCGTATCGGCTTTGTTCGGATCTGTTCCCAACTCCAATTCACGCGCGTCATCTAGCCCATCTTTGTCCGTATCAACTTTAGGCGCAGGAGCTGGAGTAGACGTTGCAACCGATCCCTCTGGGGGCGTGACTGGCGCTTCACCCGTGATCGGTGTGGGTGGAGGAAGATTTGCTCCGTCAGGCGTTGTCGTGACAGGAGCCGGGGTTACAAACACTGGGGATGTTTCTGGAACTTGAGGCGTTGACTCTGGAACTGGCAGGGTCGGCAAGACAATAGGAGCGACAGGAAGCGTTTCTGTCACAGGCGCCGGAACAGATCCAGCCATCTTTGCCGGACGATAGATGGCGAGATACCAAAACACACCCGCGGCAATGGCTAAAAGCACTAAAACCAAAACAATGATACCAATAAATTTTCCCCGTGATCCATGCGAAACAGGTGGCAAAGACGAACCTGGCTTAGCCGGTGCACCAGGAACTCCATGATCTAACTGTGAAAAAATATCTTCTGGCTCAGCTTTCATCGGAGGTTTTGGAGCAGGAGCAGACACGATTACAGGAGTCGGTGGCATAGATGGAGCAGGCGGCTTAACTGTCATAGGCACAGGCACTGGCGGAGCCGGTGGTTTAGGCATGGGTGGCGGACTTGCTGGCGCAGGTGTGGCTCCAGCTGGATCGAACGGAAGGTTGGGGGGTGTGGGCATAGAAAAAATTTATTTTAGACAGTTTGCCTTAGGGCATTTGCCTGTTCCTAGAGGATTATACTCCTTTTGAACTTCACTGCCATCAGGATAAGTATCCCCATCACTATCTGGATTGATTGGATTGGTTCCATACTTCACTATTTCATCCCCATCAGACAATCCATCGCCATCTGTGTCAGCTTTTTGCGCATCTGTGCCGAGCTGGAGTTCTTGATCGTTCGTCAGACCGTCTTGATCGGGATCAAGGGAACCAGATGTCGAGAGCGGAGCCGTACTCGTCGCCGCAACAGGTTCAGATGAAGGCGGAACAACAGGCGCGCGATAACCGGCGGACAACCGCTCGAGCGGAGGCAGAGCGGAAAGATAGGCAGTCCTTTCCAACATGTCGTTTTTTGTATTTTTTTTGAGTGGATCTGTCTTAAAAAGGTAGACCTCTTCACCATCAATAAATCCATCACCATCCGTATCAGGATTATTTTGATCTGTGCCCATTCTTTTTTCCATACTATCCATCAATCCGTCACCATCCGTATCCCGAATCGTGACGAGACGCGTTTCTTCTGCTTGAACTTTTTTTGCAAAATCCGTATCAGTTGACAGCCCAGCCTTCAGCGGCGGAACGACATCCCCTGACCTTTGACGAAGCCAAAAAATCATTCCGCCTATCAATAGAATTCCGCCCGCGATGCAGACCACTAGAAGCGTTTTTGTGCGACGAGAAGACATAGAAGAAACTAGAACAACTGATATGGAAAATAATAAATCTCTGTAATTCCTCTTGTTTCGCCAGGAAAAATAGCCCCATCACACCCTAGTTTATTTTGTACGGTTATCTTACGCGTACCAGCGGATTGTTGAAAAACAAGCCAATTTTTGTCGCAATCTACAATCTTGGAAGGAGATTTAATCTCATAATACTGATCGGCCGTAACAACACGCACGGTACTATTCTTGGATGCAAGGTAGGCTGCCGTCGGACTCACATTCAACGGATCATAAAAAGCCAAACTATAATTGCCTGTCAAAGCCCATGGGGTCAGTTTGTAACGAAATGTCTGAACGGTAATATCACGACTGATACAATCAGGAACTTCGTCCCCACTGGAATCAAAACAGTGAAGCACCCCAAAAGGGAGTTTGTCTGGTGAATAGGCCTTTCTCATATCTCCATCAAACCTGTTTAAATTGCGAAAAGGTTTCTCAACAGGAATCTTAATAGGATTCTCAGGCTTCTGCGCGGCCAGTGTACGCACGCGTTTTGATCCAATACAGCTAGCAGAATCGTTTTTGCCACATTCTGCAGGAGGCTGAACGCAACCATCTTGAGCTGTGCCATCGGAGTCACAAAATTGCATCGTGAGACCTGGTGGCACGAGTAACTGCATATCAATGGGTCGATTCGGATCCCATTTCCCCGTCCATGTATAAACGATCAGGGTTTCATCCGGTGCCACGCGCGGAACCAAGGTAATCTTGCCTGCATCACTTTTTAACCCATCCTTCCAAAAATTCTTTGGATCAAAGGTGGAAGATTCAAAAGGCCAATAGCCTCCATATTGACCTTCATCAATCGAGAATTGAGCTGCCCATGGAGGACAGCCGGCCGGTCTGGTCTTACCCTTTGGGGCCGCGCCCGTGCATAAATTATCTTTATATGAATCAACGATAATACGATATGTGGCACATTCGGGACGCGTGTTTAAGGCATCGAGCGTAAAAGAACCTTTGTCACTCGTAAATGTTTCCTTGATCTTGATCCCACGTAAATACAACGTCACACGCGCGCCAGGCACAGGTTGATTTGAATAAACCGCATCAAATACCTGTCCACTAATCGTGCCATTCCCCGGATCATCCTGACAGCGCGTACATCCGGTCAGACCACACTGTTGCGTACAGGAAAGAACATCCGGCTGTTTAGGATCGATCTTGTCTTTATCACAGGCGCAATATTGCTTGGATGACAGAAGAACATTTTTTTGATGGCCTTTAACAAGCTTGCCGCCTTTCTTTTCACAAACGGTCGTTAGTGAAACAACCCAATCGTATTGAGGATTATCTAGGGCGCCAGCTTCGTTATACAACGGATCATGGCTCTTACCGCAAGTGTATTCTTTTATAGTATTTACAGGGATGCTATTCACATAAACTTCGAGTAGCTCCCCACTCCCCCCAACACAATAAAATGGATAGGTCTCTCCACACGTTAATTGTGAAGCGTAGTCATATCCCAATTCCTGACAGCTAATGGCATGACAAACACCACCCTGACAGGCATTTTTGTCATTCACATCACATGGCTTGCCACCATCTTGTCCGCCTTGGCAGATGGAAGAACCTTGTCCCGCATCACATTGCTCTGGCCCGTTCTTTTTATTATCTCCACAATATCCACCGGATGCGGCGACCACGCGGCAGGTTGGAGAACAGCCAATACAGGTTGATCCATAGTCTGCTGGCTTCAAACATTGACCAGTATTTTTGGCCGAGCCGTAATCACACTCTTCTGTTCCGCCATGACCTTTATCATTTAACAATCCATCGCCACACGCATTCTTTTTACACAGCGTGGTGCAGGTAGATTGTCCACCATTTTTATCCTGTCCCAGATCGCACTCTTCTCCCGCGTCAACTTTAGAATCACCACAGAAACCTACGGGTAAACACGCACTCCAATTGGCCGTTCCTGGCACAGCCCATTTGCATTGAAATTTATTGCCTGGGGCCAAACACGTACGAGTCCGGTGTGTGGCATATTGAATACATTGGGCACAATCAGAATCTTTCTGACAAACTTTATTCGCATCATTAGTACAACGACTGGCCTGACACTGTGCACATTCAGAATCTGTATTGCAAGATTTATTTTTATCATTGGAGCATAACTTGGCTGGAGTACATGCCGTATACTGGGCACCGGCATTGCCACACACGCCACCCGGACAGCTATCCTTCACAGCAAGATCACAAGGTTCTTCCGCTCGATCCCCTCCCTGACAAATAGGTTTGCTCGTATCCTGTGTTTGCGTATCACAATCCTCTGGAGAGAGGGCAATGCTATCACCACAATACGGACCGGGTCCGCGACAATCCACGCTACAAGATTGATCCACATGACACATGCCATCATCGTTCTTACAAGCGTAGTCTCCATTCCCAAGATTATTAAAATCACCAGTCGGCTGACCGTTATCACACTTTTCTCCCAAACTTAACTGCCCATCACCACACGTTGCACCCATCCCTCCACAATCACGACGACAATGACCGTATGTACCATTTAATCCACCCTCATCACACACCTCTTCTACCCCTACATGTTTATCAACACTTTCACACGTCATAGTGGTTCCCTGAGGATCACCCGGATCTTTGCATTCCACCTGATCGTTCGGGGTTGAACAGCTTTGCCCGTATTTCACCCCAGGATCCTGATTAGGTCCCTGATAACAACGATAGCGATCGATTCGTCCGTTTCCACAGGAACTATTAACTACACACTGTGTGTTCTTGCCATCAAGGAATCCTTTACAATCACCACACACCTGAAGCTTCGTTCCCTCCTTACCATCTTTGGTTGTACAGATCGTCGGACGCGTTTCCCCTATTTCACATTTTTCACTAATGCCGCGTACACCGTTGCCACACACATCATCAATGCCATATTCTGATCCGGTACAAAAATTTTGGTACACCCAACTCCCACCGGTTCCGTTGCACGTTCCGGTCGATAAAATCTTTTTTCCATCCGGTGACTCATTGCACTCCGGATCTGCCGCCAATTTTGGATCATGGTTCTGACATAAAATACCGGTGTTAGAACAACGTCTGACTTCGGCGACAAGCGGCGGGGTGTAACGACTTGAGGCCGGACCTTCAAGCTCCATGGATAATTCATATCGATTGCCTCCATCTACCGCACGATATTGATAGAGACGAGACAGGGTTTGTGTTTTGGTCACCGGATCAATCAAGGAAGGACAGAGGTAACGTCGGCTCTGACTGTTCCAGCAGGTCGCCGGATCAAAACCTTTATTTGCCGCGCATTTATCCCCGACCGGACAATCGGCATCTGCCATACACGCAGTGCTCGTGACGCTCGCACAAAAACCACAACCCAGAAAACGATTCACTGGATCTTGCGGTGGCACTTGTCCCGTGAGCGCGGCGCCAAACGTGATCTGCCAGCTTGGCCAACGGCTGGTTGCCAAGGTCTGCAAAAAAGATCCGCTCGACAACAAAGGATATTTTCCGTCACGATCATGCGCATCGTCCAAAATTCCGCTGAGCGATTGAAAATCCGCGAGACGTTTGGTATCGCGCGCCAGTTTGGCCTTAAAACTTCCACATTTCAAATCCGTATCTAATCGCGCACACTCCCAATCAGCTGTGCAACCGAGCACTTTGCCACTCTGTAAATAATATTCACCCGCAGAATGACCCTGTTTATTCTGATCGTACAAACAAACATTTTGCGATCCTTTTTGAACGTTCACGTTCAACGCGAAGCTTTTTACGAGCTGCTCAAAAATTGTTGTAGTTTCAAGTTTTGCATCAGGATTACGCGACAAGATATAAATGGTTGATGTAACCGTTCCCGCCCCAGCATTGTCGACGTTCGCCCCAGCCACATACACGGTTGTCCCGTCCTGCAGAGCCTGATACCCATCAATCGTGATGGCCTGCGGAGAACCTTTAAATCCTTGGGCCCGATACCAAGCAAGCGGCGACAAATGGAGTGGATTGTTTAAAATCCGCATGCCGATCGCATCACCTTTTAACCGATCTTCTTTATAGGTAAATAAATACTGTCGTTGAATGCCACGACTCACATCAAAACCAGTCAGGGGTACCGCATGGATCGTAAGCGGGGGCAGATCATCAACGGTTGTCGTTGCTGAACCGGCATCCAAACAGTAACTGGTGGAAAAATTGTAATAGGATCCATTGTTAAAATCTGGAGCCAGCGCCTGCAAGGATGGCGAACCCGCAGCATCAGTAAACGGCGCGAGTTTAAGACTTGGCCAAGGACGTTCACATAAATTTACCGTGGCATTCTGCGCAGATTCAACAATCGTCCCTACGGTAGATGAAACGAAAACCTTGTCCGCCGTGATTTTAAGCTGGGCTGAGATAAATGAACTCCCATTCTTATTTTTCGCCGTTGTGGTCGCCGTATTCAGGTCTGATTTCTTGTCACCTTGTGTCGTGGTCAGCACATCGATTTGAGAAGACACCCAAGGCGCCCAATCCCAATCATACT
>SICT01000013.1 GCA_009691315.1 Candidatus Uhrbacteria bacterium | reverse complement strand
GGAAGATGAGAAAGTTGCTCTGTTGTCGCGGGCCATCGCTCTTGTACATCCTGCCTGGTACGAAGGATTTTGTGTGACGCCGATTGAGGCCATGGCTTGTGGCACACCAACGATCTGTTCTCACGCCGCCTCGATTCCGGAGATCGTAGGCATTGAAAATGCTTTATGGTTTGATCCGGGAGATGTGGGAGCGCTCGTTCGTCAGTTGACCCATCTGATCGACGATCCGTCTCTGCAACAAGATTTGCGTGCCCGCGGTCTGATCTGGGCCAAGCGTTATACCTGGGAGCAAACAGCTCAACAAATATATCCGGTACTCACACAATGGTGATGTTTTATGCTTGATGAATTACGTGTCCATTTAGGAGAATGTGGTTTTGCGTCAAAAGAAATTGATGTGTATTTGACGATGCTACAGCTTGGCTCGGCGAGCGTTCAGGAAATTGCTCAGCGTGCGGGCATCAATCGTTCCACGGCCTACATGGTCATAGAAAAACTGCAGTTGCAGGGACTTGTGGCTACCTTCTCTGAAGGAAAAAAGATTTTATTTTCTGCGGAAGATCCTCAGCGCCTGCTTTCGCTCGTGACGGAAGAGTCGTCACGTGTGGCCGCGAAAAAAGAACGACTTGAACAATCTTTGCCAAAATTACTGGCGCTGTTTAATGCACGATCTGACAAGCCCGGAATTCGTTTTTTTGAAGGGGAGGAAGCGCTTTCGGTTATCCGTGAAGAAATTGGACAGAGTCGTGAATCGATTTGGGAGGTCTATGCCGTTGATGAAGAGTTGATCAGACTCGCGAATACGCGTGGGCGCGAGCGAGTGACGATCAACCGTCGAGCGACGTCTGGTCGTCGGGCACTCATGGCAATCAAGCCGGGATGTGTCCCACCTTTTTTCGATCTCAGTCGATCTGAAGCACGCATGATGGACTATCATCGTTATCCATTTTCCGGTGATATTGTTCTCACGGGTGATCGTTTATACATTTTAGCCATGAAGCGCAAACCACTCGGCATTATTATTGAAAGCAAACAGTTGACGATCATGTTCCGCGCCTTGTTTGAGAACGCCTGGAGTTGTGCGGCCGCATGGAGCCCGCCGCCGGGTTGGGGAGCAGAGTGGAAAAAGAAAGCGCCCTGACAAATTTGTCAGAGCGAAGAGGAGGAGGAAAAGAGCGGCGTCACCCACCGCCATCGCACAGCGCGACTCGTCGGCGTTCATGGAATCGACGGCGGCTAAGAGAACATTGGCGTGTCGTACGGCATCGTTGGTTCAAACTCATGCATCCACCTACCGCAGATATGCGAGGGGAGGAAGGTGTGGGTGACGAACAGGAACGAACGGATCTGTGCGGTGCTGGGCACGGTAACCTCCTACGGGTTGTGGTGATTGGCAGATCCAATCACACGGGTTGTATCTTCTATTGTCCGGATTAAGAAAACGCCCGTCAATGTGTATGATTTATCAAAAAATGTCTCGTCTGGATTTGACAGGATGGGTAACTTTCCTCCAACATCGCTGTATCTAAAGATGTTCGTTGCATGAAGAAAACAGACTTCCACCAATTCTACATAGCTTACATGGAACGAATTTATAAGTTCGTATATTTTCGTGTGGCTGGAAATAAGGAACTGGCACAAGATTTAACGCAGGATATTTTTTTAAAAGCGTTTCAAGCGTTTGATCGTTATGACCCGGCGATCAGTAAGACCTCTTGGCTGTATACGATCGCAAGGAATCACATTATTAACCACCATGCCAAGCAACATCCCGGAGTCCCTTTGGAAGACGTAGAGGGTTCTCTCTGTGCCTCAGAAGATTTTCGTGAACGTTTCGCTGCTCGGCATGATGAGAGAGCACTGCTTCAAGCCATGACCCAGTTACCTCCGGAAGATGCCCAACTTGTGCAGATGAAATATTTAGAAGGTTGGTCCTTTGATGAATTAGCAGAAGTATTGGAAAAAAAATCAGGTGCTTTACGTGTGCAAGCCGGACGAGCGATCAAGAAACTAAAACCTTTGCTCAAACATCCTTACTCCATATGATCTCTCCTCGCATCTCTTGGCTGTTCCGTCGCATGAGCCGCCGCGCAAAACCTGAGCGGTCATTTTATCTTTCTTTACAGGATAAATTAGAGGAGGCGGGGTATTTTCCCCGCACACACAGAACGATGTGGTCTTATCGCTGGAAAACAATTTGTGCTTCTTTGAGTATTTTTTTGAGTCTGACCGCCGGGACAGGTGTTTATGCCTATGCCTCTGATGAAGTTCTTCCGGATCATCCTTTATATGGATTGCGTGCAGTGATGGAAGGAGCGGAAGTGCAGTTGGCCTATTCTTCTGATAAACAGACTGATATTCAACTCAAGCACGCTCGTCGTCGAATGCGCGAGGTGCGGCTGATGAGTTTGCGCGAAAAATCATGGCCTCCTGGGCAAAGAAACCGTTTCATACAATCATTAGCTCACGTGAGCGTCTCCTCAACCCTTCCAACCCATGAAATTTTGCAGGTGGAGAAACAGGAGCTGGCCGAGATTTTTGAGCAGGAGCATGAGGCGCAAACAAGAGAGGAACGCGTAGAGTTAAAGCGACAGCTCCGGGAACAGGTTGAGGCGATTGATCAAGATCTTCAATCCTTGGAGAAACATCGCGTACGTGTGAAGAAACATCCGAGAAAATCAGAAACAAACACGGAAACATTTGAAGACGAAGACGAAGTGCGCTAGTCTAGGGGCATGTTAAAAGTTTGGAACACGCTCCGCCGCTCACTCGAAGAGTTTCACTCATTGAAAGATGATGAAGTGGGACTGTATACTTGTGGGCCAACGGTTTATAATCCTGTCCATTTAGGGAATTTTCGATCCTACATTTTTGAAGATATTTTAAAGCGCACGCTCGTTCTTTTAGGTTATCGTGTGAAGCATGTTTTAAATATTACGGATGTCGGTCATCTCGTGGGGGATGGGGATGTAGGGGAGGACAAGATCGAACGCGAAGCGGCTAAAACTGGAAAAAGTGCTTGGGATATTGCCAAAGAATATGAGGCGAAATTTTTAAAAGATGCGGAACGATTAAATTTGATTCCGCCGTCGATTATGCCACACGCGACGGAACATATTACGGAACAGATTGATCTGATTCAGGTTCTGGAGAAAAAAGGATTTACCTATCAAACGAGTGATGGGATTTATTTTGATACATCAAAATTTCCTGAGTATGGAAAGTTATCTGGTCAAAAACTCGAAGAGAAAGAGGCGGGCGCACGTGTGGAAGTGAATCAAGAAAAACGTCAGCCTTCGGATTTCGCGTTATGGAAATTTTCCTATCCAAATGGAAGATCCTTCGACTCTGCTCAGGACGCTTTGCGGCGTCAGATGGAATGGGCAAGTCCGTGGGGCGTTGGATTTCCTGGATGGCACATTGAGTGTTCGGCGATGTCGGTTAAATATCTTGGTCAGCCATTTGATCTTCATTGTAGTGGGATTGATCATATTGCCGTGCATCATGAAAATGAGATTGCACAGAGTGAGGCCGCTTTCGGTCGGCCTTTAGCAAATTATTGGATGCACAATGAGTTTTTGTTGATCAATGGCGGTCGTATGGGCAAGTCTTTAGGCAATGCCTATACGCTGGATGATCTTGTCGCAAAAAAATTTGATCCACTGGCTTTTCGTTATTACTGCCTCGGCACACACTATCGTCAGAAGATGAATTTTACATGGGAAGGGTTGGAGGGGGCGGGGCAGGCATTAAAAAAATTGCAGACAACCGCACGGCGATTGTTGGTAGGGGCGCAATTTATTGCGCCCGGGTCCAATGGGCCCAAGGACCAGGGCGTGATGAATCACGCCCCTACCGGATTTATCCATGCCCTGGAAGATGATCTCAATACTTCGCAGGCGCTCGCCATCATGTGGGAGATGCTGAAGTCAGACTTATCGGACGAAGACAAAGGGTTGGCGGTCGCAAAAATAGATGAAGTATTTGGATTGGGACTGAGTTCGATCATCGGCCAGTCGATTGAAGTGCCGGCAGAAGTAACAAGACTCGCAGAAGAACGATGTACCGCACGTGGAGCAAAAGATTGGGAGAAATCAGATCAACTTCGGGAACAAATTGAAGCGTTCGGTTGGCGCATCGAAGATAAAAATCGTGGGGAGTTTGAATTGACACCCGTGTCCTAAAAATTTTTTAAGGTTCATGCTATACTTTCCCCATGTCTGATGGCGGTTTTTTAAGTGAACAAGAACCACAAGTCGTGGAGACTTCGGCACCAGTTGTTCCCCCTGTTCCGGAAGTTACTTCTGCACCGACACCGGTCGCCCCGGCACCTGAAGTTCCCCAGGCAGTGGTTGAAGTTTCTCCGGCACAGCCAGTGATTGATCTTGGAGAGGACGAGGATGCGTTAGCCGAACGCCAAGCAGTTCAACAGATGGAGGATCAACAAGAAACATTTTTGGAAATGGGACCGGATGGAGTGAGTGAAGTGGCTGCCGATTCGAGCGCGTCGCCTGAACAGGCTGAAGCCAGTGCGGCTTCCGCCGTACCGGTTGTGGTCCCTAAAGATGACGTGACGATTGAAGTGGAAAAAATTTTGGAACAGGGTCTGCAACAATATTTTCAAACGATGCCAGAGCCGGCCCAGGCACGATTTCGTCAAAAAGGGGTTGAGGCGGCAGATAAAATTGCTGGTATGGTTCGTTCATTTCATGTCACCGTCAAAACGGTTTTGCGGTTGATCCGTGACTGGTTGATGACCATTCCAGGGGTTAATAAATTTTTCTTGGAACAGGAAGCGAAGATTAAAACGGATCAGATTATTGAGCTCGAGCAGGCGCGGCGCGAAGCGGCTCAGAATTCTGTTCAACCCTAATCTCCATGCTTAGCTTTCTTTTTCAGCTTGATGTCATAGTACCTTCCTCTGAAGGCATTGGTTCGACGATCGTGTCAGCCCTCACGGGTCCCGTGGCTATCTTGATTTGGACCCTCGTTGGATTTTTTCTTGCCGTGATGATTTTACTCTATGTGATTCGTTATTTCTTGTCACACAGCTCGCATCTTCATCATGCCTTTAAAATAAAGATTTTGATGATCCGCGTGCCAAAAGAATTGAAAAAGGAAGATGTTGGGGCGGAGAAATCTCAACAACAAATTCAAGAATTGATCGGAGCCATGGAGACCGTTTTTTCCACGGTGGGTTCGCTTACAGCGGAAAAAGGGATTGGGGCTTGGTTTCTAGGGCGGTCAGATACATTCTCATTTGAGATTGTGGCACATCAAGACAAAATTTCTTTTTATGTGGCGGTGCCAGAAAAGTATCGGAATTTTATTGAAGAGCAGGTCCATGCTCAATATCCGAATGCACAGATTGATGAAGTTCCGGATTATAATATTTTTACTCCAAGTGGTGTCATCTTAGGCAGTCATTTGAAATTTAAACGCGAACATTATTTTCCGATCAAGACCTATCGCAAATTGGAAACAGACGCGATGAATTCGGTGACGAATGCCTTGGCCAAAGTGGAATCTGGAGATGGGGCGGCCATTCAATATGTTATGCGGAGCGCACGCGGGAGTTGGCGTCGGGAAGGTTTGCATATTGCGAAAGCCATGCAACAAGGAAAAAAATTATCGCAGGTGAATGGAGGCGTGTTGCAATCGGTTGGCAAAGAATTAAGAGGGTTTGCCTCGACCGCTAAGCCGGGAGAGAAAAAACCAGAAGAAACCTATCGCCTTTCGCCTCTGGAAGAAGAAATGGTGAAAGGGTTGGAAGAAAAGTCCTCGAAAGCAGGGCTTGACGTGAATATTCGCATCATGGTTTCAGCTCAGCGTCCGGAAACAGCTCAGCGTTATTTGAATGATATTTTGAATTCGTATGGCCAGTTTAATATTTATGAATACGGCAATAGCTTTGTCAAAGCGATGCCGCGTTTTCAGACGTCGCTCATCCGTCATTTTATTTTTCGCGAGTTTGATCATCATGCCGAAGTTTTATTGAACGCGGAAGAAATGGCTTCGCTGTATCACATGCCGCTGCCAGTCACGGAGACGCCGAAAATCAATTGGCTCCTCAGTCGTCGTGCGTTGCCGCCAAGTAACTTGCCGACAGAAGGAATTTTACTCGGAAATGCTGAATATCGCGGGCATTTGTATGGCATTCGCATGAAGCAGGCGGACCGTCGTCGTCACATGTACATCATCGGAAAATCTGGCGGTGGTAAATCCGTGTTGCAGGCATCGCTCATCAAGCAGGATATCGAGGCTGGACACGGCGTGTGCGTGATTGATCCCCATGGAGATTTATGTGACGAGGTTCTCGAGTATGTGCCGAAAGAGCGTGCCGAGGATGTCATTTTTTTCGATCCTGCAGATTATGATCGGCCCATGGGACTGAACATGCTGGAGTTTGATCCAGAGCGACCAGAACAGAAGACGTTTGTGATCAACGAGATGCTGAAGATTTTTGATAAATTATACGACCTAAAATCCACCGGAGGACCGATGTTCGAGCTTTACATGCGCAATGCCATCTTGCTGTTGATGGATCATCCGGAATCAGGCTCGACCCTCATGGAAATTCCAAAGGTTTTAGCGGACGAAGATTATCGTAATTTTAAATTGTCCAAATGCAAATCACAGGATGTGAAAGATTTTTGGTTAAAGGAGGCTTTGAAAGCTGGTGGTGAAGCAAGTTTGGCCAACATGGTGCCTTACATCACATCCAAACTCACGCCTTTTATTTACAATGATTACATGCGACCGATCATTGGCCAGCAGAAGAGCGCCTTTAATATTCGTGAGGTGATGGATTCGCAAAAAATTCTTTTGCTCAAATTATCCAAGGGGAAAATTGGTGATCTGAATGCGTATTTGATCGGCATGGTGTTGGTCGGAAAGATTTTAATGGCCGCGCTGGCCCGCGGGGATATGGATAAGGAGGATCGCAAAGATTTTTATTTGTATATTGATGAATTTCAGAATTTCTTAACTGATTCCATCAGCGCCATTTTGTCTGAAGCAAGAAAATATGGGTTGAATTTGATTATCGCGCATCAATTCATCGGTCAATTGGAAGGCAAAGGTGGGGATACGATGATTCGAGATGCTATCTTCGGCAACGTCGGCACCATGATCGCTTTCCGTATCGGCGTGGAGGACGCGGAGTTTTTGGAAAAGGAATTTCAACCCGTGTTTACAACGTACGATCTGGTCAATGCCGAAGCGTTTACCGTTAACATGAAGATGCTGATCGACAACACGGCGTCGCGGCCGTTCAACATGAAACCGGTCATGCCAGTGCGGCCCGCGACCACAGAAGTTGCGGAAATGATCCATGAACTTTCGCGATATAAATATGGACGCAAGCGTGAACTCGTGGAAGCGGAAATTATGGAGCGCCGCGAAGCTACAATCGAGGGGATGCTCGGAGAGGAGGGTGGAGATAAAGATGAATTAGATCTCTTGTAACTCTTTGACCGAGGCCGTATCATGGAGAGGAGAAAAAAATAAAAAATAAAAATTTATGACTGAGGAACGAACATCATTGTTTGAAGATGAATCAGATGTCCTGGCAGAAGAGGAGCCATTAAATAATAAATTTGCGATTGCCAGCCGGATGATTCAAGATTTGAAATATCGTCTTGAGCAATTAGAGCGTTTGCTCATGAGTCAGGCGGAGACCGTGGATGAAAATTTGTTTATTGAATTGAGGCATGAGGGAGGGATGATGCGGGCATCCTCGGCACAAGATCGAATGTTGGAAGGAGTGTTTAATGGTGAGCATATGGTGGGGGAGGATGGGCAGATCTATCATGTGCCGGCGAATTACGCTTCGAAATCAAAACTGGTAGAAGGAGATTTATTAAAATTGACGATCGTCGATGGTGGGCGATTTTTATTCAAACAAAAAGGACCGATGGAGCGGGAACGTTGTGTGGGGACGCTTGTCTATGATGAGCAGTTGCAAACCTGGAAAGTGGTTGCGAATGGATTAAAATATCGCGTTCTTCCCGCATCTGTGTCTTTTTATCATGGCCAAGCAGGAGATGAGGTCGCAATTCTTGTCCCAAAAAGCACTCCTTCACGCTGGGCCGCGATCGAGCATTTGATTAAGCAAGAGTTGGGAATGGAAAATTAAAATGGCAGTTTGACGAGTCATGCCGCGTGGTTCAAGATGCATGAGTTATGCCATCTTTGAGTCAGAAATATCGTCCGAGAATATTTGCTGACGTGACCGGTCAGGAGCATGTGACGGAAACGCTCCGCCGGGAAGTTTTGACGGGCACGCTTGGTCACGCTTATTTGTTTTCCGGACCTCGCGGAGTAGGAAAAACCACGGCCGCACGTATTTTTGCGAAAGCCTTAAATTGTGAAACCTCTCAAAATGGAGAGCCATGTAATCGCTGCGCTCTGTGTGTTGCGGCCAATGAGGGTCGTTGTCTGGATGTGATTGAGCTCGATGCTGCGACGCATACACAGGTTGAGAAAATTCGCGAAGCCATCGTCGAGCACGTTCGTTTTTCGCCGACGCTCGGGAAGCGCAAGATTTATATTTTGGATGAAGTACATATGCTGTCGGCATCTTCGTGGAATGCACTTTTGAAAACGCTCGAAGAGCCACCGGCGTATGCTTTTTTTATTCTTGCGACGACGGAATGGCACAAAGTGCCAGCCACGATTGTTTCACGTTGCCAACGATTTGAATTTAAGCGTATTGCTTCCGGACCGCTTATGGAACGACTGCGAAAGATTGCCACACAAGAAGGCTGGCAAGTCGCTGATGAGGTTTTGGCATTGATCGTTTCTCGTTCAGAAGGCTGTGTCCGTGATGCGGAGACCTTGTTGAGCCAGCTCGGGTCTCTTGGCCAAACAAAAATCGATCTGGAGATTGCGAGTCTGATTATTCCGCCACGCCATGTGCAGGAAGCGACTGAGCTCATGACGCTTTGGGCCGAGCGTAAGCATCTTGAATCTTTGCAAAAAATTCAGACGCTGTTCGATCAAGGCTTGCCGTTTCTTCCCCTCATTGATGATTTGTTATTTCTTGTTCAGCATCTTTTAGGTCGGACACCAGAACCAGAGTTCACGGGTCTTCTTGATCGGTTTTCTCCCGCTGAATTGAATGATCTGGCGCTGGTTTTATTTGAACGAAGGCGTGATATGAAGGCGGGGGTGGATCCGTTATTCGCGTTGCAGCTCGCGAGTACGACGGTGGCGTGCGGATTGTTGAAACATAGTCAGCAAAGGATCGGGACCATCGCGGGTCCTGCCCCGGCTCCCACCCCACTCAGTACTCGTCTTGCTGACTCCGTGCTGAGTGGGTGCCCCGTCGCCGTGTCACCCGCGAAACCAGATGACGCAATAAACAACAAACAACAGACAATAACCTTGGATCTCAATACCGTTCGTCTTAAGTGGAGCGCCTTCATTCGCGCGGTTGAAGAGCGAAATCGTTCTTTGCCCTTTATTTTAAAAATCAGCCGGCCCGAATCCGTCGTCGGTTCAACTTTGACCATCCAATTCCAATATTCTTTTCATCGCGATAAAATCTTGTCAGACGGCAAACATCGTCAGATTGTTGAGGCCTGTGCCCGTGAACTATTCGCATGTCCTGAACTCCGGATCGAAGGTATTATTGGAGAACAGGCTGGAGCAAAAGAAGAGCGTTCGCAGGATATGGTGAGTAATATTTTGAAAGCGTTTGGTGGAAATGTAGTTGAATCATAAAATATGTTTGTGAATACGAAGGAAATGACGGGTGTGCCGGTTGAGACTCGCTCTGGTCGAGCCGTCGGTAAAGTGGCGAGTTTTGAATTGGATGCGGCGACTGGTCGGCTGGTTCATCTGTGCGTGAAGTCGCGCGGACTGATGAGCGGAGCATTGCTGATTTCATGGGATGCGATTATAGAATTAAGTCCGGAGAAGGTTATCGTGGCAGACACCGCCGTTCCGGTGGGAGCAGAATCTCTCGTGCAAACAAAACCTCCTGCCCCAGCGCCGACCCTGATGAAAGAACGTTAGTATGGATACGGCTCAAGCCGGATTATTGAGGAGCTTAAATTTTTTTGATGTTTTAGGATACGCACCAACGCTTCCAGAAGTGTTTCTATCTTGGGATCAGGGATCATCAATACACAATTCTCGATACACGGTTCTTGATACTGAACTCACCTCCGCTTTACATCACCTGATCGACCAGCGAATCGTCACGGAATCACGCGGACGCTTTGCGCTTGCTGGTCGTGAATCATTGATCCGAGATCATGAAGCACGCGAAGCGTTGTTTCCACGCAAGCTCCGTCGGGCGCGCCAAGTGGCCAAATGGCTGGCCCATCTGTCTGGCGTGCGCGCTATTTTTCTTTGCAACACGACCGCGCTCGCGCATGCCGATGATCAAGGAGATCTGGATTTTTTTGTGATCACGCGTGCCAGAACCATTTGGCAGACGCGCGGCTTGGCAAGTTTACCGTTTCAGTTGCTTGACCAGCGACCTCGTCCTGATCGCGTGGTGCGCGATGCCGTTTGTCTCTCATTTTTTGTTGATGATGATGCCCTGAATCTCTCATCTCTTCAACTTTCCGAGGATGATCCGTATTTTCGTTATTGGTTTTTGTCGCTTCTCCCGTTGTATGATGACGGAGTGATGAGTGATTTGTGGAAAGCAAATCACTCGCTGATCGAACGCCATTCATTTGCGCGGCCATGGATTGTAAATCCTGCTGTGAAAATTTCAAGCACCACGTTTCAAATTCCACATAGCAAAATTTTGGAGTCGCTGGCTCGCCGACTACAAATATCCAGATTCAATCCATCGATCAAACAGCTTATGCATCAAGATACGCGCGTCGTCGTGACCGATCACGTGCTGAAATTTCATGTGGATGATGGACGAGAAAAACTTCGTGATCAATATTATAAAAATTGCCAACGCTATGGAATTGAAGCTTAAGATAGCCCGCTGGTTTTTGTATCTCGCTATTTTATTATTGCCCTGGCAGATGCGATGGTTTTCCTCCGGGCCGATCATCGGCGGATATCCGTGGGAGCAGGGGAGTTTATCGATTTATCTTTCGTGGTTGCCGATGATGATCGTGATCATGGTGGCGATGATTGATGCCGTAGGGGCGCGGTTTCCGCGCCCCGTTCCCGGATCGTTGCCTCCCGGATCCCAGGACCAGGGCAGGGTGACCCTGCCCCTACCGATCATCGCCGTCATTTTATTTCTCCTTCCATTTATTTTTTCCGTTTACCCCCGCGCCTCATTCCAATGGCTCGTCGAAATTCTTTTGCTCATTTTATTTTTTATTTCTCTTCAAACGCTTCACGTTTCACGCTTCATGATTATGCGATGGTTTGCCATCTCCCTCATCCCTCACGCCCTGCTCGGTTTGTGGCAATTTCATACGCAAAATGTTTTTGGATCAAAATGGTTGGGCATGGCAACCCAGAATCCACTGACTGCCGGTGTGAGCGTGATTGAGTATGCCGGTCAGCGCATTCTCCGTGCCTATGGCGGCTTTCCGCACCCAAATATTTTTGGGGGATGGCTCGCTATCGCGCTTCCGGTCACGTTACTCCTCGTTCAGCACGCCAAACGTTCAATAGCAAAATTTGCTTGGATGATTTGTGGCGTGTTATTCAGCGTTGCGCTCGTTCTGACATTCTCACGAAGTGCGTGGATCACTGCAGGCGTTGGATTGATGTTCGTCGCGTTGTTATTCCTGCGAAGGCAGGAATCTTGGACGAACAAGATCCCCGCCTGCGCGGGGATGACCGTTATTTTTATTGCACTCGCTCTCACCACATTCCATGAACGTGCCTTGATCGCACCGCGGGTTGACGCGACCGTTCGCCTCGAACAAAAATCTTTAGATGAACGCGCCGTCGGTTGGCGAAATGGCTGGCAGTTGTTCCGTCAGCATCCTTTTTTTGGTGTTGGTCCCGGTGCAACGGCACATGCCCTCAACTCTCAACTCATTCCACATAACGTCCCATTGCTTGCGTTGGATGAATTGGGGATTGTGGGAATGATTGGATTGCTGAGCATCGTGTATTGGATATTTTGTATTCAGTATAAAAAATACTCGATACTCAATACTTCATACTCAATACTTTGCGCCCTTCTCATCCTTTCCCTTTTTGATCACTATCTTTGGTCTCTCTGGAGCGGGCGAGTTCTTTTGATATTGACACTTTTTCTTTTTTGGAGCATATATCCTCCTTACGGAGGCATAGATTCATGGGAAAAATGATCGGGATGATGGTACCGAAGGACCGGATCCGTTCTACGGCGCAGATTGACCCGAGCTGGCTGAATGGCTTGGTCCTGGTCGATGAAGTGGTCAGAATGCCCGGGAGCTCACAGGAAGGGACGGTCTCAGTCATGTTCGTGTTCTTCTCTCGTGAGCAAGGACGCAAGATTCTGGATGAACATCGGTCCAGTTTACATTCCGCCGTTCTTTGTTCCCATCGGGCCAAGCTCGAGGATTCGCCTCTACTGGAAACCAGCTCTCTCCAGCTGTTGCGCTGGACAGGATATGCCGCCGCCGCCCTTCGTGAAAGAATTCAAGCGGGAGGTGAAGATGGAGGTTCTTTCAGCATCGAGACAACAGATGACAAGCCACATGTGGTGCAATTGGGGATGATGAGTCCGTCGAAGGATCCATATCCCCAGGAGCATGTGAATGGATTCATTCTGCTGTTCGATGAACAGGGATGTCATCTTTCCATCCTGTATTCGAAAGAGCAGGCGCGGACGCTCGTGAGTCGTTACGCACGTTCTTTGATCCCCAAAAATGTACGTGACTATCAAGACGTCATCGCTCGATCCGGCTTGCCGCGTACCTCCTCGCTCGAGATGATTTATGTGCCAGGCTACACTCCTGGATACATCATCTGGGTCCTGCAAAGTCTGGCAAAAAGGCAAGCAGGAAACTAGTCCCCCAGAGTTCTTCTCTGGGTTTTTTTAATTGTCTGTTGACCTCTTGACAGTCTTGCTTGAAATTGGCACTCTAAGGCCACTCGTGTTTAGCATTCTCAATAGACGAGTGCTAAATGCTCATTTTGACTCATGATCTATTTCATCTATTCATCCTATGAAGTTACGTCCTCTCAGTGATCGTTTAATCATCAAAGCCGCGAATAAAGAAGAAATGACCAAGAGCGGAATTATCTTGCCTGACACAGTCGACAAGGAACGTCCGGAACAAGGAGAAGTGATTGCGGTGGGTCCGGGGAAGATGCTCGACAATGGTTCGCGCGCACCGATGGATGTCAAAGTTGGCGACAAAGTTGTGTTTAAAAAATATTCACCAGATGAAATCAAGATCGATGATCAGGAATATTTGGTCGTGGCCGCATCTGACGTGATGGCCGTATTGGAATCATAAAAACATTAAACCATTAAAACACAAGAACATATGGCAAAAATAATTATTTTTAATGAAGAAGCGCGTCAGGCAATGAAGCGTGGCGTGGACAAGCTGGCGAACGCCGTCAAAGTCACGCTTGGGCCAAAAGGCCGCAGCGTGGTGATTGATCATGGATTTGGGGCACCGACGATCACCAAAGATGGCGTGACCGTGGCGAAAGAAGTTGAGTTAGAAGATAAGCAGGAAAATATTGGAGCAGAGCTCGTCAAAGAAGTTGCTTCAAAAACGAATGATGTGGCCGGTGATGGTACGACGACTGCGACGGTTCTTGCCCAGGCTATGATTGCAGAAGGGCTGAAGAATATTACAGCTGGGGCCAATCCGCTCGCGGTCAAACGTGGCATGGAAAAGGCGCTTGAAGCTTTGGTCAAAGAATTAAAAGAAAAAGTTTCTCAGCCAGTCACAGGTGACAAGATTGAAAGTGTTGCGTCCATCAGCGCCAACGATCGGGAGATCGGAAAAACCATTGCCGAGATGGTGAATCAGATGGGACAGAATGGCGTGATCACTGTTGAGGAATCGCAATCATTTGGAATCGATAAAGAAGTGGTGCAAGGCATGCGCATCGATAAGGGATATGCTTCGCCGTACATGATTACCAGTCAAGAACGCATGGAAGCGGAATACAATGAACCATTTATTTTGGTGACAGATAAGAAGATTTCTTCGGTCCAAGATCTCGTGCCGATTTTGGAAAAAGTGTTGAAGGCGGGGAAAAAAGAGATGGTGATTATTGCGGATGATGTGGATGGTGAAGCACTCGCGACTCTTGTCGTGAATAAATTGCGTGGTGTGTTTAGCGCGCTCGCTATCAAAGCGCCAGGTTTTGGTGATCGCCGTAAAGAAATGTTGCAGGACATTGCCGTTGTGACCGGTGCGACATTGATTACGGAAGACGTCGGTCGTAAACTCGAATCCGTAGAACTTGTTGATCTTGGTTCTGCGCGTAAAGTGATTGCGACGAAAGAGACGACGACCTTTGTTGATGGAAAAGGCGACAAGCGAGAGATTGATGCGCGGGCCTTTGCGATTAAAGCGCAATTGGAAAAAACCGAATCACAATTTGATCGTGAGAAATTGCAGGAACGTTTGGCAAAACTCGCCGGTGGTGTTGGTGTCATTAAAGTCGGAGCCGCAACAGAAGTGGAAATGAAAGAAAAGAAACATCGTATTGAGGACGCAATTGCCGCAACCAAAGCCGCGATTGAAGAGGGAATCGTGCCAGGCGGAGGTGTTGCGTTACTTCGCGCGCTCAATGCTTTGAATGGATTGAGTTTGGAAGGGGATGAACTCGTTGGTATGCGGATCGTGCGCAAGGCCGTCGAAGAGCCGCTCAAAATTATTGCCAACAACAGTGGCAAAGATGGTTCGGTTGTGGTGGAAGAAGTGAAAAAGTTGACCGGGAACATGGGCTACAATGCCGAAGCGGATCGCTACGAAGATATGGTGAAAGCTGGCATCATTGATCCGACGAAAGTCACACGTTTCGCTTTGCAAAATGCGACGAGTGTGGCGGCGTTGTTTCTTACCACCGAATGTTTGATCACGGAGAAGCCAAAGAAAGAAGACGCTTCGCATGACCACGGTGGCGGCATGGGCGGCGGCATGGGCTTTTAATCATAAATAATGTATTCTATTTCCGTATGGAAACATCATCTCACCCTCCGTTAGAAGCGCATCCTGTTCTGCAGTTTGATCCAAAAGACGTGGCGGATAATAAAGCGGTCGCCGCTTTGTCCTATCTTTGGATCCTCGTGTTCATCCCCCTGTTCCTGAAGAAAGATTCAAAGTATGCGCAGGAGCATGCTAAGCAGGGTTTGATCATGTTCATTGCGTTTATCGTGGGGTGGTTGGTGTTCTGGATTCCAGTCATCGGTTGGTTGTTATGGCTCGTGCTTGCGATTGCTGATCTCTACGCACTCGTGTGTGCGATACAAGGAAAATTTTGGGAAGTTCCATTGCTCGGTGCTCTTCGCAACAAGTTCAATTTGTGAAATAAAGTGTTTTTTACAAAGCGGCCGCTTGGGCCGCTTTGTGCTATCCTCATGATTATATGTTGCAAGATGTTTTAATGCGTACGGATGCCTTGCGTTCCAAGCTGAATGAAGCTTGGAGTATTTTGGGGTTGGACACCGTGAAGCAGGAAATTGCTGTGCTTGAAGTGGAGACATCAAAACCAAATTTTTGGACTGATCAAGAACGCGCGAAACGTGAATCACAAAAGTTGTCCGATTTGAAGAAAGAATATGCGAGTTGGCATGAGTTGCGCGAGGATGTGATGGAGGTTCAAGAAATGATTCAGATGGCGATCACAGAAAAAGATGCGTCGCTTGAGTATGAATTGGAATCTCGGTTAACCATGCTCGATAAAATGTATTTAGATTTAGAATTTTCTTTGTTATTTTCCGGCAAGTACGATGCAAAGAATGCCATTCTTTCAATTCACGCCGGGGCGGGTGGGACAGATGCACAGGATTGGGCGGAGATGTTGATGCGCATGTTTTTTCGTTATGCTGAGAAAAAGACTTGGGCCGTTCGTCTTATTGATGAGTCGCGTGGTGGAGAAGCGGGTATCAAGTCTGCGACGTTTTTTGTGTCCGGTCGTTTTGCGTACGGTCATTTGAAAGGTGAGGCTGGGGTGCACCGTCTTGTACGTCAATCACCATTTAATTCCGACGCGCTTCGTCAAACTTCTTTTGCGTTGGTTGAGGTTATTCCTGAGCTTGATGAAGAAGTGAATATTGAGATTGATCCAAAAGATCTACGCATCGATACGTTCATGAGTGGTGGTAAAGGAGGCCAGTCCGTCAATACGACCTATTCGGCTGTACGTATTGTGCATTTGCCAACCAAGATCACGGTGTCCTGTCAGAACGAACGTTCGCAAACACAGAATAAAGAAACGGCCATGAAAATTTTGAAATCAAAACTTGCAAAATTAAAGGAAGATGAATTACAAAAAGAAAAACAAAAACTGCGCGGGGAATTTCATAGTGCGGAGTGGGGGAGTCAGATTCGTTCGTACGTCGTGCATCCATATAAGATGGTGAAAGATCATCGCACGGATGTTGAAACCTCAGATACGGAAAGCGTGCTCAACGGCGACCTCGATACATTTGTGGAAGGATATCTGCGTTGGCAAGCCAAGAAATAATTATTTCCAAAAAAGAATCAGTCCGAGAATAAATCCAGAGGAAATGATCATGAGAACAGAAGCGACGAGGGTTGGGAGATTTTTCCGATGCCAACCATAGGCGTGCCAGATGATATTGGTGATAAAAACGATGAGAAAACTGCTGGGTGCCAGATCACTAAGATGATGCGTCTCGAGAACTTTAAACAGCTGAGGAAAAAGCGAGATGCCGCTGAATAAGGCATTTAACTCTGCCAGAAGATCGATCGGATGATGATGTTTTTTCAAACCCAGACAGTCTTTGCCAAGATGGAGCATAGTTTTAGCCTTCATGATACCCTGTTTTTGTATGAGTGTCAGCAACATCGAGCTCAGCTCGACAAAGAAAATACGAAACCAGATTATGCACGCCGTACGCGCCTTGCGTCGGGGTGGAGTGATTGCATTTCCTACAGAGACCACCTACGGACTTGGCTGTGATCCGCGCAACATGCAAGCCGTTCGGCGTATCTATAAATTGAAAGGTCGTGATTACACGAAACCATTATTGTTAGTCGCTTCCTCACTGGCTCAGGTTCGAAAAGTAGCTATGTTTCACGTTTCAAGTCTTAGGTTACAAGAGCCATACTGGCCCGGACCGCTCACACTCGTTTTGCTAGTGAAAAAATCCGCTTCGCTCGTTTCAGGAGTTGCCGTCAAAGGAGAGGTCGCGATTCGTGTTTCTTCCTCATCCATCGTTCAGCTGTTGACGCGTGTGTATGGATTTCCGATTGTCGCGACATCTGCGAATCGAACAGGCGAGCCTGAATGTCGATCCGCGCGCGCCATTCGTCACATATTCGCAGATGAACTGGATTATATTGTGGATGCTGGAGCCCTGCCAAAAAGAAAACTTTCGACGGTTGCTAGAGTTAAGAAGGATGGAATCATCGAAGTGATAAGACAGGGAGCGGTAAAATTTTAACATATGAAAAAAATATTTTTTGTTTTTGTTTCTTGTCTAGCAATCGGTTTCCTCATTTTTTTGTATGTACGATTGTCGCCCTCTACGAAAATTGTACTGAACGAACAGGAATGCGCCATAAAAGAGGCTGAATGGGCGAAGGAGTGGAATGAACGTATGGAGAAGCGACGATCCGAGCCACAACATCCTCAAGTCGCACGATATGACATGAAAGACATTTATGAGCGTCTTGGAGACAAGATAGCGGAAGGAATGCATTACGCGCTTTATAAAATTGAGCAGGGTAAAGAGTTGGTCGTTATAGCAGATGTGAGAAGGGCTGGTGTGACTTTGGGAAGCGGTGAAATTTTAAGCAATATCAGTGATCCTGAAGGTGACACGATGTACTTTGTACAGCATGTTGATGCGGGCGAAGGGCGTATGGGGAGTTCGGGTCTATGGGCATTTAACAAAAAAACGAAAGCTTTTAAAAAACTAAAATCCAATCTTAGCGGAGTTCCTTCCTTTGATGAGAGATACATCTTCGACCAAGGAATTATGGATGAGCAGTATGAAGTTCGGTCTTTATCTATTTTAAACTTAGAAAAAGATGAAATAAAAGAAGTGGGTCGTCTTCCAACAGAGCTCACGTATACTCGGAGTATTGATGAGAGTTATGGAACACATCCGTTCACAGATATATTTTGGGATGAAAGCAATCGAATACACGCTAGAGTTTTTTCTGCTCAACCGGCCATATCCTTGAAGAGTGGACCATTTGAATATCCTGAGCGCGAATATCCTGTATGCACGCGTGTTGTACCTATACGAGAAGAGGTGATCGACGTCAGTGCTTTATGGTCGAATTAATTTTTTAGAACCCTCTCTTTTGGAAAGAGAGGGCAGGGTGAGTTAGATTCGGAAGAGTTGATCTCAAAATGTATGCCTGCAATTCTAAATAACCCCGTCTTGAAAGCACGGCGTAGAGATTTACGAAAAAATCAGACAGATTCTGAGAAGTGTTTATGGAATCGTCTACGTAATCGACAAATGAACGGTCTAAAATTTTTTCGACAATACAGCGTTGGTACATTCTTGATTTTTATTGTCAGAAAATTGGTTTGGCTGTAGAACTAGATGGAAGTCAGCACATGGAAGTAGAGCAGAGATCATATGATCAGGAGCGAACAAGATTTCTCCAAGACATGAATATCCGCGTAATTTGTTTTTGGAGCAATGACGTCTTGAGAAATACAGATGGCGTACTGGAACAGATTCAGAGTGCTCTGACGACTAACTCCTCCCTGCCTCCTCTTTCTAAAAGAGGAGGAGTCAAACAATGACCCCCACAGAAATCAAAAAAGTTTTGTCAGATTTCG
>SICT01000012.1 GCA_009691315.1 Candidatus Uhrbacteria bacterium | reverse complement strand
TTCAAAGATACAGATACGACGTATTTCTCCAACGGTCGATCGTGTCGCGTAGATACAAAAACAGGAAATGTTATTTTTGGAAGAAATGGCAACGAGGTTTTGACCATGAAGCTGCATCCATCTGGCCCCATTAAATGTCGGAATATTGATGGAGACGAATGTGCATTTCTTGTTCCGCTAGAAAAAGGGGAATTGATTCTGCTATCACCAAGATTTAAAAATGACAAGCTAGAAATAGCGCATAATTGTCGTCGTCTCTATCAATATCTTCCGAATGAACGGGCGCTTATTCAAGATCGAGAGGGTAATATTGGCTTGCTTGATTTTACAGATCCCACATCACCCAAATGGAAAGTTCTGATTCATTGTAATCAGAGGCCTCCCTCACTAATGATGCCTCCTGCACTTATGGCATCGATTCGACCATTTGTCCAAATGCAACCTGACGGCAAGATATTTATCGGAACCGACACAAGAGACGGCGAAGTTTTAATTTTCGACGGCGAGCCGGTAAAAAAATAAACTCCCCTCCGTCATTGCGAGGCTCGGCGAAGCAATCTCCCCTGGGTCCATTCGGAGATTGCCGCGCTCCGTCAGACTTCGCTCGCAATGACAGTACTAAAATAGGGTCAGACCCCAATTCGGGACCTGACCCCATTTCTTTCTTTTTGTCATCCTCGCGAAAGTGGGGATCTAGATTCCTGTCTTCACAGGAATGACAATGTTATTTCTTATAGAATCCCGCCACCGGAGTCCACGTTTCTTGATTTTCGTGATCCAGCATACGAGCTGCGTACTCGATTTGTGGTGAGTAATAAGTGTCGCTGGTCCATGCACAGGCCTCGGACGAACAGCTGGCGACTTTTTTGCCGTTGACGAACAGGTCTAGGTAATTAATCCCTGTCCCTGCCCAACCACGGACCGTAAACTGAATCTTGTCGCCCAACTTATATCCCTTATCCGCACTGGTCGTCACCGTCACATACGGACGATTTGGAAGAAGCGGTTCCCAATTGCGTTTGATCAAGATGTTGTGCGGTTCGGTCCACATGACTTGGCCAGCGTTGTCTGTGACGCGCGCATTGATCGCGACGGTGTGGCCATGGGTATAGTCATAGGTCGTGATGGTGTAAGTGCACTCTTTGGCTCCGCTTGTCGCGGGGCTGCAGGTACGACGCGTCGTCCCATCTACCACCATTTCAATTTTCGCAATACCGCTTGGCGCCCAGGCACCGACGCTGTAATCCGCGGTTTGTCCTTCAGACAATTCACTGACACTTGGTCCCATCCAGGTCCAGACACTCATGCCATTGGCACTCGCAGTTGGTGAACCAGAGGATGCGGAACGCACGATCATGGCCTTAGATCCACTCCACACTTCTTGACCATCGGCATTAATCGCCCGGGCCATAAAGGTGTAGGTCGTGCCTTCATTCACGCTCGCGGTATCAACGGTAATGTCACACGGAGATGGGCTCACAACCGCTCCAAACGAGCAGGTGCGCGCGATCTTGCCATTAGCATAGACTTCGACACGTTGAAGACCGGTTAAATTATTTTGTGAGGAGGAATAGACTTTGATGACGGTGCCGCGAACAACGGATGGGCTGTTTGGATCAACGGCGATGGTGGAACCAAAGATCGGTCCAGCCACCTGACCCGGTGTCGTCACAGCTGGTGTTGGGGTCGGGGCTACGACCGCAATGGTCAAAGGCGAAGTATCACGACGCGCACGCGTGCCAGACGTCCAAACGCTCTTACCAACCGAATCAAATACATTCGCGTTGACGAAAACTTCTGTTCCATACGGATAATCCATGGATGACAAAGTGACACTGCAAACTTGCGTATCTTTTTGTCCTTGAAGCGTACAGGTTTTCTTGATAGCACCATTCACCCACAGATCCATACGTGACAATCCTTTTGCATCATTCGCTGCCACGCTGTAGACAAAACTTCCACCAGACATAAGTTTTGGCAATGTGCCAGGATTAACCGTCACCACCGCGCCATTTGTATCCTGCAACCAGCTGGCCCAATTAATGCCGGAAAAATGATCCGCGGTCCAACGTTGATTAACTGGCAAAGACACGGCTGGAGTTGTTTCAAACGATGGGGCATTGTCCGCGACAAAAGCACTGGTCTGAGAATTGGCTTCGACAACAAGCGTTACACGATCACTTTCATTGGCATAGCCGTCCTGGCCGATCGCGCGGGCAAACAATTGCACCTGGCGAATGGCCGCACCGTTCGTCCAATAGCGTTGGGTATATTCACAAGCATTTCCCTGACAAGATTTGACGCGCGTGCCATGCACATACATATCAATACGCTGAACACCATTTTGATCATCAGCCACGGCGCGAAAGACAAACACTTTTCCATTCCCTACATGCGCATCCGTTGGCGAGGAAGAAACCGTCACTTGAGGACCATAAATTTTTGAAAGAATTTCTGACACAACACCACTCACTAAAGGCGCACTTGGCGCGGCACTCGCGGATAAATTTTCCGTCACCAAAGCGAACTTTGCGGACAATGGATAATTTGGTGTGGCTTGATCTGGTTCAGCCGCAGCGCCGCCCAACACGAACTGCCCACTTCCATTTCCGGAAACGACACGGAATAGGTCGCGCGTATTCCCTTCATTGGTCATACGCACACCATCAAAACGAATCTGTTTCTTGCCAGCCAAAATCATCCAAGAACGTCCGTTCCAGGCCGCATGAATTTCACGCGCATCCATAGACAAGAGTCCCATAGCCAAAGCTTGAGAGGATACGTCTTTCCACGTTGTCCCATCAAACAACCACAGATGATCCGCGGCAAATGCATTAGTCGCGGCTTGGCTCGTGGCAATCAACGCGCCCTGCTCGCTCGCCCAAACCGCACTCACAAATTTAAAATTTGGAACACCGGATATGGCGGAAAAACCATTGCCTTGCAAACGCCACATACCAGACGTCGCCGTCTGCGATGCGCGACTCTCTGCCCCACGAGCTTCACTCGTGCCACCAACAAAATACCAGGCACCATTCACAAAGAGAGGCGTACTCACACCCGTACACAAAGTAGATTTATCAGCATAGGAAAAACAACCACTCTGCACGGTTGCGACACCATTTGGAGGAAGAATCCGCACCGGAGTGTTTACCCCATTCCAAGAATACAATTCCCAAAAAGATGGCTCACCCACCGTGGCACGCGTATACGTACGCACATACCAGGTCGCATTATTTCCCACTGCATCCAAACCACCTGGAGCTTGCGGAACCGTGCCGCTCAAATCCGTCCAGCTCTGACCATCGGTCAACCACAACTTCATGGCACCTTGATCTGTTGATTGAGAATGGATCAACCAATTACGATCATCGGAAAAAATTCCAGACACCGTCAAAATATTGCGCGAACGCAAAGCACTCGTCATATCTTGCACAGCCGTCCCATCAAACTGATAGGCATGCGTGCCATCAGACAGCATCCAGGTATTCTGACGAGCACTGGCGATGTTTATAGAAACACCGTCGCGATACGGCAGAAGCCAGCTTTCATCCACCCACTTCCACACACCGGAAGTGGCGATGGCCGGGATGGCAAACACCAAGGCAAGCGCAAGCGTAATGCCGGCGCGCTTCAAAAACACGGACTGGGAAGTGGTTTTCATAAGAGTTTTATAGATAAATTGTTTCTAAAATAAGCGCTAAAACGCTCTTTCAGGAAACGTTTATTTATATCATTTTATCTTGGTTTTGTCAATGAATGGAGGCCTCGAGAAAATAACATGGCTTTGTTAAGCCTTATTCTCATGAAGAATAGCTCATAAAATACCAAATGTGACATAATAAACCCCAACATATGAATATCCATTATTTGATTGAAAATGACTTTAGAAAATTATTAAAGCAAGAACTGGAAATGCTCACGCTTGACCATCACTCAACCGTCCTAAACATCGCCTGTGAATTTGAACTGATTCCCCCATTCCTTTTTTCTTCACTTGATCGAGAGCATGTTTTTGGGCTTGAAATCAATCGGGAGATTGTGGCTAAAGTCCCGAACATCAAATATTGCGACGTGGATCATGACCGTTTTCCATTTGAAGACAATAATTTCGATCTCATTCTTTCGTTCTTTGGCATTGAACACTTTCAAGATATAAATATCTTTAAAGAAACCTGCCGCACGCTCAAACCCGGCGGCCACTTCCTATTCGTAATTCCCAACCGCTGTCATCCGATTTTCTTCTTAAATAGCCTCATCGGCGGGAATTTCTCTAAATGGTACTACCGCAACATCATCAAATCAGATTACCAACCGCATACAGCCTATTATAAATTCAACTCACTGGGTACGATCAAACGGACAGCCAAAGAAAGCGGATTGACCGTGGAGCGCGTGACATTCTTCGGCCCATCACAAATATTAAACTATTTTTCTTTCAGTAAGGGTGTTCAAAAACTTGTGAGTTTATTTGAGCATCTACTCACCAACAAACTCTTCTATCGTTTTAAACCGTACATGATTGTCGTGATGAAAAGGGATGATTCCTCCTCTTAGCCTAAGAGGAGGTGAGGAGGAGTTAAAAAATAAAAGGGTTATGCGGTACCTGGTACCAATAATCTCCAGTTTTTAACTCCCTCAGTCCCTCTTAAATTAAGAGGGAAGTATTAATAGAAATGACAAAAAATAAAATCCCCAGAAACAAAATGACGCTGTACGTGTGGGGATAGGACCCAGGACGTACAGCGTCGAAAAGCTACTAGAAAGACCGAATCACCTCAGCAGGACGGGCCGCCGCTCATTTCGACGGCCGGGCGCTTGAGGGCGCCATTCTTGGGGACGCAGTTCTTGATGTTGCCCCGGACGTCCACTCCTCCGACGCTCATCACGTCGAAGTAGGTGCTGACCGACGCGGCGGCGGCGATGTTGACCCAGATGGCGCCGTAGTTCCCGTCACAGATGTACGAGAGCCAGAGGGTGCCCTGCCAACTGGCATTGAAGTTGACGTCGAGCGGCTTGCCCGCGAGCGAGATCTGCTCGTTGGGGACGAGCACGATCTGGCCATTCATGTTCACCGGGACGTCGGGCCCCCACGCCACGATCTGGATCGGGGAGGCGCAGGTCGCGATGAGCTTCGCCGATGCCGCGATCTGCACGCGCCCCGCGTTCGGGACGCCGCCGCCGTCACCCTGGTTCATCGCCAGATCCGCCGCGCCCTGCCCTGCCATGTCCGCACCCTGGGGCGGGGGCGGGTTCTTGGGCACGCACACGAGGTTCGTGCAGATCGTGCTCGAGCAATCCGGACCGTTCTTGCAGGCCTTGCCGTCGCCGCATGCGGAGCAAACTTTGCCCCCGCAATCCACGTCCGTCTCGTCCTGATCCTTCTTGCCATCGAGGCAGGAGACACACACCCCTCCGAGACAGGTGTTGTTCGCGCAGTCCGAGTTCTGGAGACAGCGCGCCGTGTCCTTGCAGCGGAAGCATGGGCTGAGCCCACCTCCACCGCAGTCGACGTCGGTCTCCTGACCGTCCTGGATGTTGTCACCACAGGAGGGCGCCAGGACCGCGCACACGTTGTTGAGGCAGTTGCCCGTATTGCAGTCCGATCCACGGATGCAGGACTCGCCGGCCAGGCAGGTTGCCCCGCACTTGCCGCCGCAATCCACGTCCGTCTCGTCGCCGTTCTTCTTGCCGTCCCAACAGCTCGGGGGGGAGATGCACGTTCCGTTGCTGCACAGCTTCGTGAAGCAGTCCGAGGCCTGGAGGCAGGCCCACCCGATCCAGCACTGGGCGCAGAAATCGCCACCGCAGTCCACATCGGACTCGGTGCCGTTCTTCTTGCCGTCCTTGCAGGTCGGCGCGGGGGCGAGGTCCGGGACCATCGCCATATCGGCCTTCGGCACCATCGCCATGTCCGAGACGACCGCCATGTCGGCAGGGCCCATCGCCATGTCGACCGGCGTGGGCATGCACACGTTGTTCGTGCACACACCCGAGGCGCAATCGCCACCGCCATTGCAGCCCTTGCCGTTCGCGCACGCGGGGCATTTGCCTCCGCAGTCCACGTCCGACTCGATGCCGTTCTTGGCGTTGTCGTTGCAGGCCGGCGCCGGAGCGAGATCGGGCTGGATCGCCTGGTCCGCCGCGGTGCCAAGGTCGGCCGGCATGGTGCCGTCGACCGTCGCCAGATCGTCGCTCGTCGCGTCCGGCATGATGCCGTCCACGGTCGCGAGATCCGCACTGGTCGCCATGTCGGCCGACGCCAGATCGGGCGCGAGGTCGGCCTGCGCCATGGTGGCGAGGTCGTCCGTCGACGGCGGGGTGCCGTGGAAGCAGCCGGCGGAGACGATCGAAATGAAGGCGACGAACGAAAGCACGAAACGGGTCGAGGTGGTCATCGTGGGCTCCTTGCCGAAGAGGTTGGGGTTCCGGGTCATCGAGGGCTTGTTCATGGAGTCCTCCTTATGAGGGTGGTCCGTGACGCGCTCCTCGCACGCCCGGAAATACAGGGCACGAAGGCAAACAGCTCATTTCTAACGGCCGGGACACATCCCGAACGCTCGAGCTGGATTGACTACTTGTTACTGACTCGTATTTTGAAGTTACGACTCAGCCGTCCCGCAATACTGCGGAACGACTTTCCTGAATGGATCTTTCATGATTGAAAGGTCAACTCGGGAAAAAGTGCGAATGCTAAGGCTATGGCCGAAGCATTCGCTAAGGGGAAGATGCTACTAAAACCGAACCTTGAACGGCGTCACCTGGAACAGGTGCGCCGGACCGGACGCCTTGTAGAACGTCTGGCTTCCGGGGGCGATCCTCCGGAGCTCCTCCTCGTAGCCAGCGGCATACGAGAGGCCCATCCAGAAGTGTCGCGAGATCCGGAACTCGACTCCGAGCCTCGTCATGAGCGCCCAGTGGTCGATCGTGTGCTGCTCGGTCGACGAGAACCCGGGATGGAATCCGAGTCGCGCGACCTCCGCGAGTGTGATGCTGAGCCAGGGAAGCTTGGCGCGGGCGAGGTTCAGCCTGAGCCCCATCCCGACTTGCGGGATGAGCTTCAAATCGATCGGATCCAGTCCCACACCACCCTCGAGCGTGAGCTCGAGCGTCTCGTCTCTCGTGAGACGGACGTTGAACCCGACCATGAAGCCGACCTCGAAGTGGGGCGCGTCATTGAGATGGAGCCGGAGCGGAATCCAGAGCTCCACATGGATCGGGGAGGTGTAGGAGACCTGTCCCGGGGCAGGGAGTCCGACTATGTGCTTCATCTTCTCGAGATCATCCTTCACCTCCTTGAGACCCTGCTCGAGAAGGGCGAGCCTGCCGTAGACATCCTTCGACTTCTTCTCAAGCTCGGCGAGCCTTCCGACGATGCCGCCGAACTTCGACTTCTCGGCCTGAGCACACCGCTCCTCGATCCCCGCGAGAGGATTGGACTCGATGGGTTGACACACGATGTCCACAAGCAAAAAGAAGTGCTTGCGGATCTCGGCGATCTCCTTCTTGAGATCATCGATCCTTCGCTCCATTTCGACCCGAACGGTCGCGTTCAGCTCAGAGCCATTGAGGCGCTGAGTTGTGGCCGCAACTTCTCCTTCGAGCTTTGCAATCCGCACCAGGCAGTCCTTGGGGCACTCCGATGATCGGGGCCCGGGGGGGCGCTTGCGATCATCCACACGCACGATCACCTTCGCCTCCACATCCACATCCACAGGGCAAGGCACGGGACCGAAGCACTTCTTCGGAGCCGCAACTGCCGGCGGCATAACCCGCGGCGGTGTGTCGGGGACGGGCACGAGACGGACGGGCGGCGGAGCGACCGGCTGAGCCGGCGGCGCTTCCACCTGGTCGACCTTCATCTGGGCCCAGGCGACCGACGAAACAACGAACACAAACATGAACATGAACATGAACCTGAAGTGACGCATGGGACCTCCATTTCCTCGCCGAGATCGGCTCGGGTTGTGAGCCAAGCAGATGCTCGGCGGCGTGGTGGTTTTCTGACGTCTTCTATTAATTAACGTCAATGTACATTCCTCCCCGCAAACCATTCTGCGGATAGGATTTAAAGCCGTCCCATCAGTTGGATTTGGAAAGAGGAGGAACTCCCCAAATCTAGCTGGAACGGCTTCAAAACCCATCGACACCTAATCACAAAGATTGTGTAATGAACAGGAGAATGTATCATAAATAAGGATAGATGTCAAGACCTGTGCCCGTTACATTTTAAACCAAAAATCCCGCTCATTAAGCGGAATTTTGGCATTTTTCGAATCTAGGCCCTAATCTCCCCGCCGCTCTGGCATATGCAAAACCACCCAAATCAAGCCAAATAAAAGACCAATCAAAGCCCCAAACAAGCCATTCATAAGCAAATTAGGCCGAGCAAACCAACGGGAGTTAAGCGGGCTATCAATCACTTGGATGCGGACATTTGCGCCAAAATAATTTGGCGCTTGAAGAGCCAGTTCTTTCGCCGCCGCATCCACCATGATTCGCGCCTGACCACGATTTGGATGAAAGGCCGTGACGGTCATGATGCCGGTGCCGGGTGTGACCGAGGTCACAATAGATTCTTTCCATAATTTGCGTTTCGCATATTCATCGGCCGGAAAATAATTTGCATCAAATCCCTGCGACTGGGTAATCACATCCTGATAAAAAATAGTGGTGTAAACAAGTTCAGACAAACTTGTGGCGATGCGTTCTGTGGATTTAAGGGCCGTGTAGGGATCAAGACCATTGGCATTCAACTGCGAAATGAATACGCGTATGCTTGAAGAGTACTGAAGCGGAATCGTCAGAGAAAATAAGAGAGCGAGACATCCGCCCAAGAGAGCGGTGACGCATAAGCTGCGCCACATACGACCGGCAAAGGACCAAAAAGTGTGTGTCATAAAAATTATTTTAATTTTTCACTTGTGATAAGACTACCGAGTTTTAATGTGACTTGAAAATCTTTTCCCTGACGCAGACCATGAAGCGTAATTTCTGCACCCGGGGGATACTCGAGCAAACGCTCACCGAGATCTGCTGTCCCATCTAGGATATCACGTTCCACGGCAGAAATCACGTCACCTTCGCGTAAAAATTTTGCCGCAGGACTCGTCGGCAAAATCACCGGCATGCCTAACCGATCCGCATGCAACCAGGCTCCGGAAAGTGGAAGGCTTGAGGTTGCTTTGGCTTCAAGCGCCACATCAGACAGGTCAAGAACCCGTACGCCTAAAAAGGCGTGACGAATTTCGCGCTGAGCCAAAAGCGAAGCAAACGCTTTTTCGAGCGTACTGGCTGGCAGAACTTGCCAGCCGTTCACGGCTTTCGCATCGACCAAACCAACCAAGCGCCCACGACCATCCCAAACCGCACTCCCGGGAATATGTGCTTCCGTCCCACTCAACAAGAATCGACGAGCCACATGCTCACTGACCATGACCTCTACCGAAGATCGATCCTGTACGCTCACAACAAGCGATGGGTAAAACTCTTTTGGCGATGACTCGAACCATACGGCGGCACCGGCGGCCACATCTTGAGCAGACACAAATTCTGCCGCGGGCAAATCTTTAGCGTCAATTTTCACAAAAACAGCACCGGTGGCCGCATCGCGAATAGCTTGCATCACGGGATAAGCTCGTCGATTCCAAATGACCAATAGATCATTCATCGGAAGATTAACGAGGGCTGAGTTGACGGTGACCAACCAACCATCAGAGGTTAATGCAACCGCACCACCCAACGGATGATCTAGGGCGGTGACCAGATGATCCAGAGAAATTTTGACCCCACTTCGTCTGACCAAAAGAGCAAGCGGCGACAATCGTCGACTGGCAAAACTGGAAGGATAGAGTGAAGCAAGGGGCTCACGCTCAACCGAAATCAATTGAGCGGGAGTGGAGGTTGTGGCAAAAAAGTGAAAGCGCTCTGGCAAAGAAGACACGAGCTCATTCCAACGCATGGAGAAAAAATTTTGTGAGGTCATCCAACCGGCAAAAGCTCCACCTAAAAGAGCCGTGCCAAGAATAATGGCTCCGGCCAAAACGCGATACCAAGAAAAAAATTTCATATTATTAAACCCAACGGGTTGTGATGAGAATACCGATAAAAAAGATCACTGCCAATAATCCTTCGCTCCAGGCCGTACGCCAAGAAGGTACGGGAGGGTAAGCGTAACGGCGAATACGTAGAGGAAACAAAAAGAAAAAGGCGGCCAAAGCTCCATGCACCAACATACTGACCGGGAGGACGAGACCGAGGATAGCCGTCTGTAAACCGACGAGGACTCCCAAAAACGTCCACTGAGAACGATGCTTGAATTTAGCCGTGGGATGCGCGGTAAAAAAAAATGCAGACGCGCCAAACACCAAAAAAGCGCATCCAAATATCCACCAAGGAAGACGCAGAAATACTTCCAATCCATTAAGAGTCGCGGCCAAAAAAAATGCCATCAATGGAATAAGGGCAATATTAAAACGGGACAATCCATTCACCGGATAGCGTGACGGCGCACGCGTGAAAAGGAACGTGAGCTCAAGAGCGAAAAAAGAAATGCCGGCAAGAAGAAATGTCACGATCCATTTCTCATAAACGTTCTGCACCAGCAAAAAAGCAAAACAGAGAATCGTCAGGGCAAGGAACGGGGGAACAAGCTTGTCTGATGCATCTTTCCAAGACAACTGTTTCCAAACGAGCGCCACAGCGGAGACCAAATAACTCAAGCTAAAAATAATCAAAGGCCACGGGTAACTGAGCGGATGCACCCATTGCCACGCAGACAAAAAAAGGCCTAAAGCACCCACGATCCATGGAAGGATGCGAAGAAAAAAAAGCTTCATGTCGCCTGTGGCGAACCTCGCTCGTTATTAAATGAGCGGGCCAAGGGTCGCCGCTCACGAAAACGCATCACTTCCGTCAAAGCGACGGAAATAGCCGTGGCAACAGGAATTGCGAAAATGGCACCTACGACCCCAAATAATTGCGCTCCCACCATAAAGGCAATAATACTGACGATGGGGTTGAGACCTACGGCTTTTTGCATGACTTTTGGTACGATAATGTCATTCTCCAACCGTTGAATAATCAACATAAGGACGAGTGTCGCCACAACTCGAACCGGCGAATCTGGAAAAGCGAGGAAGGCGAGCAAGAGGGCCGGAACCGCAGCCATAAAAGGCCCGACATATGGGATAAACTCCAATAACCCACCGATGACAGCAAGCAAAAGCGCATACGGAACACCAATAATAGAGAAGCCGATAAAATACAGGATACCGATAATCAATCCAAGAAACACTTGGCCACGAAACCAGGCCCCCAGTTTATTCATCATCTGCCAGCTCACTTGAGCAGCAAATTCCTGATATCGCTCTGGAACAAAATTATGAAATAGTTTCCGAATCGCGGAATCTTCCACGACCAAATAAAAAGACAGAATCAAAACCACGAAAAATCCGACAATGCCGCCGAAGATACCGGTGACTAAACCAAATAACCCGCCAAAGGCCGACTGGAGCTGGGTCTCAAATCCAACGACACTGGATGGCAAATTTTGAGTCAGTCCGTGCTGTTCAGAAAATTGTTTGAGACTATTAAGCAACTCACTCACCCATCCGCTAGATGCTCCGGACAAGCTAACAAAATTCCTCGATTGATCAACTAATGCCGGAATCAATAAGGAAACGGTCGCTCCGATCATGCCAAAAATAAAAATATAAAAAATAATGACAGACAGTCCCTTGGGAATCCGATGCGCCGCCGCCCATGAAGCAAATGGATAAATCACCCCTGCCAAAAGAATCGCACTAAAAATATAAATAAGGATGTCGCGAATCAGCCACAACATGGCCAAACCAATAAAAATGGCGATCGTTTTGAGAATGGTACCGGTAGAGATGGCGATGAGGCGAGGAGCAGACATAGGATGAAGATAAGGATAACATATAAATGATGGAAATTACATCTAGCGAAGAAACGTCAGGTTGAGTTATGCTGGTCAGCAATCCATGAAACCCTATACTGACAATCGGAAAGCGCGACACGATTATGAAATCCTCGAAACCTGGGAAGGGGGTTTAGTGTTGTCTGGTTCGGAAGTCAAAAGCATTCGCGAGGGTGGAGCAAGATTGGCCGGAGCGTATCTACGTCTATGGAAAGGTGCGCTGTGGCTAACCGGCGCACACATCTCTCCGTATAGTAAGGATGGAAGGCAAGAGGGGCATGATCCAGATGGAGAGCGTAAAGTGCTTTTGCATAAGAAAGAATTGCGGGCGTTGCTTGGAAAAACCGAGCAAAAAGGCTTGACACTCGTGCCCTTATCATTGTATCCTCTCGGCCGACGCATCAAGCTCTCCTTTGCGCTCGCTCGCGGGAAAAAAGCCCACGACAAACGCGAAGCCATTAAGACCAGAGAGGTCATGCGACGCATTCGTCGAAATGAAGACGAGTAAGGGAGTGAATCAGCATCGACGACAACATCTTTTGACAATCGCAAGCCGAGTTCGCTAGTCAACGCGTCAATCCAGGCTAGCATCATGACAACTGCCAACGTCATGTCAAAAATTCGGAATGCGTTTCGCATGCCGAGTTTTGCTCCATCCTTCGCTTAACGCGAACGTGTTGGACCGATCACTTCTCGCGCGTCTCACGCAAGAATGCTGATTGTCATCTATTGAGACTTGCTCCGATCGCTTGTTTCCACGATCGAGGACATGGCGGAAACTTGGCTCGCGCCTTCTCGCATTCTCCATGCGACGCGAACGACACCTTCGACGTGAGTTGAAGACTGAGAATGCTATGCTTGTGAACGAGGTTGCTAAAAATTTTGCTCGGACAGGGGTGCGATACCCCTCACTTCCACCAACACCCTAATGCGCATCCACCATCGCCGAAGAGGCGGCTACCAAAAAAAAGAACAAGCTCCCGTTTATAACGCCAACGAATTTATCAAAGCGCCGGACGTTCGCGTGATTGATGAGGAGAATAAATTTTTGGGGGTGATGCCGACGGCTGCAGCGGTCACGATCGCCCGCGAACGCGGCTACGATCTCGTAGAAGTCTCTCCGAAAGAAACGCCGCCCGTGTGTAAGCTCTTGGACTTTGGACAGTTTAAATACCAAAAAGAAAAGGAAATGCGCATCCAAAAAGCGCGGGCCAAAAAAGTGGATGTCAAAGGCATTCGCTTATCGGTCAAAATGGGTCAACATGATATCGATATTCGCCAAGAACAAGCCGTGGAATTCCTGGCCGATGGCGACAAGCTCAAAATCGAGATCATGTTACGCGGCCGTGAGAAAGAACATGGCAATCTGGCCAACGAACGGATCAAAGAATTTTTGGCCGCGATTGAAAAAACCTATCCCCTCACGATTGAACAGCCAACGGCCCGCAACGGCGGAAATGTCTCAACCATTGTCGGTAGAAAATCATAAACCCTATGAAACTCAAAACACACAAAACCGTTTCCAAACGGATCAAAATAACCAAGAACGGGAAACTACTCAAACGCCACGGAGGGCAGAATCATTTTAATGGCCGCGACTCCGGAACGATTACTCGTAAAAAGCGCCGTGACCAATCCGTCGCTAAAGTCTACGCTCGCAATATCAAATCTCTAATGCCACACGCCTAATATGCCACGAGTCAAACGCGGAACCCACCGCATCAAACGCCGCAAGAACATCCTGGCCCGTACCAAGGGCATGATGTGGGGGCGTAAAAGTAAAATCACCCTAGCTAAAATCGCCGCCGTCAAAGCCGGTGCCAATGCCTTTCGCGATCGTCGTCTCAAAAAACGCGATAATCGAGGACTTCAACAGATTCGCATCAACGCCGCCGCGCGCTTGAATGGCACCACCTATTCTCGCCTGATCGATAATTTGAAAAAACGAAAAATTGAACTGGATCGAAAAGTCTTGGCTGAACTTGCCAACCAATATCCAGACATCTTCACCAAACTGATCAAAGGATAGTGCATGGACGAAAAAGGATTCTCCTTCTAAGCTAGAGGGAGAATTTTTTTATGCCTCTGATCTCCCAAACCCCGCGCGCCATCTTGATTGATGTGATTCCGCGTGAGATGGATAAACGCACGGCAGAACGACGGTTGCTTGAACTTGAATCGCTGACCCAAACGTATGGCGGTATTATTGTCGTGAAATTGATTCAGAAACGAAGTACACCGGATTATCGAACGTATATTGGTTCAGGAAAACTGGAAGAAATTTTGATACTGGCACACAAAGAAAAAATTGAACTCTTAATCGTAAACAATCTACTCAAACCAAAACAATTGTTTGAGATCGAAGAGATCATTCGAAAAAGTAAACTCAAAATGCAGGTGTGGGATCGCGTGGATCTTATTTTAAAAATCTTTTCCAAACACGCCAAAACATCTGAAGCAAAATTGCAGATTAAACTCGCAGCCATTCATCACATGGGCCCACGCATTTTCGGCATGGGCATGGAGATGATGCAACAGGCAGGCGGCATTGGCACGCGTGGGATCGGTGAACGCAACACGGAAATCATGAAACGGCATTTGGCGGAACAAGAAGAGCGGGTAAAAAAAGATTTGGAACGCCTGGCACGCTCGCGCCTCAATCATCGTCAGCGACGTGATCGGCTTGGACTCAAAACTGTTTCCATTGTCGGCTACACCAATGCCGGAAAATCTTCGCTGTTGCGTAGCCTGACCAAAAAAGATGCCTATGTTGCCGATGAATTATTCGCGACGCTCGACACGCGCATCGGAAAACTGTGGATCGAACGGCCGGAGGGCGAACGCATGGGTTCGCCCCTACTCCTATCCGACACCATTGGTTTTATCCAAGATCTTCCGCCTCAGCTAATCGACGCGTTTCGCTCAACGCTCGACGAAACGATTGACGCGGATCTGATTTTGCATGTGATTGATGTGTCTGATCCGTGGATGAAAGAAAAAATCGTTGAGGTAGAGGAAATTCTCAATCAACTTGGCGTGAGCAAAACACCAAAAATGTACGTGTTTAATAAAATCGATGCGATCAAGCGATTTGGAAAAACAAAATTGCAAAAAGACTATAAAGAATTCTCCCCAGTGTTTGTCTCGGCCGTTAAGAAGATTGGTTTGGATGAGTTGAAAGAAAAGATACGCGTGCTATCCTCTGTCGCATGATTGATTTTTCCAAGCAAAACTCCGGGTTGATCGAGGCCGCCTGCGAGCTCGCGACCAAAATACTCAATACCCAATACTCAATACCCAATACTCCAATCCGAGCCCTGATCGTCGGCGGATTTGTGCGTGACACGCTGCTCGGCATCCCCTCTCATGATCTTGATATTGAGGTGTATGGGATCAACGCGGAGCAACTTGAAAGCTTGCTCAATGAGCTCTATCCCGGACAGGTGAACGTCGTTGGCCGAACATTTGGCATTTTTAAAATCCGCTTGGCAGACGGTTCAGATTTTGATGTGTCCATTCCGCGGCGTGATTCGAAAATCGGGGAAGGGCACAAAGGGTTTGCCGTTGAAGGTGATCCGAATATGTCTGTGGAAGAAGCCGCGCGTCGCCGTGACTTTACGATCAATGCCATGATGGTTGATCCTCTGACAAACGAACTTATCGACCCGTTCGATGGACAAAAAGATTTGGCCGCAAAAACTTTACGCATGGTCGATGAAAAGACTTTTCAGGAAGATCCTTTACGCGTGTATCGCGCTCTCCAATTTGCTGCGCGCTTCAATCTAACTGTTGAACCACAAACGTTTGAGCTCATGCGCATGATGACCCTGCGTGGCGACTTGTCTGAACTTTCTCCAGAACGCATCACCGATGAAATTAAAAAACTGTTGCTCAAAGCGGAACGACCATCGATCGGACTTGAGCTTGCCTGGGATCTCGGCCTGATCGAACGCGATTACCCAGAACTCTTTATCTTGAAACAAACGCCCCAAGAGCCTGAATGGCATCCAGAAGGTGATGTATGGATTCATACCCTCATGGTGATTGATCAAGCGGCAAGGATCGTTAGACGAGAACCAGGATTCACCGAGGAAGAGAAGTTGCAAGTCGTGTTTGGAGCGTTGTGCCATGACTTAGGAAAACCGGCGACCACAAAGTTGGCGCCCAAAGATGGCATCATGCGCCTGCGTTCCCTCGGACATGAAGAAGCGGGCGAAGAACCGACGCTCACCCTTTGCACTAAATGGCTGTTTGGTGAATCCGTAACACATGCAGCCATCATGGGTGCCACTCAACATTTAAAACCCGGCATCTGGTTTCGTCTAAAAGAGCGTGGCGATTTGACGGATGAACAATATGCCAATGCGGTACGCAAACTCCTCAAAAGAATCTATCCTGTGTCCTGGCGCGTGCTGATCGCCGTTGCCGAAGCCGATCATCGTGGCCGCGCCTTTGCCGATAACGAAACATCACCATATGACATTGGCACATTCTTCACGTCGACGATCATCAACCATGAATTCGATAAAGAACCAACCAAGCCACTCATCCAAGGCCGTGACTTACTGGAACGCGGCCTCTCCCCTAGCCCACGCTTTGGCGAAGTTATTGCCCAGATTGAAACAGCGCGCGATGAAGGGAAAATTAAAACACGTGAGGAAGCGCTCAAGCTTCTCACAAAAATACTAAAAAACAACGGGTAGGGCCCGTTGTTTTGTTAGTTATTCGGCTCGTACGTACTTCCCATTCTTCACCATTTGTAATTCAAGCTGATAAACCACTGTTCGATCAGACAAAAAATGGAAATTGGCAATCGCTGGATCCAAATAATTTTGATTCACAACATTCTGTTTTAAATCATTTGCTGACCAATCATGTGATGCAAGAGTGCCGGACAATAAACGCGAGACATCATACCCTAAAGCCGAAGTATAATCTGGATCTTTATGAAACTTTTCCTGATACGCCTGAGCGAAAGCGCTGGAAAACTGGCTCGGAGCAATTCCTGGAGCGAGCGTCCCTTCGACTGTACTCCCAAATGCCTCTAGATTTTTGTTATCGACATCAATAAAGGTGATCCGCATCCCTTGATAACCAAACTCATGCAGTTCTTTGGCCATGGTGAGCGCCTGGGTCGGAGAATCGGCGGCCATAAATACACCTTCCGGCTTGGTCGCGAGTAATTTCGCCAAAACGGTACGAAATTCTTTTTGGTTTGGCGAAACAAGTTCATCAAACACTATTTGATAACCCCCCTCACTGGCCAGCCTCTTCATTCCGTCACGTGAACTCATTCCAAAATCAGAATTGGAATTGAGAAGAGCGATCGTTTTAACATTATTTTTTTGAATGGTTGGGATAACCGTCTTAAGCTGTTCATTCGCATTTGGATACGCGCAAAAAACATTCTCTTCTTTCTGAAAACTGTCACTGCAAAACGAAAAAGAAAAAACCGGCACCCCTTTTTCTCGTGCTAAAGGCGCTACGGCCAAGGTCTCATCTGGATTATAGGTCCCCATAATCACGCTGACTCCATCAACATTTAACAACTTGGAGGCCGCGGTCACGGCATCCGTTGGTTTTGAATGACTATCTTCCACCACAAATTCAATATTCTTAGGCAAGGTAGCCTGAGCGAGCTGAAATCCTTGATAAATCTTCTCTCCGGTCACCGCCAAATCCCCAGTTAAAGGAAGGATCACTCCGATCTTCACTTTATTTTCCACAAGTTCAACGGATTGAGCGCGCCTATCTAACCCGTACCACAGCCCCAATCCAAGAAGGATTACGACAATGACTCCAATACTATATTTCGTTCTCTGCAACATAGGGAATCTGATGAATGGATAAGGACTCTATTGAACCACTAAAAGATTAAACTGACAAAATCCTATCCCTCAAAAAGAATTCTCATCTGAGATATCCTTGGAAATTAGTTAAACCTTTGTCCGCATTCTTGTGCATAAAAATATTCAAGCGGTAATTATTGAAAATGCTGATTTTGCGAAAATGATGAAAGAAATTTTTGAGATGTTATGGAAACAAAAAAATCCCGACAGTGTTTGTCGAGACGGAAGTGAGACAGGATAGCCGGAAACAAACCTGGGCTACCCAAGACTCCAAGGAACTTTGCCCGCTCAGGCGGGCGAAAGAACTGCCAGGACGCGGAAGGTGATGCCGTCGACCGGACGGCCAGGCAACTGACTGTAGACGTGCGCGAGACCGCCGTACTCGCGGCCGCCCACGAAAAGTCGGCCATCGGACCTGTAGACGTTCTCACACCATTCCCAGGAATTGGTGGAACCGAGATCAGGGAGAGCTTCTCCCCGATTAGTCCGGAGCCAGTTCATGAGGTTGGCCAGGAAGTTCCACTCCTCAACCGAAGGCAGACGCACACGCGTCTTGGGAAAGCTCATGAGCTGAGCAACCTTGGCCAAGAGCCCTCCCTGATGCAACTGATCCCAGGTGGCCTTAAAGCGTGCCTTGAGAGCGAGCTTCTCGGCCAGACGATCATTGAGATAGCCCGCCGGATCATTCCACTCAGGCTTCTGAATCGTTTCGATTGCGACCCAGATTCCCGAGAGAGGCTTGCGCTCGATACTGGCAGCATCGAGATACTTGCCCCAGGCCGGCTTCACAAAGCTTGCCGGGTATGCGGTCTCTTCCAGTGCCGGGACAAAAAGCTGGCGCAGACCGAAGCGCCGGAAAGCGGCACGTTGCCTCTTGCTGAGCAACGGAACCGACGGCACTTCGCCTTGAATGCCAAGGTCATCGTAGACCTTCTGCATCCACTGCCGCAGATCGCGGCCTGGCCCATGCGCCCCTGGAACCTGAACAACCGGCGAGACGAGCGGCTGACGCCACCTCGTCGGATCCCGCAGGAAGACTTCCAGATCCTCCGCGAAGCGGACGGGATCGTCGCCTCTGTCCAGACGAGCCGAAACTTCTTCGATCAATTTCAACGGATTTGCCATACCCATTCCTCCGCCTGTCCACACAAGTCATTTCAACACAACTTCTGTCGAATATGACCCTTCATGAACAGCTGAGATTCCTCCGATCCGCCAGCTGGCGGATGTCGGAGTACGTTGACGCTCCCCTCACAGGGAGCATATCAGAATAGTCGAATTTGATGAAAATGTCAAGTACACAACCGTTACATAATCTAAAGGCGACCCTATCAGGATCGCCTCTTTTTTCCCTATTCTTTTCTTATTTCACTTCCACGCTCCCCCGGCTCCCGGGATGCAGATGGTCGTGGAATGTGTAGATTTTGGCGTCAGGGAAACTAATCTCATAGCTCTCGCCTGACTTGATACCACCACGAGAATCAAAGGCTGAATAATTGGTATGCACAGGGTGCGGGTCAGAGGCTGGCCAAACATCAGAGCTTCCGGTGTTCTTGAAAATCACTTTGCCACCTTTCGCGATCGTCACGCTCGATGGTTGAAAACCCTGCTCATTCATTTGAATAGTCGCACTCAT
>SICT01000011.1 GCA_009691315.1 Candidatus Uhrbacteria bacterium | reverse complement strand
GGTAGGGGCGAACCCATGCGTTCGCCCTGATCCCGGAACCCGTTCCAGGCCGATCGATCGACCAGGGCAGACGCATGGGTCTGCCCCTACCGTATTTCTTACCCACCCCTCTGATTCCGCTATCGCAACTCTCATGAAACACGCCAGCACCTTTCTCTATCCAAGCTGGTATGAAGGTTTTGGTATTCCCCTCCACGAGGCCGCGCGCTTTGGCACACCCTGCATCTCTTCGACCGCCAGTGCCCTCCCGGAAACTGCACCAGCCGGAACAATCTTTGCTGATCCGGCCAAACCACATCACTGGGCCGAAGGGCTTAAAATGATTCTCAAATCTCCTACTCAATATAAAACACAAACGCCTCTCGAAGACTGGGTTCAGGCGGCGGCGATGGTGAAAGAAAAAATGGAAAATCTTGAAGTTGCTCAACCATAACAGGCATGCGAAACTATCCGTAAGATATGTCTCCCTCTGAAAAAGCTTCCACACCAACACAGGATCAAGCGAGGCCTTTTCGAGTCGAATGCCTCACATGGAGCGAATCGGAATGGGAACAGGCTTTAAAACTCCTTCATTCCATCCCTTGCATACACGGAGCAGAGAATGCGGGAGATATATTGAGAACGATCGATCAACTACGACGCTATCGAGGGATATCTATGCGTATGTTTATGGGTGAAGTAAAACCGATAAGCCCGGCAGCGGTTATTCAAAGATATAATGGCGAAGATTGGTCCTACTGGTTTCATGAACAAGGGAAATATGATTTGAAACGTGGACGAACGTACGACTTCAATCACACAGAATCGAATATAACAGGAATTGCAAAACGGATCGTGCATGGCATGGCTAAAATGATACGAGGTGGATTGGAAGAGATTGATCAAGAAATGGATGTGATTGAAAAAAAGATGAGGGAGCGTGAGCTGGAAAATCGCGTGGACAATTTTTTAGCTGAATTTTATTTTAAAGAAGGTTATGACAATGTTGATGTGACCGAACTTCAGGGGCCGCGTGGTCCGGTCTATCTTTCAAATGCCGGCAATCATCGTTTAGCTGCCGCTCGACTGATTGGGATGTCTCGCATCCGAGCTTCTGTCTCCACAGTCCCAAATAGCAAAGCCGCTCACGACGAATGGTTTGAATTTCTGGCTCTGCTTCCACAACCGGCTCGTCATCAAGTCACGAACGTTTATAATAAAATTTACCCTTGCAATGCAAAACAAAAACGTGACGAAGCCAAAGCGCTCAAGCAAGCGCAGGACCGACTTCCATTTATTCAAGCCACGTTAGACAGGCAAAAAAAGATCGGCGATAAAAAAGACGAGATCAAAAATGAAAAAATCCGGAAACGAAATAAAAAATTTGAGTGGGCCGAACAGCTCATAAAAAAATTCGAACTAGAATCACGTCCCGATTGGAAATCTCTGATTCATACCGTTGCGTATCATTACTTATTTGTAGAGGCAAAAGATCCTTATATGGAAAAACATTTTACAGGAAAAATGGATGCAGATGGACGATTGGAACCAAAACCAGGAGAACACAATATCTCTTCCAGTGTTTTAGGAATTGATCTAAATATGTGGACATGGAATGAAATTCGGGTACGAGCGGTTCAGGAATACCTAAAGCGACACCCTGAAATAGCTCCCATTTGATTTCTTCCTTCATTTCTTCTATTCTATAAATACCCTAAAAGGGTTCACCCTGAGTTTATCGAAGGGTTTTCAAACTTGACCTGTCCCTCTGCTCAAACCAGATGGACCATTCGGCACTATGGCAGAACAGTTTGTGGAACAGCAGTTCCTCGAGTTCATGGTTAAATCAATCGTCAACCATCCCGACGACGTAAAAGTCGAACGTACGGTTGATGAGCGCGGAGTGTTACTAACACTTCACGTCAATCCGGAAGACATGGGCTATGTCATCGGCCGCGAGGGCCAGACGGCTCGTGCCTTGCGTATCCTGCTCAAAATTGTAGGAGCAAAAGGAAATGCCCGGGTCAACATGAAAATCTACGAACCTGAAGGGGCTCGTCGCGAGCATCAAGAGAAGAAAGCGAGCACAAGTGGCTCAAGCATGGGCGGTATGAGTATGGGTGCTCCAAGCAGTATGCCCCAAAAACATGGCGACGCCGGTCTTGTGACCGATGCCGACCTGAACGACCTCGGAATATAAAAACAGAAATCGAACTCCGCCCTATCCAAGGGCGGAGTTTTGTTTTACTGTGTGGCCAATGAAATCCAAATCCCTCCGCATCGATATCCTCACGATTTTCCCTGGCATGATCGAGCCGTATGTGACGAGCTCGATTTTAGGACGAGCGCAAAAAGAAAAACGTCTGGTGATCAAAGCGCATGATTTGCGGAAGTGGACGAGCGATAAACATCAAAAGGTTGATGATCGACCATTTGGTGGTGGGCCTGGGATGGTGATGAAGGTGGAACCGTTTGATCGAGCGCTCAAGAGCTTGAAGATCGGCAAGAGAACACGAGTGATTCTCACCAGCGCCAAAGGAAAAGTGTTCGATCAACGAGCGGCGAAACGATTAGCGAAATATGATCGTCTCATTTTTCTGTGCGGCCGCTACGAAGGTGTGGATGAACGCGTGGCGGAACATTTGGCCGATGAAGAGTTATCCATTGGAAATTATGTCATGACCGGCGGAGAACTCGCCGCGCTCGTGATGAGTGATGCCGTTGCCCGCCTGCGTCCGGGCGTGCTTGGCACCAGTGAATCTCTGGCTATGGAATCACATTCCGAAATTGGCGTGCTCGAATATCCGCAGTACACGCGACCGGGAATCTATCCCCTGTCAAAAAAGAAAAGTTGGAAGGTGCCGAGTATTTTATTGTCTGGTGATCACAAAAAGATTCAGGAATGGAGAAGAAAAAAATCAAAAGATTCTTTAATTACCCCTTTCTTGGGGGCCACGCTCTAAAATACGCAATGTTAAATTCATGATGGATAGAATTCTTTTTAAATCTTGCGATATCTCTTTAATAAGTTTTAACCAGTGTGCGAAAGGATACAGTTCCCTACGACGAGCGTGATCAATCGACTCAATAACTACCGCCTCAGGAACAAGAAGGCTCCATTTAGAGATCTCAAATATGTCTTGTACCTGCTCAAGAACCGTACCTAATTTCGAGACGATTTCCTTCATATTTATCAATAAATCTGGATGTATATCTTCTACCCGAAGTGGATCCCGAGGATATTCCGTATGCCCAGCAATCATATTACTTATATCTGCAAACAATCCATAAACCTTCATAAAATAATCTTTAACCTCCCCTCTGGCTACTAGTTCGATTTCGCTTCCAAGTTCTACCATTCTTTCTGCTCGATCCATATAATCAGCAAATAATTCGCTCTCTCCATTCAATTCTCTTATTTTTAAATATAAACGAGTCAATCTTTCTCGCTGCCTATCTATTAATGATTCTGGCGTTGCCGATACCTTCTCCACATTGAATGTTCCTTTCATTTTTTTATCCGACATATATTTGAATTATTATGATTATTTGCAAAGCAATCAGATGTCAACTTGCCCGCGGACGAAATAATCGTTTCACCATCTCAACCCCGCCGATATTCAATAGACCAACACCGATCACCGCTAAAAGCCATGGCCAAGGCAAGGCGACTGTTTTAAAAATGACTTGCAGAAACGGCACGTAGATCGCGGACAGTGTCAAAACCAGTCCAAAAATCACTCCAACATTCAGCAACCGATTACCAAATAGAGAATGATACTGCCAAATATTTTTGTGCAAATTTTTGAGAGAGAAGGAGAGGAACAATGTATACGTCGCAAAAGCAGCAAAAATAAACGTATGCACGATCGGCATAGGATAACCCATCTTCCCTAATACCACATATAATACGAATAAGAATGCGCTCCCAATGGTACCCAAACCCAAAATGAGAAAACGCGTATAGGGATCGAGTAACGTTGCGGGCATTCTGCGACGAGTGACCTCGCTGTCCGTACCGCCTTCAAACGCAAAGGCAATGGCTGGAATACTATCGGCAAATAAGTTGACCAACAGGATCTGCAAAGCATTAATGGGAATTGCGAGGCCGAGCAATAAGGAACCACCGATCAAAAGTAGCTCATTCAACCCGTCAGATAAAAGATAAACAATCACCTTACGAACATTTTGCAAAATTCTTCTCCCCTCTTCAATCGCTAAAACAATCGTTTCAAAATTATTATCCAAAATAACCAAATCGGCCGCCCCTTTGGCGACATCTGTGCCAGAACCAACGGCAACCCCGATATCCGCTGCTTGCAAAGCCGGCGCATCATTGACTCCATCCCCTGTCACTGCCACGATTTCTTTTTGTGATTGAAAAAATTTTACTAAAGACATTTTTTGTTCTGGAGTCGTGCGGGCATAGGCGGTAATAGATGACAGCCGTCCAGCATAGTCATCTGAACGAAGCGCGGCCAGCTCTTCCCCGGTCATCACTTGATGTTCACCCGTCACAATGCCCACTTCCCGACCAATCGCCGCGACCGTGCCCTGGTGATCTCCACTCACAATAACAACACGGACTCCGGAAGATTGAATGCGATGAATCGCCTCTTTCACACTGGCACGAACCGGGTCTTGAAACAGAAGTAAGCCTAAAAATGTAAACTGTTCAAGCGTTTTGGTACCGTCTCGTTTGCTGGCCACACCAAGCACACGCGCCCCGCCGGATGCATGTTCTAAAATTTGTTTGAAGATGGTCTGCGTTTGCTCAGCTGATAAAGTCGTAAAACCTAAGATCATCTCTGGAGCTCCGAGCAAAACCGTACATACCTCTTTTCCGCATTGCACATGACTGAAGGAATATTTACGATCAGACCGAAAAGGCAAACGATCAAGAACCTGAATTTGAGCCTTCACCTCAGGCAGAAGAATGCCCCGCTCTGCTGCTCCACGCACTAAAGCAACTTCCATAGATCGTCCCACCACTTGCCATTTATCCGGACTTTCATCGGCATGTTCGATCACCACATCCGTATTCAACAAAGCATCTTGCAAAAGCAAAGCCTCTGCCTCTTTTCCGCTATGTCCTGAGCTTGTCGAAGGATGGCCCTTGAATGGAATGACACCGGTCAGCGTCATCCGACCTTCGGTCAATGTTCCGGTCTTGTCTGTCAAGATTAAACTGGTTGAACCGAGAGTTTCTGCCGCCAATAATTTTCGGACAATCCCCCGATGTTTGGCTAAACGCTCCACCCCAATCGCAAAAATAACGGTGAGCGCAATCGGCAAACCTTCTGGAACAGCCGAAACCGCCGCCGCAACGGCAATCAAAAACATTTCTTTCACGTCTTGCCCAGCGGTCACTCCACTAAAAAATAACACGACGATTAAAAGCGTAAGAATGCCCGTGGCCCAGGCGGCAAACTGTGACACGGAGCGTTGAAGCGGTGTTTGCTCCTCCTTTTCGCGTGAGGCGAGCAGAGCAATTCTGCCAAATTCTGTCGCTCCCCCAGTCGCCGTAACCACCGCATCGGCGAATCCTTGTTGGACCAACGTCCCGCTGAACACAACCGAAGTCCGCTCCCCTAAACTCGCTTGCGTGGGCTGAGGCTCGATCGTCTTGGTAACCCCCATGGATTCACCCGTTAGCACTGCTTCCTCAACTTCTAATTGATTCACAAACAACAGACGCGCATCCGCTGGCACACGGTCCCCTTGCGTGACACGAATCACATCCCCTGGGACAAGTTCTATCGCATCAATCTCGTGTTCTTGACCATCCCGCCTCACACGACAGCGTGTTTGCACGTAGCTTTTTAATTTTTCTAGGACGGTGGCCGCCTTATACTCCTGCCAAAAACCCAAAGCCGCATTTATGGCAACGGCAAGAAAAATAACAATCGCATTGGCCCACTCATGAAATAAAATGGTGATGATGCCAGCAATGATCAACAAGATGATAAGCGGGCTCTTGAATTGAGCTACTAAAATCTTGAAACTCTGCGAGCGCCTTCGTTCGTGAATCACATTTTGACCAAATAACTTTTGGCGTTCTTGCACTGCCGCAGATGACAGCCCCTGATCAGAGGATTGCAAGGCCGCAAGCGACTCTTGCGCAGACATGGCCCAAAAGGGCTGGTGAATGGCTTCAGGTGATAAAGAGGGCATAATGAATTTAAGATACAGCAAATATATTGACGCGTCATGTCATTTAAGATATCTTCTGGGCCACACGTGGTCTGCCACGTGAAGCCGCTGGCTTTATACGTGGCTCGTTCGTCTAATGGTTAGGACAGCGGCTTTTCAAGCCGTCAATAGGGGTTCGATTCCCCTACGGGCTACCAAAAAGGACTTCTCATCGGGAGAAGTCTTTTTTTGTGCAAAGACTAGCGACAATTCGGGGGTTCCAAAAGAATCGCCATCGAATGTGAGCGGTTTTGCGAAAATCAAATGCTGGAGGTTGATCCGAGCCTCGTAATCGTCGGCCAAATCGACCCAGACTTTGGATGCGTTACGGATAAAGTGAAAACAATAATTGAGAGCCTTTTCCATATCCAGCTCTTTCTGCCGCGCGTCTTGGAGCAGTAAGCGTTTCTGATCGATGCGCTCGTTGACTAGGTGCTTTTGGGTCACGAACTCATCATCCGTATACTTGCCGTTGCGATGGAAGTCGAAAACGGTCTGACGTTCGTGCTCGAGCTTCTCGATATCCTTCCGGACGCGAGCATTCATCTCATCAAATTTCTTGTAACGATCTTGCCACGCATCGAGCACGATGGCTTTGAATAGCTTTTCATACTTCGTGTCCGGCTCGATGGTCTCCAAGAGCTGAACGAACTTCTGCTCAAACACAGCCTTTTGAACGGATTTTGAATGCGTGCACTTCTTGCTGCCATGGTGATAGTACGGATGGCGTTTGCCGTGACGACTTCGAGGATACACGGCAGTAGATGACGCACGCTTTGAAGCTCGTTTCAGGCATACGCATCAGTTAAGCGACTTTGCCGCCTTCGGGAAGCAAGGCGGGCGTGTGAGCCGGATTTGAGGCTTCGTGACGGCCAAGAGAGTCCAAGGCCGTGTTTGCCACGGCGTAGAGCTTGTCGCGCAAAGCCAAAAGCTCCTCGTCGGGGAGATTGGCGAGGTCGGGATCGATGCGGCGGCATTGCTCCAAAGTAAGCATGGAGCAAGCATAAAGATTGGCTCGCGCGGCAAGTCGGGGTTATTCACAGACGAAACAAAAGAGGGCTGCATACAGCCCATTCGTTTGCTTACTTCTGAGTGTTTGGCAAATCAAAAATACATCTGTGCTTACAGGGGCGTATTTGTTTAATTTATTCTGGTTAAGAATCAATAACAGAAATTTGACGCTGCAAGAGGCTGCTCCACTTTTCTAAGTGATTCTGGCTAGATGCTCTGAATTTTGCTACAATTTTATAAGTATGAAGAATGAGAAGCTCTTGCGGTCTTGGAGGCTGATAAAGCAAAAGGCTAGCGAGCCGCTTACACTCCTATTTGCAGCTACCGGCTTAATCATTCTTTTCGCAGCTATTGTAATAGTTATCTTATTCCCATCAAAACGTCCGGTTACGATAGCTCCAACTGACAGACATTTTTTGGTAAATGAACCGCAGGGGCAAGCACAACCAGACGCGCTAGCACCCTGTCTGGGGAATGGCGTGTATAGCATCCATGAAGGAAAGGTCTATTATCAGTTCATCAATCATTATTGCGGACAAGTCGAGGGAGATGCTGACGCAGCTTCTTTCGAGGTTCTTGATTACGGCTTTGCTCGTGATAAAGACAAGGGTTTTTATGGAGGACAGGCAGTTGAGATAAGAAATGCTTATGGGAAGCCGCCTGTTCAGACTGATGGAAAAACATTTGAAGCTCTAGCTGATGGTTATGCACGTGACAAGAACCATGTGTATTTCTTCAACGAAACAAATTTTCACAGAATGGTGATTGATGGGGCAGATCCCACTACATTCAAAGTTTTGACAACATGGTTTGGTAGCGATGCTCACTCGGGGTTTTACGGTTGGTCAGCCATTCCCCAAAGCGATGGCCAGACGCTTGAAATCGTAGACGTGAGACCCATTGGGCAGGGTAGGATTATTGGTTTCACCAAAGACGTTTCTCGAGTCTTTATCAGCTCCTATGATAAAAGCACCGTAATTACCGGAGCTGATCCAAAAACATTCGAGACATACAAGAATTTGAACGACATTTCAGGCCGACTTTTTTCAAGAGATTCCGAACACGTCTTTTGGGGTACGGACGTGATTTCTAAAGCAGACCCTGATTCCTTCCAGCTAGTAGAAACAACCGGAACGCTCGGTATGTGTGCGCCATTTTTTAAGGACATATCTCACGTGTTCGCCGGAACGGGAATTATAGAAGGGGCTGATCCGGCTACCTTTAGATATATCGGACAAGTTGTCGGAACGCCGGTTCTATACAGCGTGTCCTGTCTTGCGGCGGATAAGAACAACGTCTACGTCGATAGCACAAAAATTCCGAATTTGGATCCGCAATCAGTTCAAACCCTCGGAATCTACTTAAAAGATAAACGTGCAGTATATCTCTACACAACTGAACTTAAAGGAGCTGATCCAAAAACTTTTGAACTCATCGATGAAGGTTCTGTTTCTGCTAAAGACAAAAATTCAGTCTACGAATGCGGTCAGGTGGTCATGCCGAATCAAACAGGGTTTAAATTCTTAGGAGATTATTATGGGAGAATCGGATCGAGCGTTTATCATCTCGGTCAGGTAATTCCTGGAGCCGATGGCTCATCTTTCTCCCCAATGGGAGGCTCGGAAATTTTAAGTTGCGAATCCTCGAGCGGGGGTTATGCAAAAGATAAAAATCATGTCTATTTTGCCGGCAAACTTATTCAGGGAGCTGACCCACAGACATTTAAGTTAAGTTTCGAGCTTGGGATCGCTCAAGACAAAAACGGAGAATATCGATTAGGAGTCAAAGTGCCTAACGATTTTATCAAGTGCTCCACTGAGACAGCCGACCTTCCTGGAGGACTTGCGGGTTGGCAATCGAAACTCCCTGCGTTGGGGAGCGACACATCTACTGCATCATTTGAGTTTTGTATCATGCCCAATCAAGACAAATTAATCGGGTACAAGCCCGATCCGACCGTTGAAGCGAAGACGATAAACTGGTTTGATCCAAAAAACCAACTCATTGAGACGATGAAACTTGATTGCAGCAATCTTGGAACGGTTCTCCCTCAAAGTATTCGTGCCTTGAATGGTTCAACCGTCACTTTGCAGTGCTTGGCTCAAGACGCATGCGCTTCGCGTGTATTTTATGAACTAAATCTCGACGATTGGAAGTCATCAAGTTCAAGCACCCTTCGAAAAACGGACGAATCGTACGACTGCGGATATCGGGGATAGCTGAAACCGGAATCGAAAATCCAAAAACCCAAAAACCCAAAACTCCGCTAAGTTGAGAGCTGCGTACGAAAACCTAAGAACCTAAAATGTGGCTAAAACTAGCGGCTAGGTTTTCTAGGTTAAAAACCTAACAACCTAGAAACCAGTACCGAAAACGGTACTCCGGAAAATTCGCGCGGCGTCCGCATGATTTCAAGAACACGCATCAACCAATACCCAAGTCCTCCTCTCTAAGACGGATAAAGCTATTTCAATCCCTTATGGCAGGTCTGGATTGATACGATCTTCGCTCCGTTTACGCCAATGTTTGAGCCATTTCTCTCGCTTTGCCGAATTCATGCCAGCGTTCTAGCTCGGAAACAAGCTCATTCCACCTCGCACCCACATGGGCTACCACGATAACACTTTCCTGAAAGAGGGAGGTGTTTTCATTTGGGGATTTTTCCAAATAACTGACGGGTGGCATCGTTGAAGGATACGTGAGTTAGTTTTAGTGCTTTCACTCTACCCGAAGACAGTGCCTATTGAATTATGAGGGGGTCACGGTTTGAACTTGAATTCGAGAAAACCTATTTGCCTCAACCCATGATATGCGCTATTTTACTGTCACAATTGTCATACTATTCTTTTCACATCCTATGCCCAATGAAACTCCTGTTGCTAAAAATGTTGTTGAAAAGAAAAATGAAGCCCCTACCAGATCAAAATCGGAAACGGTAGCTGTGATGTTGGCGCTCAAGGTCGACATGAAGGACGCTAAACAAAAAGAATCCATGTTAAAATTACTGGATTCGGATGAATATCAAAGTTTACGAAAAGATGCTTTGGGACTGTGTGATAATAATTTAATTTTTAATCAAATCAACCCACAATGGGGAGGAGAGGGAACAAAAGAAGATTCTCCGGAAATCTATGCTTTGGGCGAGGAAATATTTTTAGGTTTGGCAAGTGGTGAGCTCGCCAAGCGTGCTCAAGAATGGCAAAAGAAAAAAAGTGAACTCGCCACCATCACGGACGAAACAGAACGCACAAAAAAAGAAGCTGCTTTGGCAAAGAGTACCTCCATTGATCTCCAGGATTTTCTCCAACCGTTTCAGGAAGGAGTTGAAGATGCACATTCGACAGATCGAAGTCTGAATCGAGACAAAATGTATCTCCCTTCCAAAGAAGTCATGCAAGCCAAGGCGGCTGGAGAGCTCATGGGGAAGTTGGTGCGCGACACGAGAGGAACAGCATCTTATGACGGCTATTTAAATAGCTATGCTTCTGCGGCTTTTTACGATCCCAAAAATCCAAAACAGGAAGGGGCGAAACAACTTAACAGCCAAAAAATTGCAACAAACGAACAACGTCAAGCTGTTCTCACAGAACAATTGCCCTGGCTTGCTCCTGTTCTTGCAAGACTCGAGGGGTTTCGAAGTGGAGATCCACTAAAACCATTTCAACAAATAGGCGTGACACCTGATGCCGAAGCAGTAAAACAATCGACAGTGGAGGGACGAGCGCTTCGTGACACGCGCGAACAACGCAAAAACGAAGAATCTGCCGCAAAACAGGCGCGTGAAACCGAAGGACGAAAGAGAGACAGAAATTTAGAAAAAGAAGCGGATAGTCAGAAGGAACTTAAAATACAGGTCTTCAATTTAGAAGAAGCTGGCAAAAGAATTCAAAAGGAGCTAGTAGATGCAACAAAAAAAGTGGACGCGCTCAATGAAAAAATTTCTGTGCAAGAGGAAAAGAAAACTACCGTAGAAAAAAATCCACCGAAAGGATTGTTTGGTGGTGTAAAAAAGGAGGAGCTCACAAAACAACTCACACCTATAAATGAGGAACTCACAAAACTTGGTCAAGACAAAACAAAACTTGATAGCGCGCTCGCCTCTATTCAAGGACGGGCCGATCACGTCAAGCAAGAATTAACTGTGACGAATAAAAAAATTTCGGAGAGCGTCGAGCGCATGAAACAACTAAACCGCTGATCTCAAATCAGCGGTTGTCCGGTCATGTCTGGTGGAAGCGAGCCGCATCGTAAAGAAATAAAAATGAAACTCACCTGGACCGGGTGGGTTTTGTTTTATGCCTGTGCGACGATCATCGCACCGATGGCAACAATGACTCCACCTAACACCAACTTCCAAGAGAATGTTTCTGACAAAAAAAGGATGGAAAATAAAATAATCAATGGCAAACTCAAACGGTCAAGACTCGCGAGTTTGGATGCGCTCGTGAGCTTCAACCCTAAAAAATAAAACAACCAGGAAGCTGCCCCCAAGGCTGCAGCGAGGATAATCCAAGCATATTCACGACCAGCCAGCGATTGCCATCCTTTGGCTTTGCCGCTCACAAGCACAACACCGAACATAAATACAAACATAAAAAAACTACGAATACCTGTCGCTAATGTCGGGTCCACTTTTTTGAGCCCGATCTTTCCGCTAATCGTCATGAGGGCCGCCGTGACGGCCGCGAGCAAACCATAGACAATCCACATAATTTATCCTATTCTATCACTCTATTCCCTATGAAGCGAATGAGGATTCTAGCTATTGAAACAAGTTGCGACGAAACCGCGGTTTCGATCGTTCATTTTTGCGGTGAGAAAATGATTCGCGTGGTGAAAAATCTTGTCTTCTCACAAATTCCCATTCATCAAAAATATGGTGGCGTAGTACCGGAAGTTGCCGCACGATCCCATGTCGCAGAAACCGTTTCACTCCTCACACAAGCAACGGGCAAGCAACAATTAAAATCTTTTGATGCGATTGCCGTCACTCAAGGCCCCGGACTAGCCACAGCGCTGCGTGTTGGAATCGAGGCCGCGCGCACGTTGACATTTCTTTCCGGTAAACCGTTGATCGGCGTGAATCATCTCGAAGGTCATCTGGCGTCTGCTTGGTTGAATGCGCAAAATCGTGAAAAATTTAAATTTCCTCTACTCGCGTTGATCGTCTCTGGCGGACATACCGAACTGGTTTTGATGAAAGATTTTTGCAAATACAAAATCGTCGGACAAACACGCGATGACGCCGCGGGTGAATGCTTTGATAAATCGGCAAAGTTGATGGGTCTCCCCTATCCCGGCGGCCCCCACATCGCCCAGCTTGCGCTTGATGGAGATCCGCATGCATTTGATCTTCCCCACCCAATGCTAAAAGATCCATCTCTAGATTTTAGTTTTAGTGGATTAAAAACGGCCGTGCGACAAAGCTGGGAAAAATTGGAAATAAAGAATAAAAAAATAAGAAAAAATTTCGCCGCATCTCTTCAACAGACTATTGTAGATGTTCTGGTTGAAAAAACCATACGCGCCGCAAAAAAATTCAAAGTGAATGGCATTCTGCTCGTAGGCGGCGTGTCTGCAAATCAAGAATTGCGCAGACAGATGGGTGAACGGATTGAATGTGAGTTGAAAAAGGTCACCTTTCTACCATCTGATCGCCTGTATATCACCGATAACGCCGCCATGATTGCGGCCGCAGGTTTTTGGCGCTTGCGTAACGGCGACCGGACTAACTGGAAAACGATTGATGCGAAGCCAGAATGGAATGTGTAGATCATAAAAACATGAAAACATTAAAACATGAAATCAAGAGCCTAGAAGATTGGCAGAAGGTGATAAAAACTCTTTTGCCACATTTAAAATACGGCACGATCCTTGCCTTGTCTGGTCCACTTGGCGCTGGCAAAACGACCTTCGTTCAACTGCTGGCGAAAGCACTGGGCGCAAAAGTCAATCCTCGCAGTCCCACGTTCTCTTTAGTTCGAAACTACTCACTACTGACTACGAACTACTTACTAAAACGTCTCGTTCATGTCGACGCCTATCGCATCGAAGACGAAAAAGATTTACTGCCGCTCAATCTCGACGAAGAACTCGCTGAACCTGGCACCATCATGGCCATCGAGTGGCCAGAAAATATAAAAAAATGGCTGACACATCAACGCACTCCTATCATTCATATTGATATTTCATTACAAAAGACGAGACGCCAGGTACAGATTTCTGCCGAGGCCGGTGTCTGAGCAACAAATCATTTTCCTAATGGAAAATACAAAAAAAATATGCGCGAGTTCGGCCTCAAAGAAATCTGTACCTGGCGTTGAGTCTACAACCCTTCGCGTTTAAGATCTTCAAAAAGCTTTTTCTGTTCTCGGGTGAGTTTTTTTGGCACATCCGTCGTCACGTGTACCAGGTGATCACCGCGTCCTTTTGAACGCATAAACGGAATCCCTTTGCCACGAAGTGAAAAGACCGTACCGGTCGGCGTGCCTTCGGGAATTTTAAGCGAAACGTTTCCATCCAATGTTTCGACATCGATGGAACCGCCGAGCGTGAGCGTAGAATAGGGAACAGCAAGGGTTGAAATAACATTATTCCCCTCTCGTTCAAATCGCGAATCACTTTTCACACGGATGTGTAAAAAAAGATCCCCGGCCTGGCCACCATACGCTGCCGCTTCGCCGGCTCCCGTAACTTTGAGCGTTTCATCCGTTTGAATTCCGCCAGGAATTTGCACTTGAATATTCTCTTCACGCCGCTCAACGCCTGCTCCGCGACACGTCGCACATTGTTTTTCTGGAACTTTCCCGCGACCATGACAGTTGGTACACGTTGCCACGCTCTGCATCACGCCAAACATCGTACGCTGCGCATGCGTGACCTGACCGGTTCCCTTGCAGGTGCTACACGTACTGACTTTACTTCCTGGTTCAGCACCGTCACCTTTACAATGTGAACATCCGACATATTTATATAGTTTGATTGGACGATTTACCCCAAACGCCGCTTCATGAAAACTAAGCTCTGCATCCATCTCAATATCTTTACCACGCGGCTTATGAGATGCACGACTGCGTGCCCCACCCATGCCAAACATTTCCCCCAACACATCCCCAAGATCGCCAAACTCCTGACCCTGACCGAACCCGCCAGCAAAATTTCCAAAATCAAAACCCCCAAACCCCGCTCCTCCAAATGGCGATCCTCCACCACCAAATGGTGAGCCTGCCGAACCATCAAAAGCCGCTGATCCGAATTGATCGTATGTCGCGCGCTTTTGCTTATCGCTCAAAACTTGGTACGCCTCATTCACATCCTTAAATTTATGCGCCTCACCACCCTTGTCAGGATGATGCTCATGCGCCAATCGTCGAAACGCTTTTTTTATTTCATCCTCGCTGGCATCCTTTTTGACCCCGAGAATTTGATAATAATCTTTGGGCATTTATTTATTTCAATAATTTCGGTTCACTCGCTTCCTGAATCGTTCCATACGCTTTTTCATAACGTTCGATGGCTTCATTCAACGCTCGTGTAATTCGTTTCACATGACGCGGACTCACAATCAAACGTGACACCAGTTCACCCGCTGGCGGAAACGCGGAAATAAAATCCAACACAAATTCTTCTGGCGTGTGCGTCGTCACTTGCATCATGTTCGCGTATTTCCCCACCAGTGATCCTTCAGGTGCTTTAATGTCCATAAAAATAAATTAAATCTTAGCGAGCGGAGACCAGAGACTGTTTCGTGGACTCACCGTACAAACGGGGATGTCCAGGAAATAGACTCTGGTAAGCCGCGAGACAACAAATTAATTCTTCTCTTCTCCTTCCGCTTTCGGTGGTTCCTCTGCCGCTGGTGGCGTCTCTGGTGCTGGTCCGCCAGCTGGCGGATGCTGATTCTGTTGATACATTGCCGCACCAACTTTCTGGGCAGCAGTCGCCAGCTCATCTGCGGCTTTCTTGATGCCTTCGATATCTTCGCTATCTTTTATTTTCTTCAGCGCCTCCAATTTTTCTTCCACGGCCTTCTTATCTTCAGCGTTGGCCTTGTCTCCGGCCTCCTTCATCATTTTTTCTGTCGTATAGACCATCGTCTCCGCCATATTCTTTATTTCGATTGACTCGCGGCGCTTTTTATCTTCGACAGCATTCGCTTCCGCTTCCTTGCGCATCTTCTCAATTTCATCTTTAGACAGATTCGTCGACGCGGTGATCGTAATCTTTTGTTCTTTGTTGGTCGCCTTATCCATGGCTTTAACCGACAAGATGCCGTTCGCATCAATATCAAAGGTCACTTCCACTTGCGGCACACCACGCGGCGCCGGTGGAATTCCGGACAAGGTAAATCGTCCAAGCGAACGATTATCTCCAGCCATATCACGCTCTCCTTGCAAAACATGAACCTCAACGGATGGTTGAGAGTCAGCCGCGGTTGAAAAAGTTTGTGACTTGGAAGTCGGAATCGTCGTATTACGTTCAATCACTTTGGTCATCACACCACCAAGCGTTTCAATACCGAGTGACAGAGGCGTGACATCAAGCAACAATAACTCTCCTTTGATGTCGCCTTGCAAATTTCCAGCTTGAATCGCGGCACCGACTGCTACAACTTCATCTGGATTGACTGACGCGTTCGCCTTTTTCCCAAAAAATTTCTCAACCGTCTGAATCACATAAGGCATGCGCGTCATCCCGCCAACCAAAATCACTTCTTGAATGTCGCTGACGGAAAGTTTCGCATCAGCCAATGCTTTCTTGCATGGCTCAAGGGTCTTGTCGACAAGATCACCGACCAATTGCTCGAGCTTAGCGCGGCTTAATTTCAATAATAGATGACGTGGGCCCGTCGCATCGCTCGTAATAAAAGGCTGATTGATTTCGGTTTCCATGGCGCTCGACAATTCAATTTTCGCTTTCTCCGCCGCATCTTTAATGCGTTGAAGTGCGAGCGTATCTTTGCTCAAATCAATCCCTTCGGTTTTTTTGTATTCCTCCACCACCCATTTGATAATCCGCTGATCAAAATCATCCCCGCCCAAATGCGTATCACCATTTGTCGCTCGCACTTCCACCGTATTCTGACTCGTTCCTGCATCGTACGCGACTTCGAGTACAGACACGTCGAACGTGCCACCACCCAGATCGTACACAACGATCTTTTCATCCTTCTTGCGATCAAAACCATACGCCAACGCCGCGGCGGTTGGTTCGTTGATAATGCGACGGACATTTAACCCCGCAATTTCTCCGGCGATCTTGGTCGCCTGACGCTGTGAATCATCAAAATAGGCTGGCACCGTAATGACGGCTTCGGTAATTTTTTCACCAATTCGCGCTTCCGCATCCGCTTTTAATTTTTGCAAAATCATGGCGGAAATTTCTTCTGGTGAGTAATCCTTATCGCCCATGGTGACACGAAGCGCGTCTCCTTTCTGGACCAGTTTATACGGCAACCACGCACGATCGCGCTGAACTTCCGTATCATCCCAACGACGACCAATGAGACGCTTCACAGAAAAAAGCGTGTTGGTTGGATTCACGACTGCTTGACGCTTCGCAATCTGACCCACAAGTTGCTCACCAGTCTTCGACATCGCGACGACTGACGGCGTGGTACGCGCGCCTTCGCTATTTTCCAAAACTTTTGGCTGACCACCTTCCACGATCGCCATGCAAGAATTAGTTGTGCCTAAATCGATCCCAAGAATTTTTGACATATGTTTTTATTATTTTATGTTTAAGATTTTGCGATGATCACGCGTGCGGGCCGTAAAACTTTTCCGTGTAAGCGCCACCCGTCTTGCATAACTTTGACGATTGAGCCCGCTTCTTTTCCTTCTGCCTCTTCTTCCCCTGCCGCATCGTGCAACGATGGATCAAAGGCTCCGTTGGTCGGAATTCGCTCCAGTCCGATGGAACCCGCCATCTGATTCCATAATGATTGAACCGCTCGCAAACCCGTCAACCAATTTTCCCACACTTTACGCTCCCCTTCTTCCAATCCATTGAGAACTGGCGCATGTTGCATGGCTAAAGCAAACTGATCGATAGCCGGCAACACTTCATGGAGTAACCGTTCGTTCGCATACTTAGTATATTCCGCTCTGTCTCGATCCGTTTCTTTCTTTAAATTCTGATAGTCCGCCTGCGCCCGTTTCCATCCCGCTAGGTATTCCTCAGCTTTTAGCTGATGACTGTTAGCCGTTAGGTCGTCGCTACTGTCATTCTGAGCGGAGCGGAGCGGAGCCGAAGAATCTCCGTCCTGTTTTTGTTGTTCATCCATAGATTTATAAGTCTAAGAGTTCAAGCGCGGTGTGTAAAAGCGAAATGTTGCGCTGGTAATCCATCCGAATCGGACCAAGAATGCCGATCACATTGCCGTCGAACGAACCAAAGATGGCACCACACGCTGACCCAAAATACGATTCACGACCAATCGCGATATATGGTTCAGGCAAGGAACGTTGACGCAAAAGACGAAACGTCTCATCCAGACGATCCAGCATTTCTGTGAGTGATACTACGCGTTGCCAATCATGGAATTCTGGCTGAGCGAACAACTGTGGCAAACCCGTATAGAAGGTTTCGGCATCCGGAAGACCAACAACCGCCGCACCACCAGAAAGTTCTGCCAACGCTTTCGCCATATTTTTCAACTGACGATCTTCTTCTGACGGAGCCGCCGTTGCTTTGCGTAAAAACTGTTCCTCACGCTTGGCCGCCGGTTTTGATTGTACGAATAGTTTGATGTATGTTTTAAATCCTTTCTCTGTTGGAATCCGTCCACCCGATGTGTGAGGTTGCATCAAATACCCTTCTGCCTCCAATTCTGTAAACCAATTCCGAATCGTCGCCGGACTCACCTCCAACCCATACCGCTCAACCAAAGACTGCGAACCCACAGGTTCCGCCGTCTCAATATATTCATCCACAACTGCCCGCAAAAGATTCGCTAAACGAGATTCCATACTAACCACAGATTATCCCACCTCCTAGCACTCGTCAAGAGTGAGTGCTAACAAACAAAAAACGCGTCTTGCGACACGTGAGAGAAAGAATGGTCCTCATTAAATTAGACGGCGCGAAGCCTCTTGTAGAGGTTGATCATATCTTGAATTGCAGGGGTTGCTTGTACAGCATTCAACGGTCCTTTCGGGAGCCGATGATACAGCTTCTGCAACTCATGAACCACATTATGTTCCTGGGGATCTTGCGCCATCTGAACAGGGTTCACTCGCCACCCATGCACGGGATTGGCAATAATCTCGATCTTGATGCGAGGGTTGAAATTCCTCCCAATGGAGGCGAAGGCAATAACGGTCGGCGTTCTAACGCCAATGCCCACATCCTGATCGAGGAAAATTCCCCAACGAAGAGAAAGGTCGTTCTTTTCACGTTTATGAGAGATCGTACAGCAGCTCCCATGAGTCATCGAAGCCTCCATGAAGGTAGCTTCGGAAAACTCCTCATCTCGTCGAGCCCTACGGGTCATTCCCCCATCTTCCATGAGTGAATGAATCAAGCTGTACGCCTTGGTGACTTGGATCAATCGCGAAATCGTCTTGTGCACTTGGCCTCTCCTTCTAAAGATCAATGACTGCACTCTTTGATTAGCAAATCATCTTATTTTTGTCAATACAAAAATCCCACCTTGTTAAAAGATGAGATCTTTGTTTTGACTTCAGAATAAGTGATCGCAGTAGTTATTTTGTTCGTTGATGTTAAAGCGCTCACGTATTCATGAACCTTCGAGGGTTTCATGACCGTTTAAACGCCGCTGTCTCATGCCTGATGCGATGAGAAAATCGACCTTAGGTTTATGAGCCAACCGAAGTTGACTTAATGCTCCCTAGAAAGGAGGTGATCCATCCGCAGCTTCCGCTACGGATGCCTTGTTACGACTTAGTCCCTATTATCGGCTCTACCTTCGTCCCCTTATCGGAGCCTTCGGGTATTTCCGACTCTCTTGACTTGACGGGCGGTGAGTACAAGACCCGAGAACGTATTCAACGCCCCGTGGCTGATAGGCGTTTACTAGCGAATCCGACTTCATGAGGGCGAATTGCAGCCCTCAATCCGAACTGAGGCTGGGTTTGATGGGATTAGCTCCGCCTTGCGGCTTGGCAACCCATTGTCCCAGTCATTGTAGCACGTGTGTGGCCCTGGACGTAAGAGACATGCTGATTTGACGTCATCCCCACCTTCCTCCCCGTTATCCGAGGCAGTATCCCGTGAAAATCAACACGGGACGGGGGTTGCGCTCGTTACCCGACTTAACGGTACATCTCACGACACGAGCTGACGGCAACCATGCATCACCTATACAGCACCCTCGAAGGCGGCCTCCCTTTCGGGTGGCTTGCAGCTGCATTTCAAGCCCAGGTAAGGTTCCTCGCTTACCGTCGAATTAAACCACATGCTCCTCCGCTTGTGCGGGTCCCCGTCTATTCCTTTGAGTTTTAGTCTTGCGACCGTACTTCCCAGGCGGGATGCTTAATGCGTTAGCTTTTTTAACCGACACTGGGAGGGTCGATACTCCCAATATCTAGCATCCATCGTTTAGGGCGTGGACTACAGGGGTATCTAATCCCTTTCGCTCCCCACGCTTTCGTCCCTGAGTGTCAGAAGTGTTCTAGCAAGCTGCCTTCGCTTTTGGTGTTCTTACCGATATGAACGCATTTTACTACTACACCGGTAATTCCGCTTGCCTCTCCCACTCTCAAGCCTAGCCGTATCCCGCGCGGTGCGAAGGTTGAGCCTTCGTATTTAACGCAGGACGTGCCAGGCCACCTGCGGACCCTTTACGCCCAATAAATCCGGATAATGCTTGAGGTCTCTGTATTACCGCTGCTGCTGGCACAGAGTTAGCAACCTCTTATTCTCCGAGTACCGTCATGATTCTTCCTCGGCAAAAGTGGTTTACGACCCGAAGGCCTTCATCCCACACGCGGCGTCGCTCGGTCAGGCTTTCGCCCATTGCCGAATATTCTCGACTGCAGCCATCCGTAGATGTCTGGGCAGTGTCTCAGTCCCAGTGAGGGGGATCATGCTCTCACATCCCCTACCCGTCATAGCCTTGGTGAGCCGTTACCTCACCAACAAGCTGATAGGCCATAGGCCCCTCTCGAAGCGTCTTGCGACTTTACACTCCGACTTTACGTCGGAGTGACCATCGTGGAATTAGCCAATCTTTCGACTGGTTGTGCCCGACTTCGAGGCAGGTTACCAATGTGTTACGCACCCGTTTGCCGCTGACTATCTCCAGTCTTGCGACCGAAAATAATCCGCTCGACTTGCATGCCTTAGACACGCCGCCAGCATTCATCCTGAGCCAGGATCAAACTCTCAATAATATCCACTCCGACCTGGCTGGTCGGAAGGATCAGTTTTTTTATAGAACCTTTTACCTAGTTGCGATCACT
>SICT01000010.1 GCA_009691315.1 Candidatus Uhrbacteria bacterium | reverse complement strand
CAATTTGATGCCTCAGGCCTAGTTTATCAATCTCTGCGTGCAACAGAAAAATACGCGACCACAAGAGATCGATTAAAAATCCTCCGTCTCTATCCAGAAACGCATGGACAAATCCGAGTAAAAGATTTTTTTCCACTGGCAAACGAAATTGATGATGCGGAGATCGATCCTCGCGTCTATCAATTAGAAATGACACAAGATTCAAATCGTTGGAGTAAAGCGGAAGCAAGAAGAACCATGGCTGAGTACCGCGCCTGGACGCATCCTAAACGACGCGCAAAATTTAGACAGTGGATTTCCGATCCAACTCTACGCGCACGTTGTGTCCAAGAAGATTTGACCTTGGCAGAAACGTACTCCCTCGTGAAGGCAGCGATTTTAGAGCAAGAAAATCGTGAGAGCAAGCGGGTATCTTCTGTTCCCGAAAAATTTACGCGAGAGAATCTCCCTGCCGTGACACCCGGGGCATTTGCGAATTTGAATGATGTACGTGAGCAATATTATTATGTTGACCAGATGCTTGTCAGGCTCCAAACCATCGATCCTAGACTCCTGCCCGACATCATAAAACTCAAACCAATGACGGGGTCACTCACAAAAGAAAAACGAACGGAACTCCTGCACGCTCTATTTGAGATAGGCCATTTGTGGAGTGTCGCTGTCCGCAATGATCTCCTAAATTTTAAAGTCGTCTTAGACGCTGGGCAAGAAAAAAATTGGGAAAAGTATCGTCGGACGCTCGCGTCTTTTGGCATTCCTATTGAACCATTCCTCAATAGAAGACAACAGATTGCGGAACGGACAAAACAACTTGATCATAAAGGAAAATTCTATTTCTATCAGTCGATCCTGTTCACTTTTTATCCAGAAACTGCTGATCCACTGGATACCTTTGAAATACAAAATCTCAAACCTGATCGCGCAACGATTGAACGATTCCTCGCAGAACGAAAGGAATTGATGCAGCGCACGATCCTCGGACCGCAAACGGAACATTTTATCCACTTTAATGCCTACGATAAAGAATATCCATGGCTATTTAATGGAGATGACATGGATGCCATCGCGAAAGCATCGCATGTGGCTAAAGTCACTCGCATTGACGCAAGAAAACACAAAAGTCCAAAAAATGCCCTGCTCACCGCACTCTCGACATCTTCAGGAAAAACAACCGTCTGCATAGATGCTCATGGAGGAACGGCGAGTATTGGGCTGTCAGAAAAAGAACAGTTGACTCGAAGAGAGATCGCTGAATCGCTCTTAGGCCACCTCATCGCACAAGGCCCACAAGCGTTACGAGATCTGACGATCATTTTTAATAATTGTTTTACCTACAGTCTGGTTCGCGACCTGACAGGAGAATTGAGAGATCTTTACGAAAACCATCTGATCAAGGGCCTCATCCCGGCACAAACATGTGCAGAAAAATGGGGCATTCCATTTTCCCAAATCCATCTCCCAACGATCATCACCTCTTCGCAAGAAGGAAGTGTCAGCTATGGAAAAATCCTCTCCATAAAATATCTTCCTGCCATCAAAAAACAAGGGGCACTCACAGGAGAACTCCTCATGCGCCGCATTCAATCCGAACGCTATCTGATAGGCGGCGACATGGCGTTTTTTCTGGGTAAACCCGGGGCACTGGAAGAGATCGGCATACAAAAATCAAGTACGCCACAAGACTTGCCTGTTTAAAAAAAAGTGTTATACTCACGTCGCAGTTTTTGTTATGGCGGTGTTTGTTACGCGGCGGTGCCATGCACCGTCCGGTGCATGGCGGGGTAGCTCAGCTGGTTAGAGCGCGGGACTCATAAGCCCGAGGTCGGCGGTTCGATCCCGCCCCCCGCTATAAAAAATTACCACTCATTTTCGAGTGGTTGTTTTTTATGTCCTGAGCTCAGTCGAAGGATTATTTCACACTTAACTGTCCTAGTCTGGCCTGCACTTTTGGCCAGTTAAAATTTTCAAACGCCCAGTAGGTCAGCGCTTTGGCGTCTTGAAAACGAGAGAAATGATTGTCACTGCCGAGGACGACGGCGATCACCTCGTTCCCTTCAGCATTGCGCGTGACTTGGGCCAAACAAAATCCGGCTTCGGGCAAGGAACCAGTTTTTCCGACCAAGATTTGATAGGGCGCTTTGTTTAAAAATGAATTGAGTAAAAGATTTGTGCTTTTGATTTCAAATGATCGACCACTCACGCGCCCAAGGACCATAACCTTGTTCATGGCTGTCACCGCTCGAATTTCCGGATAAGATAATGCTGCTTGCAGAGCAATCGCCACATCCCGAGCAGAGGCCTGACTGTTTGGATCAAGACCCGCGGGATCGGCAAATGAGGCGTGAATCATGCCCAAGCTTTTTGCCTTTTCATTCATCGCACGAATAAAAGTGGTTCGATCTCCTGTCGAACGCGCCAGAGCCTCGGCGGCCGTATTAATCGATCCGATCAAAAGCGAGCGAAACAAGTCGCGCTTACTCACCCGCTCCCCATTTATAAACACTTCTTTCCCCTGATGCGGATCATCTTCGGGTAAAATGGTTACCTCTTCTTCTAAACTTGGTTTGCTATCCAAAAAGGTCATGGCCGTGACGAGTTTGGTCAAACTCGCAATCGCATACGTTTTCTCTACATCTTTTTGAAATAATAATTGTCCACTCGCCACATCAAGCACGGCCGCGGCCTTGGCCGTCACGGCAACCCCAAACACATCAGTGGATTTTTTTATCGGCACACCGACCGGAAGAACAACCACATATTTTGCGACAGGGAGTTGCCGAAGCGGCAGCGTGATGGTCGTCGGATCCTGGATCGCGTGTACGGAAAGCAGTCCAACCAAAGCAATAAATGACTCAGCGAACATAAAGGTTAAACCAAAAGCGTGGATTCTGGATCATCGACGGCCGGGGCCTCCTGCAATTCTGCCAGCGCTTGTTCCACGACCCCATGCGTATGTAATGAGGCAAAATCGGGCAAATGTTCGAGACGATCCACACCAAGCGTTTTGAGAAAATCAATCGTCACCGCATACACTGGTTGACCCAAGCGTGTATCTTCATGCGTCTCAACCAATCCGCGTAACATGAGATTGCGCAAGATCAGTGAACATTGCACACCGCGAATCTGTTCTAACTCCGGACGGGTAAGTGGTCCACGATAGGCCAGGATCGCCAGCGCTTCGAGCGAAGGACGCGTCAACTCTCCTTGCGCTTCTTCCTTCAACGCCAAACGCGCAACCACAGACAACTCTGGGCGCGTGACGAGCTCAATATCTGATCCCTGACGTGTGAGTTGAAGGGCACTCCCGGTTAATTGTTCATCTAAAACATCCAACGCCGCCTTCACTTCATCAACGCTAACTTCGCACATCTCCGCCAAACGTTTGATCGTTTGCGCGCGTGCGGTGGTAAAAAGAATCGCTTCAATTTTTTGCGATAATGTAATCATGTTTATTGGTAGCGACGGACAAGGCGTTCGTGTATCGCGAGACTGCGGCTCCGCCAGCTGGCGGAGAGCAGGACAGGAACGCCTTGTCCGTCGCGGCCATTTGTCGCGCGCCCATTATACTCTCTCCAGATGAATCTCTTCAAATAAATTCTTCTGTTCGACCTTAATGATGCGCTGTTTCACCAGTTCAAGCAGAGCAAGAAAAGCCACGGCGATTTCTTTGCGATCCCCTGATTCGGCCAAAAATTTATGGAAGGATGTGCGTAACCCATCACGAATGCGCTGGGTGAGTTGTTCGATTTTTTCTTCTAAAGTGATCACCCGTTCGATCGCTGCCTGAGGAAGTTTCATGACTGGCTCTAATCGCCGGATCACGCGCTCATATAAATCATGCAAAACCTCACTCGTCACTCCACGCGGTGGCACAAACTCCCCAAAATATTCTCGTACGGGCCGACGCACCCGACCGTAGGATGATTGACCCGCGATCACCATCTCACCCAAACGATGCGCCGCGTCCACAAATTTTTTATACATTTTCAACTGCGTCTCCAAATCAGGACCCTCTTCTAACGAAGGATCGGTGAGCGATGGCAAAAGCGCACGCGACTTAAGATAAATAAGTTTCGCCGCGATCACCAAAAAATCTGCCAGCTCTTCCGGAGGAATCTGCCCTTTTTTCTCACGCACATGCGCGACAAATGGTTCTGTCACCTGCATGAGCGAGACGCTAGTGATGTCGAGTTTTTGAGATTCGATCAGCTGAAGCAAAAGATCCAATGGACCTTCAAATTGCTCAATGTGGACGGCGTAGCTCATTTTTTGATTGAGAGACCTAATTCATCGAGTGTCTTCTTTGGTAATTCGCTCGGCGCATCCATAACAGCTGTATTAGCAGAACCAGTCATTGGGAACGCTTGAACTTCCCGCAAATACGACTCACCGGTCAGATTCATAATATTGCGTTCTACCCCAAGCGCAATCCCTCCATGAGGAGGCGTACCATATCCAAACGCTTCCAGCATATGTCCAACCGATTGCTCAATTTCATCATCGGAATAACCCATAATTTTATAGGTCGCTTTCAAAATTTCTGGATCATGTGCGCGAATGCTCCCACCGCCAGACTCATACCCATTACAGACGAGATCGTATTGCGTGGTGAGAATATTTTCGACATTGCCTCCTGCAAGGTGATCGGCAAGGAATTCCGGCTTAGGCATAGAGAAAGGATTGTGCGTAAACGTCCAGCCTCCATCTTCAGTCTTCTCGAAAAATGGAAAATCAACAACCCAGGCATAGGCAAGGATACCCCGCTTCTTCTCTTCCTCTGTTCGTAGATCGAACTTATCCGCTCCATATTTTGCCATCGATTCAGCGTAGGTAATCCGCGGGAATGGTTTTTGTTTGATAGTATAACCAAGTGATTCAACGGTTTGAGTGATCATGGCCTCGACGTGATGCATCACATCCTCTTGATCAACAAAACTCATCTCAATATCAACTTGCGTATGCTCAAAGCCACGGTCAGCACGCGGATCTTCATCACGAAATGCCCGCGCAAGTTGAAAATACCGTTCGAAACCAGCAACCATTAAAAGTTGTTTGTATTGCTGGGGTGACTGAGGCAGGGCGAAAAATTTTCCTGGTTGCAAACGTGCTGGTACAACAAAATCACGCGAACCTTCCGGCGTCGCCTTGGTAAGATAAGGCGTTTCAATTTCAATAAACTTTTCCGCAAGCAAAAAATTTCGACACCCTTGAATGAAGGCGTTACGTAACTGCAGATTCTTTTGCAAGCGTTCAGATCGCAAATCCAGATAGCGATACTTCAAACGAACCTCCTCGTTAATCGGACTTGTATCTGCCGTCACATCAAACGGCGGGGTCTTGGCCGCATTCAAAATCTCCACATCTTTTGCCAGCACTTCAACCATCCCGGTCGGCAGATCATTGTTAACTTGTTTCTCTCCCCGCTTCTGCACCACACCTTCAATCATCACACAATATTCCGAACGCAGTTCTTTCATAGCTTCTTTTCCTCGTTCAGACAATTCCGCCGGAACCAAAACAACCTGCACGAGTCCAGAACGATCACGCAAGTCAATAAAACCAAGTTTTCCCATATCGCGCCGGCCGTGCACCCAACCTTTTAACACCACGGTCTGGCCAATCAAGCCAACCGTCTCACAATTCATCGTTCTCGACATAGATCATGAATCATGGATCATGGATCATGAAACGTCAAACTATTTTGCGGCAACACGAATGCCTAAGGAGGTTGCGTGGCCGATGGGATCAACCGCCTCTAATTCTAACTCAGCTTTCAAGCCTGGGGAAACAAGGAAGGTGCCTCTATAGCTTCCGTCTTTTTGTAGCTCCAAACTGGTTATGCGCTTGTGTACCGGCTTATCTTTAACAATGGTATTTAAATACATCGTCACACTTTTCACATTCGTCACATGGGCAATCACTTCCGCCTGCGTCCCTATTTCTACGCGATAATACGCTCCATCATAGGTGGCATTCGTAATTGACACAGACTCGATACGTGGCTCGGTTGTCGCTTGATTCGAGTCTCCACTCACAACATTCTGTGTCGAAGAGACGGTTGATAAGTTCCAATCATACATGGCCCAAATGGCCGAGCCGCCACAATCCTTTCGTTGACCATTCTGGCACTGCACAAAACGCAAACGATCTTTCAGCACAGCACTTCCCAGCGTGGCTGGAATAATCAAAAAAAGAAAAAAAGCGAAGCCTCCAAGCCCAATCCAAACTTTAATCCACGTAGCTGAATGGTTTTCCACAAGAGATGGCATAACGAGAAGAGTATAGCATATTTGCTAATTCTTGCTGTTCATCTGATAGACCTCTCCTCTTAGCCTAAGAGGAGATCGAGAGGAGTTACAAACAAGGGCTGAATTCATTCATGCATTTTTAACTCCCCTAGCCCCTCTTATGTTAAGAGGGGGATCTGAAAATTTCAGGGCTCCATGCGATTGAGGAGTCGCGGAAATGGAATGGTTTCTCTGACGTGATGAACGCCGCACAGCCAACGCACGGTGCGCTCAAGACCCAAACCAAAGCCGCTGTGCATAACGCTTCCGTATTTGCGCGTATTCAAGTACCACTCGTATTGTTGTAATGGATAGTGACGGTCGATGATTTCTTTTTTCAATAGCTCATAATCTTCTTCACGCTGACTCCCACCGATGATCTCACGACCTTCTTCTGGCGCGATCAAATCTGCACAGCGTGCACGAACAACCCCATCTTTGTCAGTGAATCGTTTCATGTAAAACGATTTAATCTCCGCCGGATAATCCTGGACAAACACAGGCAATTGAAATTTATTTCCCAGTGCAATCTCCTCTTCCGTTGACATATCATCCTGCCAATATGTGTCATCAAAGGTTTCTTTGGTGATCAAGTTTTCTTCTTTGAGAATTTTTTTCGCCTCTGCGTGAGTCAAACGAACAAACGGCTCATGGACGAGACGTTGAAGAATCGTCGTGTCGCGTTCCAAAATTTTTAATTCTTCGACACACTGCCCAAGCAGATCTTTCACGATGCGCTTAATCATTTTCTCCTGCAGATCCATGTTCATCGCTTGATCAAAAAATGCCATCTCTGCATCCATCATCCACAGTTCAGAAAGATGATGGCGCGTTTTACTTTTTTCCGCACGAAACACTGGACCAAAATCATACACTTTGCCAAACGACATGATCCCCGCTTCTCCGTAAAGTTGACCTGACTGCGACAGATATCCTGGTGTGTCGTAATAGTTCACTGTAAACAATTGCGTGGTGTCTTCGCAGCTTGTCGGTTGAATGATCGGGGTGTCAAAACGAATAAATCCTTGTTCGTGAAAAAATTGTTCAATAGAAAAATACACGCGATCACGAATGCGCAACACAGCCCATGGAGTTTTTGAACGAAGGTACAAATCACGATTGTCAAACAAAAAATCCGGCCCATGTTCTTTTTTTCCAATCGGATATTCTTCCGCCCGCTGGATCAGTTCGACCTGCGTTGCCTGCAATTCATACACCCCTTCTTGCTTTGGATGTTTGGTAACCATACCCGTCACGATCATGGATGATTCGATGGTCGCTGACGAAGCCACGGCCCATGACACCTCATCCACATTCGACTTTACGACCACCGCCTGCGTAAATCCCGACCCATCCCGCATCTGCAAAAACGCAATCGACCCGCTGGAACGAACATTATAGGCCCACCCCTGAATCGTAACGGCTTGACCGATCAACGTTGAAAAATCTTTGATAAAGCTCTGCATAGAGCATGTATCATGACATAACACTCCCTCTTTTGGAAAGAGGGAGATGGAGGGAGTTATTCGCCATAAGCATGTACTCTATATCGGCCGACTAACTCACCCTACCCTCTCTTTCCAAAAGAGAGGGTTCTATCAACCGAGCAACGCCGCGATCGTCACAGGCCCATGCGGAGCGACCAGGAGCGGGGTCTCTTCAAGGGCGCGTTCGATGAGTTGACTCGCGGAAACAAATGTTTGACTCGGCGCAGTAATACTCAGAGCCTCTTTCAACAAACGTGTACGCAAAAATTTAATCAAGCGCCCGGCATCATGATGTTCCTCTTCAAACGCCGGCCCATATCCCAATATATCCATCAAACGCAGGCTTGCGGTAGAAAAAAGCAATCGGCTGCGCTCAATCGATGGGTCTTGCAAACAATCTTCGCCGATCGTCAGAACCTCTTTCAATAAATCATAGACACGCTCATCCGGGTCTTGGTGCTCGGTTAAACGATCGACGAGATGTGCGAATGATCCAGCAATGGCGATCACGCTTAATCGTTCACGAACCGATGGGGCGACCACAAGCCGTACAACCGCGAGTTTATCAAAACTTTGTCCGCGCGCGATCATCACTTCCACTTCAGACAATGGTTCTAGGTGACCAAGCGCTTTCGCCTGTGGACGATCGGCTCCACGCGCCACCGCTCTCAGTTTTCCATGCGTTTTTCCAAACAGCGTGAGCATGCGATCGTGCTCACGAAACGATTCTGATTTCAAAACAATGGCTGTATCACGAATATAACTCATACACGATCCAAATATGTTTGCAAAATTGCGGCAGCGGCCAAATCATCGCGTTTGTGATATTCATTCATTTCTTGCGCTTGCGTTTGTGCAAGCGCGCTTGAGAGTGTTTCATCTTCTTCGATGACCGGAATCCCCTTTTCTCCTAAACGTTTCGCAAAAGCTCGAATCTCCCGCGCCTGATCTGTTTCACGCGTTTGATCGTGAAGCGGATGCGGGATACCGATCACAAATTGTTTGACCTGTTCTTTTTTCGCAATGTCCATCAAACGATCAATCATCTCATCCGCGTCTTCATTCGCTATCACACACCAAGGACTCGCGATCCTCGTCTCCGTATCTCCAAGCGCAACGCCCACGCGCGCGGCTCCGTAATCAATTCCAAGAATTCTCATAGAAGATAGCGTACAATGATCTTGCCCGTTCGGCAAAAGTCAGCTACACTCTGCTGACATTTAAGCTTTAATAACATCTGTATGAACAAGGCAGAACTCATCCAAATCATTTCGGAAAAAATAGGCGTGACGAAAAAGCAAGGTGAAGATATTATCGAACTGCTCGTCGAGACGATCACGACGACCCTGCAAGCCGGTGGCGAAGTCACGATCGCAGGATTTGGAACGTTTATGTCCAAGACGCGTAAAGGCCGTGTAGGGGTCAATCCGCAAAGACCAACCGAAAAAATTCAGATTCCTCCAGTGACCGTGCCAAAATTTAAAGCCGGGCTTGGATTAAAAAAAGCGTTAAAAGAAAGAGACAAGGTCCCAGTCCCAGCCCCAGCAATCATCTAAAAACCAAAACCCCACCTTTATCGGCGGGGTTTTTTTGACAATAATTTTGCTTTTTCGGCATCTCTCATCGGTCGAATCCATTCTAAAATAAACCTGTTTTGCAATGCTTCAGCCAAAGATTTGCTTTTCATCACCCTTTCAAATCTGATTTGATCATCAGCGGAAAGTTTCGCGCGATAATCACGATCACGAAGGAGAAAATCCATCATCACCGCACGAAAAACAAGATCGTTTCCATTTTGCACAAGAAATCTTTTTGCCATTGCCTCATCCATATCTTTATAAGATGGACGAGATAGATCTCCATCAGGCCTAAACTGATCATCTCCACGAACATCACTTCTTGCAATGCCTTTTGGAAGTTCATCAGGCGATGGGGTTGATCGTTGCGAAGGAGGATGTTGAGCCCTCGGTTTCGCCGACTCTTTCTCTTTCCCTCTCCCAAAACCAAATCTATCAAAAATTCCCATAACTATTCTTAAAAATTATTTATTTCCCGTTCTACATCTTGGATCTTTACAAGTCTCATTTCTTGACCGGTACGCATTTTCAACTCAACGGAATCCTCTTTTAACGTTTTTTCTGAAACGACCAATCTAAGGGGTACACCGATCAGATCGGCATCGGCAAATTTTTCACCCGCTGAGACACCTTCACGTTCATCCCACAAAACTTCAACACCATTTGCTGACAAACTTTCATACAATTCTTGCGCGGCAGATTGAACGCACTTGGCTACTTCCGCATCTTTTGATCCCAGCGAAATCAAATGCACATGAAACGGCGCCACAGATTTTGGCCAGATCATGCCACGATCATCATGGGAAGCTTCCACGATCGCGCCGACGAGGCGTGTCACGCCAATCCCATAACATCCAGTTAACACCCTGCCTTGTGTTCCATCCTCAAACGACACATCAAAATTAAACGCGTCTGAGTATTTTTTTCCACAATCATAAATATTTCCCACTTCAACGCCTTTCGTCAGACGGATTTTCCCTCCGCACTGCGAACAAGGATCACCTTCTTTGACGGTCGCGACTTCAATATTCTGTGCAAAAGTACAGGACGAACACATAAGTAAACGATCTTCGCCCGCTGGAGTCTCAACATGAAATTCGTGAGAGAACTTTTCACTGAACACACCCCCCGAAGCTTGCACGACCTTGGCATCAACTCCACAGCGCGTATAAACACGCAAATAAGTCTCGGTTACTTTTACATAAAACGCATCAAGATCTTCCTGCGCCGTATGAAAGGAGTATAAATCTTTCATTTCAAACTCACGTCCACGCATCACCCCACTCTTTGCTCGAAGCTCATCTCGATACTTCCAATGAATTTGATACACGGAGGTCGGCAGATCCTTATATGATTTTACAAATTGTTGAACAAGTGGCGTCACAATTTCCTCAGCGCTAGGCCCAAGTGCATATTCTTTTTTTGTTTGACTCGGGACTTTAAACAAAACGTCAACTGAATCCCAACGTCCGGTTTGAAGCCAATTTTCTTTTGGCTGGAGCGCGGGCATCAAAATTTCTTGCGCTCCAAGCGCGTTCATCTCCTCACGAATAATATTCTCGACCTTACGCAAAACGCGCAGTCCAAGCGGCAACCACGAATACACACCTGCCATTTCCTGACGCACAAATCCCGCCTGCTCAAGCAATCGCGCATTAATCGATTCGGCATCATGCGGGGCAGACTTGGATGTTTTGGTGAATAATTGAGAATAGCGCATAGCAATGTCCAACAGAATATAAGGTTATTAAAAATTCCGCCAGGCCCACAAAAATGGACACGACGGAAAGCCAGAAAAAAGTGCACTGAATCACCGCTCCTTTGCGCCGCTTCCCAGTTTCATCTGAGACGGAGAGATGGGACCTTTCGGAACCCGCTTGCCGTGATATCTACGACCGTGGAACCGTTGGCTGTCCCGAACATGACGGCCATCCACAGGAACTCCAAGAGCTCTGGTACCCCCTGGATCTTCCATCACCTCGCGAGCTCTTGCGGCCAATGCATCATCCTCATCGAAATCCTCATCAAGCCTGCTCATGGATTTGCCCTCCTCGCACTCACTCTAATCTTGACCAAAAGAAAAATCAATGGTAAGCAAAACGAGCCTTCACAACTGAGAAATAAGGAGAGGGATCATGTCCAATCCGTTGAATCCCCTGATCGAACTGCTCAAACTCGTCAAACTCCTAGTCTTCGACTTCGACGGCACAGTCACGAAGAACTGGGAGGAGGCGCTGCCCTTCAAGGTGGCATACGTGCATGGCCTTGCGGTCGCGCTCGACAAGTCTGTGCGTGATACCTGGGAACTGATCGCAAAGACCGAACAGACAGTGCTTAAAGGAGATCCCGCGCAATACGGCTGGATCTTCCAAGGCACGCTGGTGTCTCCGGCCACCGGCGACCCCTATGTACTAATGCTCACCGTCTCCCGCCTCATCTGGATGGAGGTCAAAGGCAATCTCGATACCTTTGAGGAATTCCACGCAAAAGCGTGGTGGGAATGTTATCCAAAAGCGGACACCGTCTTCCAGCCAGGCGTCGAAGAGCTGTTCCGCGCCCTCAAGGGAAAGCCCTTTGCCACCGAAATCGTGACCAACTCGGGCACTGGATCGGTACGAGACAAGCTGAACCGACTTGGTCGAGAGTTCGACTGGTTGACCGCCCGCATTCACGGTGGAGCCAAGAAGAACGAGTTCTATCATTATCCTAGGATAGACGAGACATCTGGAGAGCTTGACAAACTGCCCCTCCGGATCGACCTGCCTGGATTCGGTCGGCGGGTCGAGGTGCGGCGACGTCAGTACTTCAGCGTGCTCAACATACAACGCTGGATGGTGGGCGCCGACTGGTCAGAAATCTGTGTCGTGGGGGATAATCTGGAACTCGACGGGCTCATCGTGCTGTTGCTCGGCGGCTCCTTCATCCTCATGATGAACGAGCACACGCCGCAACACGAGATCGAGTATGTACGCGCCCATCCGCGCGGCCACATCGTGTCCTCACTCGTCGAAATCCAAGAGGCGTTAGTGGAAGCCGCCTGAACATTTTTTCTTACTTCGCCCTGTCCGCCTCTGGTGGATCTCCCGGGCGAATTTTTTTATGGCTGTACCACGTGAGCCACAACGAAAAAACCACATCGTTAAATGTGGCTTTTACGTGGTGCGACGGCTGGGATTCGAACCCAGGACCTTGGGCTTAAGAGGCCCCTGCTCTACCAACTGAGCTACCGTCGCCTGCTCGGGTTGTCGCGCAGATGGTAAAGAAAAAAATGTTTTGCGTCAACATGAATGGCTTGATTTGAAGTCCATTTTTCGCTAGCATGCGTCCACATCACGCACCCCTAGCTCAGCTGGATAGAGCGCTTCCCTCCGAAGGAAGAGGTCAGACGTTCGAATCGTCTGGGGTGCACCATGGAAGACTCGACTCGATAAGAGTCGGGTTTTTCGTTTGTAGCAAGCCGATTTCTTGAGTTAGATCTTTTTCATCTTCGGGGGACAAAACGATTTGATAGTTTGTTATCGTTTGGAACGGTTTTTTCACGTCTACGTTGAATCTCCTGTCCTTCAGGATAAAGTTAGATCCAATCGCCTGCAGGATGATCTTTTCGTCCTCGACATCGGTGCCGTTGGGCTTTCTCCACGATCACAACTACTAAATCTGCATCAAATATGCGGTGGTATCACCCACGCCCTCGATAATCAGTTTTGGTTTTATTTCAAAACCTGTTTTTATTGATTTTAGAATTTTAACGTAAGCATGCCACAATGCGCTATTTCGAATAAACTTGTGTCCAAACTTTATAACAACGGCGATATCTAAATCACTTTTTTTTGTGCACATTTCCACCGCCGTTGATCCTGTGAGGACTAATTTTGGCGCTTCAAAATCATGTTCTTCGGCAAACTTATCAGAAATTTTTTTCACTTCCTGGAATACCTGCTTTCTTTTGGCCGCTTCCTTTTTACCTAGAGCAGGATCTCTTCCTTTGTATTTTTCAAATTTGATACTAGGATTTAGGAAGTCATCATCTCTAAAATGAGTATTGTCTTTCATTATTCCTATTACTTTTTCATTTTTGTTCATAAGATAGAGAAAATCTCTCTCAAGCATGACTTTCTATATCACAAACGCACATTATTGACAAAAAAGGTCTGGAAAATCCGACACCTAAAAATGCTTCCAAATTCTCCCATACTCCCATCAGAACTTCGTCTCTTAGGGTGCACCATGGAAGACTCGACTGAAAAACAGTCGGGTTTTTTGTTTCAATAAAAAAAACGCTGATATGACTCAAATGACATCAGCGCTACAAAGAAGTACCCCCAAACATCAGTAACCGGCGCCCGACATGGCGAACATCACGAGATGTTCGCACTGCTGGCGCTTCTTCAGATCCTTCATGGCTCTGCACTGAGTCGTGGGGTCTGGGGCTCGGCGATTGTGTAGAGAAGGGCTGCGAGGGCGATGAACAAAAACGCGGGAATCATTTTCATGACCAGGTCTCCTTGAGTGAAAGGGCGAGACATATACTATTCGAAAATAAGAGCTTTGTCAACCGAATCAATTTTCTGTACAGTAGATTCAATTTCACTCATCTCACTGTTTTCTATGTCTGACTCATATACAGAAACAACGACCACCGGTCTGGGATCGCGGCTAATGGGTTCCATAAAAGGCATTTTCTTTGGCCTTATTCTGTTCATCGTCTCGTTCGGATTGCTTTATTATAATGAAGGCCGTCAAGTCCGAGCACAGGGGCTGATCGGTATGGCGCGACAATCGATGGAGATCAATGCGACGACTCCTGACCAAACGGCTCAAGGAAAAATAGTCACGGCTCAAGGTATCTTGACCAGCGGTGAAATGTTATCTGATAAAATAGAAATGGCCGGAGCAAGCAGTACGATCGTGAATGCAGAACTCAACCCGCAAAAATATTTAAAACTGTCTCGCAAACCCGAAATATTTGTGTGGAAAGAAAAAGTAGAATCAAAAACGAAAAAAAATCTGGGCGGCAGTGAAACGGAAGAAAAAACGTATACGTATCATCAAGAGTGGAGTGAGGAAGGCATTCACTCGAGTGATTTCAAAATTCCAGAGGGACATCAAAATCCAGAGAATCAAATCCCCCACGTTGATCAAATCGTCTCGCAAGCCATGCTTGGTACACTCACGATCAATCCAACGAAATTCGAATTTCCTCCTGAACAAAAACTCATGCTCACCAAAAATTCTTTCACTTCGTCAACCTCCGAAGTCATTACGAACGCAAACAACAATCAATATATTTTTCTCGGCACAGGTTCACTTGGAAGTCCTCGCATTGGAGACATTCGCGTAAGTTACACCTATCTCCCCTCTGATCTAAATATTGTTGCTTTTGGAAAATTAGATGGCGCAAATCTCTCGCCTTATGTCAACGCAAAAAATGGCACACTCTATCGTGGTTTCACTGGCACGAAAGAGGAAGCGCTCGCGACCATGGCCAGCGAAAACTCTATGACAACTTGGCTGTTGCGCTTGCTTGGATTTGTCCTTATGTGGATCGGTCTCAGTATGTTGCTCGGACCAATCAGCACATTCCTAGATATTATTCCTGCCTTTGGCAGTGTGAGTCGTGGATTGATTGGGTTTGTCACTTTCATTGTCGCATTCGCCCTCAGCATCCTGACGATTATCATCTCCATGCTCCTCCACAATGTCATCGCACTTGTCATCGCGGCCATTGTCGGAATCCTTATCGCCGTCTTTGTGATTAAAAAAGGATTTAAGAAAACAAAAATGGCATAAAAATTAAATTCCTCCTCTTAACCTAAGAGGCTTCGGCCGTGAGCTCAGCCGAACGGAGGTGAGAAGGAGTTATAAAAAATGGGTTACCGTGGGCTAAAACATCTTTTTATTCTTTAACTCCCTCGTTCCCTCTTAGATTAAGAGGGAAGCCTGAACTATGAAAAAATCGATTGAATTGGAAGTGCGCGGGGAAATAAAGAAGACGGAGATTCCGGGACTGGAAGCACGGCTGAAAGCCCTGGGTTTTCGATCAATAGGAGAAACACGACGTACGTCTGTCATGTCTTTTGGCGATGTGTCGATGTTTGATCGGGATAAAAAAAGACATGGAGGGCCATCATTCACGCAAGTTGACAATAGGTGTCGCATCACCAATAGCGAATGTGAAGTGGTGACAAAAATTGGACTGACACATGCGTCGAATCGTTTAGAAATCGGACAGCAGGTGGATTTTAAGAGTTTTCTGACATTCGCTCAAATGTTTGCCTCCATGGGATTCTTTACTAAAGTCGGCTCAAAACTGACCAAAAATTTTCAGCGTAAGTCAATCAGTGTTGCGCTCGTACAAAGTCCGAGCGGTCTAGCGTATATTGAAATAGAAAAGATGACGGATCGGACTCAGGAGAAAAAGGATCTGAAAGAATTGACCACACTGGCCCGTCAACTGGAAATAAAACTCTGGGGGACGCGCAAACAATTTTTGGACTTTTGCAAAAAACTCACAGATCGTGATGATTGGCAATTTCGAGGGACGGCAAAAAATCTTATACGGCTAAAAAAAGAAATTCGCCAAGCGGGATCAGACAGAAATAGTCACTCTGTCATTGCGAGCGAAGTCTGACGAAGCGCGGCAATCTCCCAATTCAGAGATTGCTTCGCCGAGCCTCGCAATGACGTATAAAAATACTCCGAACCAGGTCGGAGTAGGAGCGTGATTCATCACGCCAAGAAAAGTTCGCTTCATGGCCGCTCAAACCAGATCATCTCCTTACGATCCGGTCCAATGCTGAGACCTCTTATAGACACCTGGGTCGCTCTCTCGACCTGTTCCATATATGCCACAAGCTCTGCCGGTATCGGAGGAAAACCGCTGAGGTTCCTTTCCAGCGTCAGAGGCCCTGCCCAAGAGGCTGCCGACTGATAGACGGCTTTTACCCCGGCCAGAAGCTCCGTATCAAGGATTGCATCCTCCAATACCTGAGTGCCGGTGGGGTCCAGATAGCCTGTTGCCACTGGAATCGTCATCAAGTTGCACAGCACGTCGGCCTTGGTCATGACCAGACAGGTGATCCCACCCATGCGGACGGCGTAACGCAGAGCTGGCAGGTCGAGCCAACCGCAACGTCGCGGGCGGCCAGTTGTTGAGCCGTATTCACCGCCACGCTCCCGCACAATATTCGCCGTAAACTCATCCATCTCGGTCGGGAACGGACCGCGTCCCACACGCGTGCTGTAGGCCTTGATCACCCCGACCACCTGATCGAAACGACGGATCCCAAACGAGTTGCCAATCGCATCGATCCCCGTAAAGCACGAGGTGCAATACGGCCAGCCATGGAGAACATCGAGCATGATGCTCTGGCTCCCCTCGAACAACACGTCCTTCTCGCTTTTGGCGATCACGCCCCGCACATAGCGCACGGTATCCCCGACCACATCCCCGATCTCTGCCGCGTACTCGAGACACTGTTCGAGTTGTGCCTCAAACTCGAAAGCCTTGTCTTCGATAGACACGCCACAGCTCTCAAGTCCGGCCAAAAGCTCAACGTGATAGGCCTGAATCCGATCGCGCACGGTCATGAGGTGGTTTCGTCCCCTGACAATGTCCCCGACGCGCAGAGCGTAGCGAGAAGCGAACGCGGCATAGGTCGGGCCCATCCCTTTGCCCGTGGTGCCGATAGAAGCAGGGCCAGTACCTCCGCCATCTCGCGCTCGATCAAGCGCCTTGTACATAGGAAGGACGATAGGGGCACGCGGATCGATCATGACCGGCGCGCCGTTTTCACGTGCGACCCGAAGCTCAAGGACGAGCGCTTCGAGATCACAGGCCACGTACGGTCCCATGATGTTCACGAGACCAGGACGAACGACGCCGACCGGCAGTTGATGGCCAACGAACTTCTGACCATCGATGACGAGGGTCGCCCCGGTATTAGCTCCGCCAGCGAAGCGGACCATGACCGTGTTCTCCGGATTGTCGACCAGATTGTCGACGACCTTGGCCTTGCCCTCATCGCCCCAGTGGGCTCCAACAACAACGATTTTCCGCGAACGACTCATCATCTAACCTCAGCCAAAATTGGCGAATCTATCTTTACTGGATCAGAAACCAAAGTCAATCCCCATTAAAACGTTTGGAGACAAAAAATGAAACTTTACATACATAATAAAGTCAGGCTAAACTCTCGACCGAGGAGGTGAACCTTGACGATCAGCGACGAACAACTGCGTGAAGCACTGAAACATCCCTTGCTCTGTACCGATTTCCCTTACCTCGGGACACGGTACCAAGGGAAGGTGCGCGACAGCTATGTGACGCCCGACGGGGTTCGCATCATGATCACGACCGATCGCCTAAGTGCGTTCGATCGCGTGCTGTGTACCATCCCCTTCAAGGGACAGGTGCTGCACAGCATGACCGCGTTCTGGATGTATCTGCTCCGGCACATCATACCGAATCACATGGTAAACGTGCCGGATCCAAATGTCGTGATCGCCAGCCAGTGTGAGCCGCTGCAGGTCGAATTCGTCGTTCGCGGTTATCTCACGGGTTCGACGTCCACCAGCATCTGGACTGCCTACGCGCGCGGTGACGAGACGTTCTGCGGACATCTACTTCCCAACGGAATGCGCAAGCATGGACGTCTCAACAAACCGATCGTGACGCCAAGCACGAAAGCTAAGACAGGCGCGCATGACGTCAGCCTGTCCGGAGAAGAGCTGATCCAACGCGGCCTGATCTCAGGAAGCGACTTTGGCTATCTTGAAAATCGGGCCCTTGCCCTGTATGCGGCGGGTGTTGAACACTGCGCTCAGCGTGGACTCATCCTGGTCGACACCAAATACGAATTCGGCCGCACGCCAGATGGCGAATTGCTGCTAATCGACGAGGTTCACACCCCGGACTCGTCGCGCTTCTGGGAAACTGTTGACTACGAAGCACGTTTTGCGGCCGGCGAAGATCCACGCGCACTCGACAAGGAGTATGCGCGGATGTGGCTCACCAAGGAATGTGGCTTCAAGGGAGATGGTCCGATTCCCGAAATCCCAGACGAGGTGCGCATGGAAACGGCACGCCGCTACATCGCCGCCTACGAACGGATCGTGGGAGCCCCGTTCATTCCCGAAACCTCGGAGCCTCTCGCCCGCATCAAGGCGAATCTCGCAAGTGCCTGATCCTTTTTCTTTCTTCCCCATCGCTTGACGCCAAGGGGAATTTTTTTAAATAAAAAAATGGCAGGATGCCACTTGAGAGAAGGTTCATGGCTTGATGCGACCGGAGGATGCGCCAATCATGTGATCAGCGATCTGTGAGGGAAGAACCTCGTGCAAACCGACTTCCTCAAGTCTGCCGCGTTCGCCTGCCGGACGAAGGACGATGATCACATCATCGTACTCATGTACGATCACGATCCCCCGTTCACGCGCGGCGGCTTGCAAAGCCAACGTCGGATTGATCGCGACGGGATACTCGACGAGCGCAAGCATACTCAGGTCAGAGAAGGAATCTCCGATGGCGATTGACCCTTGCAATGAAAACATGTGCTCGGCCATCAAACGACGAACGACCGCCTCTTTATCGTGATAATGACGAATGGTTAGCTCGTCATTGGCCGTGTAGTGTCCGTCCTCATCTAAATGAAGTTCGCTACCGATGGCGAGATTAAATCCCCAGCGCTCGGCAAATGCCTGAACGATCTCGTGCGGTGAACCACTGATGGCCGCCGTGAAATAGTTGGCGTGTTTGGCCGCTTGCAAAAGCAAACGTGAGAAGAGAAACGTATGCGGCTCATGTTCTTCTGCCAGCGCGCGGCACAACGGGATCAACTTCGAAGGATGGGTTCCCTTCAAGCTTTGGAGACGGAAATATCCTTCCACCAAAACTTGACTGTACGCTTCAAAGCTGATCCGTCGATGATCCAAGTCACGACGGGCCCGCATGATTTCCTCCCCGTACCACACCTCACGCGGAATCAAACCGCGGTCTGCGAGGGCTTTCCACAGGACAAAGCCAACGCCCTCCGGATGCAGAGTCCGATCAATGTCGGACGCGAACAAAGGCCGAACGTTCGACATCAATCGTCTCCTTGTTAAGGTTCGTGCGAGAAAATTCCCACACTTGGTTCACGCTGTCAATGATTCTTGCAATTCTTTTTCCCACCATAAACGTACGGCTTCGACATGATGGTCAGACCCCGCCTGTCGTAAAAAAGCAAACTTCTGTTTAAATAACGTACGGTGTTTCTTTAACGCCTTCTGACCCTGTAACGCCACCAGATCAAACCTTAACGCCTCGGATTCTTTCTGCGTTAAAAATTTTGGATCTAAGTAGCGATTCGGCGATTGATCAAAGTCAATGGTGATGACCTGGGAACGCTTAAATATCTTCCGTGCGAGCACCGTGATCCGTCGAAGACGCGTTTGCTCACCAAAAACGATCATGCTCTGCATTTCGATCTTCCTCTTGCGAAGAATATCCTTGGCATACAAAAAATTATCTAAAGTTGAAAAAGCTCGTGTTTCAGAAATCAAAGTCCAAAGACGAGCATGCCTCTTCACGGCAGACCGACCCATCAACGTACGAAATAGCTTGACCATTTCTCCAGCCTCTGTACGACGATAGGGTTTTACCATGTCCGTCTTCCCTCCAGAAAAAATAATGACTGGATTCCAAATGTCCTGTTCAACACACCAAGCAAAAATGTGATTAAAAACACATTTCAAATACATCCTGTAGTTTTCGTCTGTCAGAATATTCCTCGGAATACCATAACCAAGAACCAAAAAGCATGGACGCATAGGCTATTTCAGCGCAATCGTACAGACTTGACCATCAAGTTTAAATTCATTTTTACCACGGGCGTCCGTTGGGGCATCCATCCATTCAATGCCCGATGCCTTCACCTCATGTGCCAAATCTGTTTGGCCTGATTCAATTGCCTGACGTGCTTCACCTGCGGATAAAGATATGAACAAAGTGATACGATCATGCGGTTGCAAACCAACTTCTTTACGCAAATTCATCACGGCCCGCATAAACTCGCGACGCAAACCTTTGCGTTTGAGTTCTGGGGTGATGGTCGTATCAAGCTCGATGGTCCAAACCTCTGTCTGACCGGGCACGTATTCAAGAACAAGTGCTTCAACATTCAACTCATCACCAATCAACAACAAAAGATCCTCTTGTTTTTGCAAACGCTTCATCTCATCTTCTTTGGCAAAACGAATCGTGAGCTGACCGAGTGCCTGACGCACAGCAATTTTCGCCGCGGCCCGGGCTTCATGACCCCTGGAAACGACCTCACGCGCCCATTTCATATCTCCTAATAATTTTTCATCTAACACGCGCGATTCGAGTCTTGGCCATTTCTCCAAATGCACAGACATTTTCTGTCCACCAACTTCCAAATAAATTTTTTCAGCCAAAAACGGAATAAACGGCGCAAGCACTTTAGAAAACTCTTGTAGAATCTCACGCAACGTTCGTAAAGCATCCGCTCGCTCAAACTCGTTGTCCGATTTGATACGGTCACGACTACGGCGAAGCCACCACGTTGAAAGATCATCGACAAACTCGCGCAACGGTCGGCTGGCACGCGCCAATTCATAATGATCCATTTCATGAGTGACGGTCTGCAAAATCTGCATAAAACGCGCCGTGATCCAGCGATC
>SICT01000009.1 GCA_009691315.1 Candidatus Uhrbacteria bacterium | reverse complement strand
TGTCCATCATTTTTTTATTTGCCCGCATGTATTTGATCGAAGAAGATCGTCGCGGCACGCAAGCACTCGCCGCTTCAGCCGAACTGGTCAAAGGACGATTCTGGCCAACATTCTGGCGCGTGGTCATTCCGGGAATCATCTTCACCATCTTCTTATTGATCGTGATGGATATCCTTACGCGTATCTTGGGCGTCATTGCAGGCCCAGGAAAAATTGACTCCATGCTCAATCTCTCTGCTCCTACGACTGGAAATGCGCTGGCTATGTCCGGCTGGTATCTGATCCAAGGTGTTGTCTCCATGCTTCTTGTCCCGCTCTTTGTTACCTGGCAAGTCAAACTGTTTAGAGCGCTACAAGAAACCCGATGAAATTTCTTCCTATTATTGGTTTGGAAATTCATGTTCGATTGAAAACCCAATCGAAAATGTTTTGCGCGTGTCCGAATGTCGGCGAGGATACGCCCCCCAATACCGCTATTTGCCCCGTATGTACAGGTCAACCAGGAGCCCTTCCCGCCCTAAATGAGCAGGCTGTCCATCTGGGCGTGCGTGCGGGACTTGCTTTGGGCTGTACGATTCCGACAGAATCACACTTTGATCGTAAAAATTATTTTTATCCGGATCTCCCTAAAGGGTATCAAATTTCGCAATATGATTTTCCTATTGCAAAAAATGGCAAACTAGGGAAAATTGGGATCACTCGTGCACACTTAGAAGAAGACGCGGCAAAAAATATCCATGATGCGCGTTCCGGATCCACGTTGGTTGATTTTAATCGTTCAAGCATGCCTCTGCTTGAAATCGTGACGGAACCAGATTTACGCTCGCCGCAAGAAGCTAAACTCTTTCTGCAAGAATTACAGACCATTTTGCGCACGGTAGGAGCTTCAGATGCCGATATGGAAAAAGGGTACATGCGCTGTGATGCAAATATTTCGCTTTTACCGGTCGATGAACAGAATCATCAACTGCAAGCTGAATATAATCCCAAAATTGAAATCAAAAATCTTAATTCATTTAAAGCCGTTGAACGAGCACTGGCCTATGAGATTGAGCGGCAAGGTGAGATGTATGCACGCGAAGAAATTCCTCCAAGTGCCACGCGTGGTTGGGATGAAAATAAAGAAGTGACTTTTGAACAACGCCTGAAAGAGACGACCGCTGATTATCGTTACTTCCCTGAACCAGATCTGCAACCGCTCAATCTTATCGAGATCGAAAAAGAAGAGCGCACGCATCTGCCGGAATTACCCAAGGCAAGACGCGAACGTCTCCAAATGGAATATGGTTTTTCTGAAAGCGATGCTGAATTTTTTGTGGTGAATGATGGCTGGACAGATTTTGCAGAACAAGTCATGGCAGAGTTAGGAAGTTGGATTGAAGCCACAGATCACAAACGACAAGAGGGCGGCGAAATTTTAGCAGCGCAGAAGAAAAAATGGGGAAAACTCGCTGGCGGATGGTTAACCAGTAAATTTGTAGGATTGCTCGCACAAAAAAATCTCACGCTCAAAGAGAGAAAAATAACAGCGGAAAACTTTGCTGAGTTTTTACACTTGATTGAGGTGGGCACGATCGGTAGTGCCAATGCACAAAAACTCCTCACCCTCATGGTTGAGACCGGGGCTGATCCATCTCACCTGCTTGAAGAGCATAATCTTGGCCAGAACGATGATCCAAAAATTATTCAAGAGACGGTCAAACGTTTAATCGAAGAGAATCCAGACCAAGTCAAACAAATCAGAGAAGGAAAGCTCGGAGTCATAAAATGGTTTGTGGGAGGAGTCATGAAGGTGACTGAAGGCAAAGCAAATCCACAAAGCGCAGAGGAAGAAGTAAAAAAACAACTCGGGGTTTAAAAAAGAGAATTAAAGAGAGAATATTCTCTCACCCAAGACAACCAATCTGAAATTAACCAAGTTGGATGCAGACACACAAAAATCCCTCCAATTGGAGGGATTTTTGTGTGGGGGATCCCACGCTTTACTTATCTTTTTTCTTGTCATGAGTTCTAAAAACATAAAGGGCGGCTTGTGCTTCATCAAATCTGCTAAGCTTTTGTATTTCTGATTCTTCTCGTTTAATTAATTTCATTGTATTTTCCAATGTTGCTAAAGCACGCTCCATATTTTTAGGCAAGTCCCCAATACCACCAAAACCAACTTTTCCTTTCGTTTCTGATTTAACTAATGCACTACTAAGCCCCGGTACCACTAATCCACCATTAAACCTAGGTTCATCTATCCATAATTTTAATGTTTTACAAGGATCGTGGTGTGCACTACCATCTATTTTTTCATATGTTACAAAAACATTGCCCGAAGGAGTTTCTATATTCTGAGCAAACACAACTAACATTTCTGGAGTAAGCGGTGTTTTAAGAATTTCAGTAAGGACTTCTGGATGTTCTAATAAAATTTTAGCAAGAGCTTCTGAATGTTTATTTTGCTCACGCGTATTACTCTGCTGTCTTTGCTCATGCGACATGGATTGCTCTGCGGCCCGCATCTCGTCTGGCGTTGGCTGATATTGTTCCTTTGACATAGTTCTTCAAAAAAATAAATTTATTGATTCCCTCCATGCTACCCCCCCCCGACACCCTTAGACAAGGCCGCTGTCAAGTGAGGTATCTTTCTGCATGTCAATTGGGGTCTGGCCCCAAATTCAGATTCAAAAACAAAAACTCCCCCGACCGAAGTCGAGGGAGCTGTTGTTTTTCTCAATTACATGCGAGGAGCGCGAGCTTCCATCGGGCGGGCTTTGTTGACCGCGATGCGACGGCCTCCCATATCGGAGCCATCAAACATCGAAATCGCCTTGTCCGCTGCCGCGTCATCCGCCATCTCAACGAAGGCGAATCCGCGTGGACGCTGAGTTTCTCGGTCCATTGGGATGAACACGGAAACCACTTCTCCTGCCTGTGAAAAAAGCTGGCGGAGCTCCTCTTCCGACGTGCGGAAAGGGATGCCTCCGACAAACAACTTTGTGGGCATGCGAGCGTGTGAAGTTCTGATATTCTCAGAACCTCATATCAATGAATCTAAGGGATACTCGTCTGCGCATGACCCACACTTCGACCTAAATTGGCGGACCTTCGCACGTACTATCCGCGGATACTATGTCAGAACTATTTTTGTTTGTCAAGATGTGAGGAGCTCCAGATAATTCCGTCTCAATAAAAAATTTTCCACAGGCACTTTCTGTCTCTTGACATTTTATTTTCTTTCACTTGACACACAAAAACAATAATATGTGTTATAATTTCTTGCATGATCGTTTGGTGATGTGCGCACATCACAGCGAGCATCGACTCTGATATTTATTGGAGCGACTAAAAAGAAAGGAGTGTGATAACCATGAAAAAGAAAGCCGTGAAGAAAACAAAGAAAGTCGCGAAGAAAAAGGCAGGCGGAAAGAAAAAGAAGCGTTAATTTTCTTTTTGTTCCTTGTGAGGAGGAATCCCCTAACCCCCGGTTGGGGGATTTATTTATCCTGAGTGAAATCGAAGGATTCTTTTACAATAAACTCGCCTGCTACTCCTTCAGCATCTTGGCATGATCGCCCATAACCGCAATCACTCCAAATTCCCCATCGTATCCAGGGCGGATATTGACCTCCCCTGCACGCATCCGCCGAATCGCTTCGACAATCTCCGGCTGAGTCATGCGAGCCAATTCCACCTCAGGAATATCTAATAAAATGCCAAATTCTGACCGCCCATCCTGTACCAAACGATCGAGTTCGGCTCTCACTTTCTTTGATTGCGGACCAACTCCCAATGCCTCACCGACCAATTCCGACAATGGGATGATTGATCTAAAAGGGACTGCGTTTGTGGGCGGAGGATCGTTTGCGCGATCAGCGAGCGCATCAATACGATTCAGTACGCCGATCACGAGCGGCTTGCCACATTTAGGACACAACCCTTTTATTTTTTTCGTTTGCGCGGGTTCACACCAGAACTTACATGCACGATGCCCGTCCACGTGATATTTTCCTTCTTCTGGAAAAAATTCAATGGTTTCAACAAACTTTGAACGATCATGCTCTGTTAAGATGCGGTGAAGCTCCATGAAACTCGGCTCCTTCATCTCAAACACATTTGCTTCACGACCAAGTTTATCAAGCGAGTGCGCATCGGAATTCGATACTAAAAAAACCTTATCAAGTTGACTGAGCCTCCAATTCATTTTTGGATCAGATGATAATCCTGTTTCAATAGCAGGAATATATTTTGCCATCTCACCAAAACATTCTTCCAACGAATCAAAACCTGATTGCGAACCAAACACCGCAAACCAGGGTGTCCAAGCATGCGCCGGAATCAACATCCCCTTCTCATCAGCTTCACGCACGTATTTGAGAAGCTCTTCCGAATCCAAACCAATGATAGGCCGACCGTCGCTTTTTAAATTACACCCTCGTTTATTCAATGCATCAATCAGACGATCAACAGCAGCCAGACTCGAACATAAAACAAGATTGTGAACACGCCTAACCTTGCCATGACGTTTATAAATTGATGACAGTTCTGTGGCCAATAAAAATCGTGTCGGAGATGTCTCGTTCTTGAGTTTAAATGTTCCAGGCGCGATTTCCTCTAGCTCACGCTCAATCTCTTCACGCCAAGCAGGATGAGTAAAATCAGACGTCCCAACAAATTGAATGCCTTTCCGCTCGCACCACTTGGCAATATTTTTGATGGTCAACTCTTTCGAGCAAGCCCGGGACCATTTGGAATGCAAGTGGAAATCGGTGACAATACGCATAACCACTTATTTTATTGGCAATAAATTCACTATCTTGTTTTCGCCTGGACGGTAAATCACGACGAAGGTTGAATACGTCACAACCCAATCACCGCGTGCCACATCTTGATAAAAGATTGGATTCAATTTTTTGAGGGTGATGGTATCAGATACATATTCAACAGAGGGTTGGCCTGGTGGCACTGAGATCAATGCGGCTACGAAAGCCCCAATGCGGATTTGATCAAGCTGATCTTGAGTCGTGGTTACTGTTGTCATTGTCGTAGGGGCGGGGTCATCCCGCCCCGGATCCGACAGCTCTCGAATTTTCAAAAACGCAAACACCATCAACATAATAAAAAACATGCAGATCACAAACTTTATCTTCTTATGTGGAGATGATTTTTTTACTTCGGGCACTTCAAATTCCATAAAAAATTACACATGGGCCGCCATCAGCTTCTCGAGCGCTGGTTCAATGGCAATGGCGTGACTCCCACCAAAAACGATAAAAATGCTTTTCTTTTGATCCAACACTCTCGCCATTTGCCGGACAAGGTATTCGTCACGACTCATATTCCATGCCGCAGAAATTTGATTGATAGCCGAATGAGTTTTCCTTGGATCCACTGGATCAAAAAAGGCGTTCACATCCTTGATCGGGATCTGCGTTTGATCTCGATCAAGCAAAGCTTTCATAGATGGAATCAGTAGCTTTTTCTTCATTCCAGGCAATCTCTTGAACTCTGCATTTACTCCCGCCATAAATTCCGTCACGACACGGGTGATATATTCGTGAAAAGCAGGTTGATCTTGCAAGAGGGATGATATCTCTTTTTCTGATTTTATCGATCGAATCCACGTAACTCCTGTCAATTCTTGGATATGATAAAACTCACGCGCGCATGCCATCAACCAATCCTCCTGAGAATCTGACCTGGATCTCGGATCCATCTGCCGCCCAATCGTTGAGGTAAATCCGCGTAAAACCAAAAATAATGCGATTTCTTCTCTTTCAAATCCACGATCCAACATTTCTTGAACGAGCGATTCTTCAGGTGCTTCGGGAGACTTGATAGTAAGGCCTCGATCTCGCGCCGCGCATAACAGCAAACCTTTTTCTCCATAGCGACTGACGGCATCTTCATGGGTTGCAATATGTTTCAGACAATCCTCGAGATTAAATTCATCCCCGTGCATCCCCTCAATCATCAATACGACCCTCTCTTTTGTTTCGGTCTTCAAAAATTGATCTAGTTTGGCTTGTAATTGAACCAACATCGGACTAGCTGGATCATTCGTATGCTTGGCACCAAAAAAAACCAAATGCTGATCACCAAGCTCATATTCCAAAACATGTGACGCTCCCTTGATTCTCTCTTTCAATTTCGGGTGATCGTACGGGAGAATCTCATTCACAATAGATCGTAAATCAATGGGCTTAGGCAATGCTTGTGGAGGCCACTCTGACATACATCCGATCATAGCACCTCTTCGCCTTAATTTCTAAAAGTTCGAATGACTCCCCTCACAACCCCTTGAATCAGGGGATCGTAACAATAAATTGGTTTCATGCTTTTATTAGCTGGTTGAAGACGGATGCGGCCACGTTCGCGATAAAACTTTTTAAGGGTGACGTAAGCATTATCAAGCAAAGCAACCACCACATCTCCATTTTTTGGAGAAGGATTACGCTCGACGATCACATAATCACCATCCAAAATTCCCTCATCAATCATGGATTCGCCTTTAACCCTCAAAACATAGGAATTTGCTGAATCAGGCACAAGATCAACCGGCACTGCCATCGTTTCTTGCTCTTCGATTGCTTCCACCGGTTTTCCGGCCGTAATAAACCCTTTCAACGGCAATAAAACACTTTTTCCCCAACGCACGGCTTTATCTGTTGGTTCGAGTTCTCTGGCTCCGCCTGATGATTCGCTGCCCCGCAGATATCCGCGCAAACGCAGCGCTTGAATGTGAGCGTGAACGGTCGAAGGAGAAGCGAGCTCAAGTCCATCAGCGATTTCCCGATAAGAAGGTGCATAACCTCGATCGTTGATAAAACTCACGATATAGTCCAGCACTTCTTTTTGTTTCGGTGTCAGTAGTGCAGCTGTCATAAATTTTTTATTTTCATAACTCTGATTATAGAACAGAAATAGAACATGTCAAGAGATATTTATCCACAGATGGAGGCTGGGGGTACGGGCGAGGTGCATCCAGCCCGTACGAATCTCACCCCTTGTCAAGAGTGAAACGATCCAACAAACGATTGATCACAATAGAGCTTTTCCACACGCACTTTTAAAAGCGTGTCACGATAAAAGCAAGAGCACGTAAAAATTTATTTTTTCTCTTTCAGTCACTTATGCATTATTTCATGCTACGAGTCTTAAGTTTGCTTATTCTCTTATTCTCCGGTTTCTTCGCTCAGCCCGTGCACGCGGAATCAACGCTTGTGATAGGCGAGATTAATTGGGCGGGTTCATCTTTATTCACGGCAGATGAATGGCTGGAGTTATGGAATCTTGGTGATACGCCCATTGAACTCAACGGATTTCAACTCATTGGGGCAAGTACAGCTCCGGCGATCGTCTTCGGATCGCACGATATTATCTCTTCCCACTCCGCCTTTCTTATTGCAAACAATCATGCCCTTGATCCAAAAAGCGTATTGGCCATTGCTCCAAACCTAGCCACTTCCACCCTTTCCCTCTCAAATGAAAAACTCGCGATTCAGCTTCTCAATGCTGAGGGAACACTCATCGACCAAGCGGGCGATGGTCACACTCCCCTGGCCGGATCAACCGGTGAAAATAAAACTTCCATGATCCGTGTCGCACCGGAGATAGCTGGTGATCAAAAAGAGGCCTGGGCCAGCGCGACCAGCACACCTGGATTGATCGACCTATCTTTTGACTTATCTTCAACTCCTTCTTCTTATGTATCTGCTTCCTCAAGCGAGTCTCTTCCTGAAACATCGATTACCAATAGCACTTCATCTGACACGATGGCGACAACCACAAATCTGGCCACATCCGAGATCACGATCATTTTATCCGCAACATCAACAACCTCAACGATTGAGATCACATCAATCAAAACACAAACAACGACGACCGAACCGTTGTTCAACATCCATCTGAACGAAATTTTTCCTGCCCCATCATCCGGACCGGAATGGATTGAGCTATATGCCAGCGGAACGATCGACATCGTGCATCTTGATGGTTGGACGATCGAGGATGCGCGTGGACCTATTTTTCGCTTTACTTCTTCAACGCCAATCAATTTTTCTCTTATTCCGTATATCTTCATCACTCTCACCGGCTCTCATCTAAATAACGATGGGGACATCATACGGATCAAAAATTCATCGGGCGAGATCGTGGATGAAGTGATATATAATACGATCAAAAAGAATGAGACCTTTATTCGCCTCCCAGATGTGACAGGCGTATGGCAAATCTCCACCATGCCAACACCGGCGCAAACCAATGTCTTAATAACCCAGATCACAGAACCAGCGTTGGCACCTGTACGCATCGTTTACGAAACAGCTCCCACTCCCCTTGTGACGGCCATCCCCATTCCTGCTCCCGTCCCGCCACCACAGCAAATCAAGACAATCCAACCGACGCAACAGAAAAAAATTGTGGAAACAAAAACGACAGCACCGACCATCAAACAAACCACATTAAAAGATGAAAAAATCGTCGCTCCAATTTCAAACCAACCAAAGATAAAAATAGTATCTGTAAAAAAACCTTCAACTCCCAATCCTCTCATTTCTACCACCATCCCTATGTTGACCACTCTCGATTCAGGCACGCGCGTTCGTTTAAGCGGTAGTGTTGGTAGTGTACCAAAGCTACTGAGTACCAATCAATTTGTCCTCCAAACAGAGGACGGACGAGGATTGCTGGTCTATGGCAACGGCAAACAGCCATCTGCAGCATTAGGATCATTAATTCGCTTGACCGGAACGCTCACGGTAAACGATCAAGGAGCCGCCCTTAAAATGCTTGCCCGTGATCGCTGGGAGTCTATTCAGAAAATGAGCGAAGTCCGTCCTCGCCTGGTTGATCTTGGTGCGCCTGGGCAAGAAGACGCGTGGAGTCTCATTGAGGCCACAGGCACCGTTCAGGCAGTACGCACCTCAACGGTCACGCTTGATCTGGAAGAAACAACCCTGTCTGTCATGATTCGACCCATCGTTCAATATCGCGCACAAAGACTGCAAGCAGGCGATGTTCTGCATGTACGCGGTCTATTGGATACGCGCGGACAAGAACTGAAAATGTATCCCCGAACCAGTGATGAAATCACCCTGATCAGTCATAAAGAAAAAATACCGGTGGGCGCTCCGACAAAACAAAACAACATTCCTCCCTGGGCACCGATCGGATCAGCTGGTGCGACGGTCGCCATCGCCCAAGGTGTAAAATACTATCGTAAATTTGCCGAACAAAAACGTTTAGCGAAAATGTTGACGGAAGCGAGTCAAAACCTACAAAATATCTAGCTTGTTTATTTATTTCTTTAACGTTACACTCCATTTATGATTACACCTGAAGTCACATGGCAAACCGTATCTGAAGATATTCAGATTCTGCAAGCAAACGGGATGACGGTTGCAAAAAATCTCAATGACCTCACAAATACGGTCCATGATTTAAATGGAAAAGTTGATGACCTCATCGAAACGCTTAACAAATTTTCTACTCATGTCGATGAAAAATTCTATTCGGTTGACCAACGCTTTGAAAAGATCGATCACCAGTTCGACCGGATGGATCAAAGGTTCGACCGGATGGAAGGCCGGGTCGGAAATATAGAGAAAAGCATGGTCACCAAAGATTATCTTGATATTAAACTCTCTGATCTACGCAGTGATTTAACACTTCTCACCAGCAAAGAAGATCGTAAACTTGGAACCCTGGTTCATGAACTCGTCGAACAAGGCCGCCTCTCCCCACAAGGCGCGAAAAAAATCCTCGCTCTCGAACCATTTCCACAAGGGTCATAGAAACTCTTCAGAATCGAAAAAAGATCCAACCAGTGGATCTTTTTTCTATGGAGCGGGTAGGGGGAGTTGAACCCCCATCTCTACCTTGGCAAGGTAGCATAATAGCCGCTATACGATACCCGCAGATTTCAATTTGTCGCCAAACAATATCAAGAATCAAAACAGATGACAAGAGGCAGAACTTGAATGCTATTTTATGATTTATACACGCACACGCTGACCACGCTTGACCGCCCCCGCCAAACGCACTCGAGCATAAGCGATAGGGCTCTCAGATGATTCCGCTATAACCGTCTTTCCCTCTCTTTTATGTAAAATAAGATTCTTCACCCCCATCGTAGACCCTTTGTTACCCACCCCAGACACAGGATGTGAAATCTCTTCAAGCAGAGCCAGATCGTGCGTGGAAAACACAACCGCTCCGGGAAAATCTTGCATCGCTTTCGTGACCAATCCCTGCAATTTTTGATCCATATGATTTGTTGGTTCATCCAACATCAGGGCATCGACGTGAGGGAAGCAGCTCACGGCAATAAACCACAGAAGACGCTGTTCCCCACCGCTAAACGTCGATATTTTTTTCTTGGCCCAGTGTGACGCACCTTTTCCACCACCCGCATGCTCAAAACCAATATCATGAATTTGATCCATAAACCTCCGAAAATGCATCTCAACATTATGCGGATCCAAGGAATCTTTAATCCACGAAAAAAAATTCTCCAAACTCCCTTGAGCGACTTCGTCCGGCCAAAACTGCGGAAGATAAGCGAAAGTTACGCCCTTACCTTTGTTGAAAAAATGTTTGCCTTTTTCTTGTCCGATCATGGCTTCCATGAGCTTTGTTTTACCGCATCCGTTATTGCCCGATAAAACCCAAACCTCTCGCGCTAAAAGCGGTGGAACACTGACATCAGACAAAGGGGATTCTTGGATATTCAATTCTTGTGAACTTGGTGAGAGCAACACTCCATTTGTTTTCGCGAGATTTTGTTTTGTCCAAGTGATTTTTCCTTCAACCACCGTATGTTCTTGACGAGAACGATCGCGCTTATATCTGCTATAAGGGGCGTTCGAAAACTTGAGATGACGATTTCCTCCATCTGACTCGATCTCCATCACCCCGTGACTTCCTACCTGATCCAAAAACCAATCTACATGACTCACGCTCACCACGGAAACACCGGCGCGTAAATAGGCATCGAGCAAACCGGACAGTTTACCGATACTTTCAATATCCAAATGATTAGTCGGTTCATCTAAAAGAAGAACATCCGGCTCAGACAGCAGAAGCATACAAAGCGACAGTTTGGTACGCTCACCACCCGACAATTCACTCACCTCACGATCGAGAAACTCATCAATGTTGAATAACTTAATAAATTCTGCTTTTAATTTTTGAATGCGCCGAGCGGATTCCTCCTGTTTCATGGCCTGATCAAATTTTTGTTGCGCATCCGATTGTGTCCAATCAATGTCATCCGGATTTGTGGAAAATTCTTTTAAGAAAAATTTTGCCGTACGCTCAAGAACCTCTTCAACTTGATCATCCTGAAGACTGGCCAGCATCTCTTCTTGGCGCAAACGGGAAATGCGTAATTTTTTTCTGCCATCATGAACAGACTCTCCATACACAACTGAACCTCGACCACTTCCCGTGTTGAGCGCCGCAGATCCTTTGCCCGTGTCACTTCCGGTTTCTTGAATGGTGTCGTAGACCGTTGATTTGCCCGAACCGTTTGGCCCGATCAAAACCACCGATTTCCCCGGTTCAAGCTTGAGCTTATCAATCACTAACTTCGGCACACAACGATCCACCTCCACTCCGCTACAGCCAAACGCACAACGCTCAAGCTCCGGATCCTTTGATCCGATCTGCTGGCGTTTGAGACTGGTCACATGAAGAGTCAAATACTCTTCAAAAATCTGTTCAAATGTTTTTGGTCGGTGCAGGATAGCTTCTTGGTTCATCATACGAAAGATAGGTATAACAATAACATGTCTGTTAAAAATAAAAAATACACCGATGAGGGTGTACAGGAGGATCGAAAAGATCGAGAAAGGAAGTGTTATCGCACGCTGAAGAAGGGACGCGTCCCATTGCGTGCGGCAGCTCCGTTCGGAGTCCAGCCCCATGAAACGATCTCGTCACGCATGCCCAGGCGCAAGCCAAACTCTTCCAGGATGGCCTTGATCTCTTTGAGAGACTTACGACCGAAATTCTTGGTCTTGAGCATGTCGGCCTCGGCGCGCTGAACGAGTTCCCCGATGTAGTGCAGGTCGGCATAATTCAGGCAATTCGCTGTGCGCACGGACATCGCGACCTTAGGCAGTTCACGATCCAGCCCTTCGAACAGATGTCTGTTCTTCTGATCGAGCTCGGCCTGCCTGCCGACCTCGATGAGCCGCCCGGCCTCGACTGGATCAGTCGAGCCAAGTGGCCAAAATCTGCGTGAACGCATCGATGGTCATATCCTTGCCTCGCGGGGGCGTGATCACGAGCGTCAGAACGCCCTTCTCACCCTCTTGCCCATCGATCTTCCAGCCACCCCACTTGGTCGTGACACGGATCACTCGCATCTTCAACGGTGTCATCAGACTCTCCTTGGTCATTTGGACCAATGTTCATGTATCAAAAAAATTGGTTCTCGTCAAGAAAAAAGTCAAAAAACACCCTCCGTAAGAGAGGGTATTTTATTTGGGCGTGGATGGAGTCGAACCATCGACCTTTACATTATCAGTGTAACGCTCTAACCAACTGAGCTACACGCCCTTATTTTTGTGCGGGTAGAATATCGAATTCAGAGAATTTTGACAAGCGACCCATCTAAATTCTATCCAAACAACTCCTTCCTCAATCTCTTTTTCGTATCTACGCCTTGTGTGTCTAAAATTGCTTTGATGCTATCCATAAATCCCGGCGGGCCGCACATGAGAAACTCGCCCTGATCAAGTGATGGAACATGACGTTTAATTATCTCAAGATTTAACCGCCCGGTCTCCCCTGGCCACTTAGCCGGCGCTTCACTGGTCAATAAAAAAATCACATGAAGAGCCGGCCACTCTTTGGCCATGGCTTGGAGCTCCTCAAAATAGGCCGTCTCTTCCACGATCTTATTAGAATAAAATAGGTAGACTTGGGTTGCGCTCCGTCTTTTCCAGAGTGAACGAATCTGACTACGGAAGGGAGTGACACCGATCCCGCCAGCAAACATCACGAGTGGGGAAATATTTTCATGCAAAGTAAACACACCAAAAGGTCCTTGAATTTGCACGTGGTCATCCGGCATGAGTTTTGAGGCGCGTTTGGTAAAGTCACCGTATATTTTTATTCCTAATTCAAATTGCTTCTGAGCTTCTTCCGGAGCCGAGGCAATAGAAAAGGCGGCACGCGCCCAGCTTGAACCATCTTCATTCAATAAATAGAGATAGACCCATTGCCCGGCAGCAAATGAAAACATCGCACCACTTTCCGGAGCAAGCACGAGCGTAAACGTGCTTGGTGTTTCCCATTTAATTTCTCGCACCAAAAAAGATTGTTTTTCGAGCACAGCAGGCGTGGTCATACAATAGGCGTGCCATCATCTTCAATCACCTGAATAGCATTAGTCGGACAAGAACGGGCGGCTTCGATAATCGTGTCACGCAGATCATTCTGATCGGTTGCCTTCCCAGAAGATTCATCTGCTGTTTGAATTTTATCAGTCACATGAATCACTTCCGCTTTGCCATCCATATCCAATTCAAATGTTTTCATGGCAATCGCAACACACGAAGCGGCACCAATGCACGCGTTTCGGTCGACAATGATTTTCATTGTTTTGATTTATAGGCTTCGATCGCTCGATTGATTTCCGCTTTTGCCTCATCAACAGAACCAAAACCATTAATCACGACTTTATCGTATTTCGTTTTTTCCAACTTCTTGATCTCTTTGAAATGCAAAAGTAATTCTTCCTGAACGTGCTTGGGCAACTGATCGATGGACTTTATTTCATCAAATCGTGGATCCACTTTCGATACTGGCACCGCAATAATTTTATTGTCTCCGCCTTTTTCATCCGCGGTCTTGAGCATGCCGATCGTACGTGCCTTGACCACGCATCCGGAAAACGTCGGATAGGTAACGAGGAGACAAACATCAAGAGCATCCCCATCATCGGAATGGGTCTGTGGGATGAACCCATAATCGAATGGATAGAACATTTGTGAGTGCAGAACACGATCAAGTTTAAAGTATCCACCCTCCTCGTCGTATTCGATTTTATTGGATGAGCCCTTAGGTAGATCCACAACGACGTGAAATGTGTCTGCGTCCCCTGCCGGAATTTCGTGATAAAGATTGATGCCTTTCATAAATAGAAAATGAATGAATTGTGGAAGAGAGCTTAACAAATGGCAACGCTTCGGGCAAGATATGCTGCATGAAACGGTCGATCGCAATTTTTCTATGGATTCTGATTGGAGCATTGGCCTCGGGACTGGCCGTCGGCTACTTCCTGCATCGAGCCAACAATGATCGTGGACAATTAGCGACGGAAAAAGAAGCAGCCAAACGCCAGACTGAAGAAACACTCGCGACCAACCGAAAATTGGTTGAGGAAGCGAATCAAAAACTGGCTGGAGCAGATGAAGAAGTGGCGAAAGCACAAGAACGAATCAAGCGATATGAGATTGAACGCGATCTTCTTTTACGCGCCACCCGTCTGGATAAGCCCTCTTCTTTTCAGCTTAAATCCTGGAAAACATTTTTGTCTTTACCGCTGGGCATTTCTCTGCAAGTCCCCCCCGGCAGTTATGCAACCTCTGATCAGGCACTTGTAAGCGTGCGAATAAATGAAAATATTCCTGGTGAAAATGATTGGCTTAATATCTCGACATACGATCCAACTTTTGAACAATCCCGCCTGCAAGATCTAGTTGATAGCACATCATCCGTCCGCTATCTCGTGGACGGTTCTCTTCTCACTGGTGTACGCGGGCGCATTCGCGATACCGCCGCCTTTGGATACGTTTTACACGCCCAAGCGCATGGGGTCATCACCCATCTGGTCTGGGTTCGCCCACGCGTCGGGCTCTCAGATCAACGCATGCTCCAGACCATCGCGACTCTTAATTTTCGTCCATGAATTTGAGCAACGCCTTGCTTCGTTGGTACAAAAAATATGGGCGTGATCTGCCCTGGCGCAAAACCCGCGATCCATATCGCATTCTCGTTTCAGAAATCATGCTCCAGCAAACACAAGTGCCACGCGTTGTATTATTTTATAAAAAATGGTTGAAGGAGTTTCCGAACTGGAAAGCACTGGCTCGCGCCTCAAATGCACAGGTCATTCATGCCTGGGCTGGGCTGGGCTATAATCGACGCGGTTTGATGCTACGAGACATCGCGAGAGAGCTCTCAAGCATCAAGCATCAAATTCCAAAGACGGAAGAAGGGTGGCGATCGCTCAAAGGGATCGGGCCATACACGGCTGCTGCACTGGCTGTTTTCAGTCTGCGCAAGCGCGTCTTACCAATCGACACAAACATTCGACGAACCGCCGGCCGCATTCTCCTTGGCAAACCTTTTCCTCAACCAGCGGACGATGATCGTATCCGATCCCATGCTTCACGTTTCACGTTACGCGTTTCACGTTTCTACGACATCCCTCAAGCTTTGTTCGATCTAGCAACCAAGATCTGCACCAAGACTCCAAGTTGCGTGATGTGTCCGATGCGATCGACATGCCTGGCCGCGCCTAAATTTTTATCCGGTCGTGTCCGCGTGCCCAAACAGATGGTGAAAAAATCTTTTGAAAACAAACACCGTGATAAACCCTATCCGGATCGCATTTATCGAGGACGGATTCTGAAAGTGGTGCGCGAATCGATTCGAGGGATTTCGGTCGATACGCTTGGTCTAAAAATCGATCCGAAATTCAACCGTGTACAAGATCAAACCTGGCTCTTGCACATGATTGACCGGATGATTAAAGATGGATTTCTTGAACGAAAGAAAGCTAATCTTATTGACATTTTTAAAAATTCTTGTTAAGACCAAGTTGGTCTCTTTATAAGGAGAAGGCCCATGACTCAGAAGATCGGTATTGAAACGCTGGAACATTTTCTTCTAAAACACGCGCTGGATCGTCCAATGGCCGAGGAGGCCTTTGCCCTCCTCAGACCGATTCTCAAGAAAATTGTGGCGAAGGATTATCCGCTCGCCTCGAGCGATGCACTGGATCACGCGCGCATGCGTGACATTCTTTCCCTATGTTTGGGCAAGAAGCCCATTCTTCATTTCGTGTCCATCACAAGTGGAGAGGCACCGCCGATGTATACGACTGAACAAGAGTTTGAAGGGATGTTGCGGATGGCTGAAGGCGTTGAGCCACTGCACAAGACCCTGGACGAAAAGTTACAGTCCGAACAGTTCAGGCGCCTTCGAAGGAAAGAACCTGGAGAATTGAAACGGGTCGTCACGTTCATCGAGAGTGAACAGCAGAAGATTCGGAGCGGCGGCCCTGTGCTTGACATGAAGGAGACATTCGATCAACTCCTTCCATCAGCGCTCGACGTTTCACCGCGAACGCTCAGTCCTGAGCTGAATGAACAACAGGCAGATCTTCAGGAGTTGACACTAGAATTCCTCATGCATCACCCGCTCGGTGATGTGTGGAACGCGAAGGAGCAGGATCTCACGGCGAGCTGTTTTGTGCTCATGCAATCGATCCAGGTGTTCTTGCTCACGGCTCTTTTCGGGAATCGGGCGATGGTCTTACGTCTGAAGCCCTACATCCAAGAGCTTCTTCCAAACGCCATTCCTCTCGCTTGGTGGAAAGATCGCGTCCCTCAGACGTTGCTCATCTTGACGCGTTGATAAAATCTTCTCTCTGACCCTGCTACACGCTTTGGGTCATTTTTTTATTCAATAGAAAAAAACTGTGTGGCATTCCGCGTTGTCACGCGGGCGATCTCTTCCAGACTCATCTTACGAACTCGCGCGACATGTTTTGCCACTTCTTCGACCCAGGCCGGTTCATTGCGCTTGCCGCGAAATGGCGCTGGCGCGAGATAGGGCGCATCTGTTTCGATTAAAAGTTTTTCGATCGGCATCTGCTCGATGGTGCGATCAATGGCCGATGCCGGATCCTGAGTTTTTTTGAGCGGAAATGTCGCGATCCCATTCACCGCAATATAACAACCAAGATCCAAAAGCGGCTGAGCTTCCTTCCATGTCCCGGTGAATGAATGAATGACAGCCCGGACCGATCGGCCAGCTATAAACTCTTCCTGCAAAATTTCTGCCAGACGCACAAGCGCGTCGCGACAATGAATGATGAGAGGCAAATTTAATTCATAAGCAACCAACAAGTGTTGTCGAAAAACTTTTTCTTGCTTTTGCTTCGCTTCTTCGCGGTCACGGCCTTCATCTATTCGATAATAATCCAAACCCGTCTCCCCAATCCCCACAATTTTTTTAGATGACTTTGCCATCGTACGCAAACGATCAATATCGAATGTTCGATCGACATTTTTCTCTTCCGCTGGATCCACAAAGTCTGACGTTAAATATTCTGGATGCAACCCAACTGTCGCCCAAATACCCTCATTGGATTCTGCGAAATCAATCGCTTTTTGGCTATTATTCAGGTCGGTTCCGATGGTGATTCCCCAAATATTCTTCTCACGCATGCGGCCTAAAACTGCCTCACGATCTTGATCATACGGAGGGCAGTGGATGTGGCAGTGCGTGTCAATGAGAAACGGCTTCACAAAAAATAAGCCATCAAATATCTGAATCCAAAATGAATCCACCCGGCAATAAACGAACCACTGATCCAACTCATCAATGTCGGATCAAGTCGTCCGGCCATCACCATATAAATCGCTGAACCAAAAAAGATCACTCCTTCGGCCAGACCAAGAATTGCGCCAATGATTTTATTCAGGAAAGATATAATCGGAAGTGAAGTGATAATCTTTAAAACGACATTCGCGAGTGATGCGAGAAGACTGATTAAGCGTTCAACAACGAATAAAATGACGATAAAAGCAATCAGCTGGGTGAGGCCAGAACGGTTTGGCATGACGATTCCGATCAAATTTCCCAGGAGCGGCGACCAATTTTTTGCAATCAAAAATGCCAAAATGGCCGCAACCACTCGTCCGAGCGTTAAAATCGCTCCCCGCTTCCACCCACCGATAACGCACAGAGCAAGAACAATGACGAGAAGAATATTTAATAACATAGTTTGTCTTTTTCTATGATACCTCTTTTCTGGGAAACAGTGGCTGTGGATCACCGAGTGGTGAGCCCGATTCAAGCTGACCCCAGATAAGAGCCTGATCCCATCCTTTACTCAATTCATGTTCTGCATCCAACCCTAATTGAGTAAAAATTTTATTCGTGGTCTCTGGCATGATTGGCGCAATCATCCAAGCATACCAACGACAGGATTCGAGAAGTTCATACAGCACCTCAGCAACCGCCTCTGGATCTGTTTTTATGAGTTTGAAGGGCTGGGTTTCCTCTACATGCTTATTCGCTTGAAAAAGACTGGACCAGATCGTTTCGAGCACCTGATCGCAATGCGCTTGAGCATAGTGTTGCTCGATCATCTTCTTAAGCTCGCTTAAGCCTCCTGCGATTTTATTTGCAGGTTTGGACAATTGGACATTTGGCGTTTTACCTTCAAAATATTTTTTACTCATAGCAATCACACGATTGACGAGATTGCCGAGGGTATTTCCAAGATCAGCCTGATAACGTTCTTCAAAACGCTTCTCGGAAAAATCTCCATCTTCGCCAAAAGGAATTTCACGCAATAAAAAATATCTCAGGGCATCGTTTCCAAATCGCTGGCTCAACTCAACTGGATCAACAACATTCCCAATGGATTTAGACATTTTTTGGCCATTGACCGTAAAAAATCCGTGAGAGAAAACATGTTTGACCAAAAGCGGCTGACCATTTTTATCTTGCAACAATGGGTCTTGTTGCGCCGCACTCATGATCATAGCTGGAAAAAGCGCACCGTGAAATTTAATGATATCTTTCCCCAACGGTTCAAAATCCGTTGGCCACCACTTTTTAAACAGCGCTTCATCTGTTCCATATCCCACAACCGTCAAATAGTTCAAAAGAGCATCAAACCAGACATAAATACGCTGAGACTCGTCTTCTGGAACCGGAATACCGACCTTGAGTGACTTGGCCTCGCGGCTGATGGAAATATCTTCCAAATGATCAGCGACGTAATTGCGAATTTCATTGCGTCGCGACTCTGGCTGAACAAATTCTGTTTCATCAATCAATTTCAACAGCGGTTGGCGATATTTTGAGAGTTTAAAAAAATAATTTTTTTCTTTTAACCGATCAATATCTTTATTTGGATGGAGTGGGCATCGATCGTTCACCAAATCTGATTCCACTTTAAATGCTTCGCAGCCAACGCAATACCAACTTTCATAATCGCGCAGCTCAATATCACCATTCTTCTTCACCGCTTCCCAAAACCGATTTACTCCGATCACATGACGCTCGTCTGTTGTCCGAATAAAATCATCAAAAGAAATCCCGATCTCTTGCCACACGGTTTTCCACACACCGGCCATCCGATCCAGGTACGTCTGAAGATCCGACTCGCCGGCTTTCTCCATGGCCTGAATATTTTTTTGACTGTTTTCATCTACGCCCACAGAAAAAAAGACCTCTTCTTTTTTTAAACGGTGAAATCGTGCAAGCGCGTCCGCGACGATCGTCGTATACGCATGCCCAATATGAGGCTTGTCGTTAACGTAATAGATCGGTGTATTGATGTAGTACTTCATTGCGGTCCGATAATAAGAACAAATTCTCCTTTGATACTGGTAGCTTGCAAGTGTTTTATTACTTCGTCAATTGTGCCGCGATACAACGTCTCATGCATTTTGGTCAGCTCGCGACCACAAAAAATCAAACGCTCTGGATCAAGATGCTTCTTGAGTTCGTCGAATGTTTTGAGAATGCGATGAGTTGATTCAAAAAAAATCGATGGGGTGTCACGTTGCGCAACCTCTTGAAACATGGTCACACGACCTTTCTTGTGCGGGACAAAACCGAGATAAACAAATTCATCCATGGGAAATCCACACACGGAAATCGCGGCGGTCAGAGCAGAAGGTCCGGGAATTGGCACGACCGAAATCCCCGCCGCAAAACATGCCTCGACTAATTTGCCTCCAGGATCATTCACGCCCGGTGTTCCCGCATCACTCATGTACGCGCCAGACTCCCCTTTCTTTAAACGATCAATCAGCCGTTGGATCGCCCGCGGATCGCTGTGCTCGTGCAAAGCAATAAGCGGTTTTGTGATTTTCAAATGCATGAACAATCTTTTGCTCACACGCGTATCCTCACACGCAACCCAATCAGCATGCGCCATGGTTTCCGCTGCTCGCATGGTAATATCTTGAAGATTCCCAATCGGCGTTGCCACGATGTAAAGTGTTCCTGACATAAGGCCTGTTATAGCAAATTTTTGATTGATTGACGAGCTTAGGGCATACTAATAAGGATATGAAAAAATCCCTGACCCTGCTCGCTGCATTTATTTTTGGACTAACCTTGTTCGGTTTCGGTTGTAAAAAAGATACGGCGATGAACAAAGCATCTATTAATTCTTTTGATCAACCGGCTACGACATCGACTCAACCCATAAAAAAACCTACGACTCCAACTCAACCCACACCGGCTGCCCCTGCCCCATCTTCGGATATTCTCTATTTGAAACAGGTGATGAAAAACCTCTTACAGGTTCGCAGTTTTCGCGCTTCGATGAGTGTCCCATCAACCGATGGCACGCTGACAGGTGAAATCGAATTTGTTCGTCAAGGAGGTTTACATGGCACACTGAATCTTCCTGGTCAGATCACAAGTGAAGTCTATCTCCTCGGCCAGGATATCTTCTTCCGTACGGGAACTTCCACCTGGATCAATCTCTCCGCCAAACCCGAAGGGAAAAAAGCGGCAGAACTTTTTCAATCCGCCTTTTCGCTAAACGCGGATGAAACCAGTATTCCGATTTCCAACAGCGCACGTGTGCTTGGCATCAGTGATGACCCTCAAGGCTGCAAACTCTACACCATCACCCAATCAAAATCAGATGGCAGCGGACCGCAGCAATCTCAAATTTGTGTAAAAAATGATTTGCCCGTATATCTCAAAGCGCCGGGAGATCAAGGGATCGTGCAAGTGTCTTATCGCGATTTCAATACCGATATCAAACTGAATCCACCGAGCGTGAAATAAAAAACCGCATGCATCACCCGAAGGTAAAAACACGCGGCGGAAGAGACCAAGTAAAATGTTAAGGAATGAAAAAGGGCTGAGGGCCTTAGGGCTGAACGATGCACTCCCCACGGGAAGCAGCCCCACAGTGCGGATGCGCATTG
>SICT01000008.1 GCA_009691315.1 Candidatus Uhrbacteria bacterium | reverse complement strand
TGTCTTTTGGATCAACCAGGATGGCATTGATGCGGCCAATGGACAGGCCTTTGCTTGGCGCCCAAGAATCTCCGCCGTCGAGCGAATAAAGGAGACCATTTTCTGTGGTACCCATATAGAGGGCCAGTGGGTCCTGAGGATCGATCGTCATGGTGACGGTGCCAAGATCAGCCAGACTCCCAAGCCGCGTACCGAGATTGAGCGTTTTTAACTGAATCCAATTGATTCCGCTATCTTTGGTCATAAACGCACCACCATCAAGTTTGGCCGGACCGTTTAAACAACCTTGACCAAGCAAGACGAGCGCGAGTAAAGGAGCGAGAAATAAAGAGCGTTTCATAAAAAAGATGATTCAAGAAAAGAGGGGAGTGAAAGAGAGGATTTAATGGAAAGAGGAATCGCGGCCCATTCGAGAGCCAGACGAGGGGACAACGATGAGCCGTTCATATGCCAGGCATGGATGAGCCCATGACCAAAACGTAGGGCCTCTGTTGGATGATCGACCAATGTCATCGCACAATTCTGCATGAGGGATTGTAACACATGACGCCATTTCTGTTCAGCATCGTCCTCGGCCTCAACTTTTTTATTTAATTCTTCGAGAGCGGCGCATTGCACACCAACGGGTTCGTGCATGAGCGTTTCAAACAGTTGAGATTGATCTTCGTGGGTTTCTGATGAACGTCCGCTGAAAGGGATCGTGACGAGGCGCGAGCGAAGAGTTGCGGGTAACCTGTTTGGCAGCTCTGTCACAAAAAGATAGACCATGCTCGCCGGAGGTTCTTCCACAGCTTTTAAGAGGGCATTGCAGGCTTCTTCATTTAACCGATCCGCTTGTGCAATGAGCGCCACGCGAAATCCTCCCCGTGCAGACGTGAGATAGATCCGCTCAATGAGCGCACGTGCCTGTTTGACGGTTATCTCTTTCGCCTCCGCCTCTCGTTCCACCCGAATAAAATCTGGATGGGCATCAAGGGGGAGATGTGCGTCTTGTTTTAATAACAACCTGGCAAATTTTTCTGCCACCATTTTTTTTCCAATGCCACTCGATCCAGAAAACAAATACGCGGTCGCTGGTGTCTCTTTGGCCCGCGTCAAAATTTTGAGAATGGTCTCATGGCCTGTCACGTCAGCAAACAAGGGATCGATCATTTGGGTAGGATAACAAAGAAAAAGAACCTTGTCAGAAAACTGAGAATAGTCCACCATATCAATAATTTCCTATGTATTCTCGAGAGTCTGTTCGCCAAATTCCTTCAGAATCAGAGTTCCGTCAGGTGATGTTGCAACGTCTGGAACGGTTGGGAATGGTGCGGCACGAAGAAGGGCGGATGATCGTGCGCGTGGAAGATCTTCGAACAGGGTTGATCAAAAAGATTCGGGGGATCGCGGAGTTTGCATCCGGAGGGAGGTTTGATTCGTATTTTGAAAAAGATTCGGCGTCCATTTTTTATTTGACGTTTCGAGACGCGCACATCGTGTCGGAGGAAGATTGGGAACGGAAAGGGATGGAGGCGAAGCCAAAGAAATTATTTTATACACCAGAAACCGAGGACGTTGCGTTTGATCCACAAAAAATTCGGCAACAAGATTTTTATCTTGGATTGTGGGAATTGCCAAATATCGCAGCGCAATCAAAAAAACTTTCCTATCCAAGTCAGCATGAACATTTACAGATGAACGAAGTTGCCATCGCGGCGCTTATGTATCATCCGCAGTATGGGGACGCGATGCGGGATGCGCAAGGGAGATTGTTGGTGCGGAATAAAGAAAGTCGAGCATACCGACCGATCAATGGAGAATGGTTTGAGGCGATGGGTTTTAGCGGAGGGGATCCCAAGGAGGGAGACTCTATGCATGCCCCTAGGGAGTATGTAACGCGTCATGCGCATAATCTGGTTCAACGAGGATTGATTCGAGCCGATGATTTTCGTTCAACGAGTCATGCAACCGATCAAGAGCAACGCATTGATCGCGGGCATATTTCTAAAAGTGGTACGATCATGTTGCATGGGGTTATTCATTCTATTGGTCGGCGATTTGCGAGAGAATCCTATTCTGTGAAAGATCTTTCGCCTGGAGTTGGTGGATTGGTCGAACGTGCGCCAAATGGGATCGAACACATTAAATATACGTTTACTATTTTTCAGAAAGGTGACCCACGATTAGCGGGGAGGACTGTTTCTTTTGGTTCAGGTCAAACACGGGAATATGCGTCGCCAGATATGATTGATCTTAAGGAATATGTGGGGCTATCCACGGTCGATGAGAGGATGCGTTCCATGGTGAATTTGGAAGTTGGTAATAAGTTATGGGAGAAGATCCCCGTGAATTACTCCGGGTTATCAGAAGACGAGCAGACGAGAGTGACGGATATTGTTGGAGCGATGAATTCTGTGGAGCAGGCCACATTCATCACCTTTATTAGCAAATTTAAAATCGAAGGGTTACGGACATTCTTGAGCGCGGAAGGGGATGCGAAGCAGGGAAAAAAGATCTACCTTCTTGTTCAGGAATTGGGCGATCCAATGGCGCGGACGATTTTCCGTCGATATAATGAACTGCTAAACCTGACAAGAAAAACAACGAAAGATCTCACAGATCAGGTATTTGAATCAGCAAAGGATTATTCGCTTGATCGAGCACAGCTCAACGGAGAGCTTATCGCACGAGCGAAGCGCGTTCTCCTCGATTTTGCGGACAAAGCACGGGATCAAAAGAAGAAGCATTTTTATGCGGAAGATTTGATCAAAAATTTGGAACATTATGAGGAGGATCTTATTTTATTTACAAGTGTTTGCAAGACGGTCGGAAAAAAGCAAGGAATAAAATTTGAGGAACTGCACCATGTAGAATATATTTCAGACCGTCTTCCCAAAGAATTGTCGGATCAGGAAAAGGATGAAATAAAAGAGGTTTTGCGGATGAATTGGGTGGATCAAGATAAAATTGCTGCAGGAAATTTTAAGAAAGCGTTGGAAGAAAAATTGCATATAAATAATGCGAAGACACGTTTTACCTTGTTGAAAAAAGATGGTCATGTGATTGGGTTCATTCGTTTTGATGAACGTCCAGATTTGGGGGAACGAGTATTATACGGAGGCTCATTTAATATCCATCCAGATTATCGCGGATCTTCTATCGGAAATGCTCTCATGAAACGCACCATTGATGATAAGGCGAAAAAGGGATTTGTGTTGCATGCACATGTGGTACCAGATGCGATTGTCGGGACGAGTTACGTCGAGGATATGGATCATATTATTACGGGAATTGACGAAACGAAGGTGGATGAAAAAGGAAAACACGCGCCGCTCTTGAAAATCTTGCGCGATGATCAATTGGTTCTTCGTTCTCGGGCGCCGGGGATGACGCGGGAACGTCTGATGGAAGATCGTACGCAAGGCGTTCGCGTATTGAAGTTTGATCTACGCACCGAGAAAGATCGTTTTTTAACGACGATCCGCGAGGCATCGCAACAAGGGAGAATTGTTTCGCGTTATTTTGCGGATCCTAAAAATCCAGCTATGAGGTATGTGGCGATTGAGGCTGATCCCCGATCTTCCACATACATTCAAACTGCGCGCGCTGGAGGGCAGTGACGGACGAGTCTTCGATAATAAAGGAGATCGTTTTTTTTGGGGTAAGAGTGTGAAAAGCGACTTTATTGTTGTAGAGCTCCATGGCAGTCGAAAAACCAGGAGCAAAATTTTCAACGAGGCGAATTTCAGTAAACGGACCTTTCATGATTTGGGCGTAGGTTTCAGCCGTTTTTGTTTTTGGCAGGATGATCCTTTTTTTGATTTGCTTTTCGATCCGTTGTTTGATGTAGCGTTTATTTATCTCGGCGAAAGGGCCTGCAAGCGCATCTGGATCAAGATACGTCAGAATTTCCCCCGTACTCGTTAATGAGTCTGCCAGGGCTTTTTCTGAACCCTCTAGACCCTCAAAAATCTCGATGACCGGCTTACCCGTCGACAAATTAAAGGTAGAGGTGAGTTGGGGGAGCGTATTTTGAAATTCTTCTTCTAAGCGTTTTGCTTGATTCAATTGGTTTTCTAACAAAGAGCGTAATTTGGATGGATCCACTGCCTGGAACTGCTGTTGTTTACCCTCAATCATCAGAACCAATCCCTTGGCCTTTAATTGCATCAATATATTGTAGACATTGCCCCGTCCTATATCGGATTTTTGGACCAAGTCACGTGCTTTTGTGGTCCCAGATTCCAATAAAAGACCATATATCAAGGCTTCCGTCTGGGATAAGCCTAATTTTTCCAGGATGGGAAATGGCATGTCATGTTTCATATAAAATCAGTATAACAGATTTATGTCATATTGAAAATGGCAAGTTGTGTATAACTATTTTGGCTAAAATTAGCCATATTATATAAATTATGACTGTTAAGACTTGACACTTTTATTAAATCATGTTACTATGTAGCCACAAGATCAGAACACCAGCAACGGAAGACAGAACGAACCTTACATAAACAACCTTCTAGGCCTTGAAAGAGAGAGCAAGTCCTAGACGCAATACAAATTATATAATGACAGGTTTAAGGAACTTTCTCTCAGAAAGTTCCTTATTTTGTTCCTTATATAACGTACCTTCAACTACGCGAAAACATTTTAGGGGATGATGATCGAGCCTAGCTCGGTCAGGGAAGAGAGATCCTGCCCCAAGATGTAAATCGCATCTTACGGTGACACGTGGAATACGAAAGCTGCTCAAACGGGCGGTGGAAACAATCGCTGTCATCCTCTTGGCCCTCGTGCCAAGTAGTATCGAGTGCGTCCTGCCCTCATGGTTATCCTGAACGAAAGTGAAGGATCTTCGATGGGAGCCGGGACAGTCGCTACTACAAAAAGACGCATGGACGAGTCTGGACGGATTGTAGGAGAGACGAACTTTGACAATTGAAACACCAGAGGAGGGGAGAGCTTGTAGCTTTCGTATTTTCTGGTGGCATCATCATTAGCCTGCTTGTGATCGCCGAGAGTTCGGCGTGAGCGAGAAGGAAATGGTGGTGAATAAGAGGAGCGCTGTCTGATCTGAAAGGCGAGGGTATCGTCTGGAGGATTTGATGGAGGAGCGACTCGAAAAGGGACTCCAGTGGTGACTGCGGTAATAATCGCGGGCGAGCGCTGGAGAAAAGAGATGAAAAAAAATTGGATGTTGGAGAAGGTGGAGAGTGGTAACACCCCGATGTGGGGGGTACGTCCCTCATCGGGCCAGAGGATGGACGGGGGCGGAAACGTGATCGTTCGGGTGGCTGCCATCAACGACGCCTGTAGCGTCGTGGCCCATAGGGAAATCGGAGTTGGATGGGGCCGGGTCGAGTTCCAATTCGAGTACGTCTGGATCGAGGCCGATGGAGGACACCTTCGGGTGTCCGTCGTCGGATGGGAGGCTGGCTGGCGTGTCGACATCGACAAGACCGGCATCAGGAAGTGGACGGGGTTTGGGAAACTTGAAAGGATCCGAGATTTTGATGAAAAAAAAGTTCCGGATCGCATCTTGAAGGATCTTGAGCGTCTGCTCGAGATGGTCTCGGAGTAGAGGCGATCTTGAAACACGGGAATCATTCCTAGCCCGTGGGAAAGGTGAAGTATCCGTCGTGAGATGGAGAAAAGCTGAGTACGAAGATTCGCTGATTAACATCAAGCGAAGAAAAAAAACGTCACGTAAAATTCGCTGTGCGAATTACGTGACAAGGCGTTATTCCGGTGCCTCAGATCATTCATTGAATGATCGCTCGTGGCCGAGTTCGACCGGAAGACGAAAACGCAGATAGAGCCACGACTTCTTCTCCCTCGTGGGAAGAAGTTAGCACTCGGTTCCCAGCATGCAACTCGCTGGGATCCTTGATTGGATTTCTGATAGGAATATCGGAGATTGAATCGAGGAGTTATGGAGGAGAACACTTCTCGTTTTCGAAAAGATGTTTTGAGGCGACGTCTCCCGTAAGGAGCGAATCAAATCGGACTTCTTTCAGCGGCAAGCCGTGAGCTTGTCGAACGGCCGCGCGTAACGGTCGATAGCTTCATCGAGAGGTGAAGAAGAAACGCAAACGTGGCTCCGACGAATCGGGCTAAGTGACTAAAAAACGGGAGTGAGAGTTACGGTTCTCTCACAAGTTCGCCCCATCTCCCACAAAGGAGAAAAACCATCATGACGACCTACAACATCGCCCGCAGCAACCGCACCGTCTCCGGCCGCCCCGCCATCCTCCTCACGCTCTCGTTCGGGACCCAGTCCCAGAACGATCAGATCGTGAGGGACGCGAAGGTGGCCATCGAGGCCTGCAAACTCGAGGGCGGGGAGCTCGTGCTCCTCAACGGGCCGGCGAGCTTGCCCGCCGCCTGTGTTATTGCGCACGGCGTCGGCCACCTCTTCGGGGCCATCGGGGTCTTTGATCCCAAGATGGCCGGATACGTGGTCGCGGTCTCTCACGACCCCACGTACCCCGTCGGGACCGTCATCCCCGCGTCGGAGGTCAAGGAGGGCTGATCACCCTCTGCAAAAATATTTCGGATTGATCTCCGAGTTTGAGCGAAATCCCGGCTCTAGAAAACGACGGGTAAGAGTCACCTGCTTTAAGTGGTGAGCCATGAGGAAGCAGAGCCTCCCGCGTCTCATCGGTTATGAGATAATTTCAAGCCCAAACGCGGGCGGAAAGGAGAGCGACATGAAAGTCGTGCTTTGTGGTCCCCCGCGTTCGGGGAAGTCCTGTATGAGACAGGGCTTGAAGGACGCGGTACGGCGCATTCCTGGCGCGCCGTACCCCTTCGTCATCACGGCTTGTCCGGATGGGGAGGGAAGCTGGTTCCAGGAGACCGTCAACGCGGATCCGGCGTTGGCGGCGGCGTGCAAGGCGGCTTACAAAGCTAAGTTCACGCCGGAGTTCGTGGATCGTGTGGCCGCCAGTGTGAGCAACTGTCAGTTGCCTCTCACGCTGGTGGACATCGGCGGAATCCCCTCCGTCGAGAACGAGGCTATCTGTGCCTCGGCCACACACGCGGTGTTGCTGCTCGGTGACCTGCCGAAGGAAACCGAGTGGCGTGAGTTCTGCCGCAAGGCAGGACTCAAGGTGGTAGCGGTGATTCACTCCGACTACCATGGCACCAACGACACCATTCCCGCGCTCGGCGAGGACGGTGAGTTCAGGGGTTCGGTTCATCACCTCGAACGTGGTGAACCGGTGGCAGAGCGCGCCACAATCAAGGCGCTCGCCGAGATCCTCGCAGGAATGGCAAACCGCGGGGAATAATTATCGTGCCCCCTCTCCCGACACACGAGGTTGTCGGAATAAAAGAGGAGTCTAACCTCAGCAACATTACCTTAGCGTTTTTTTCAGCACTCGAGTGGGAAATGGAGACTTGCACAGTCAACATTTCCCTCCTCGATCGAACTCTTGAAAATCATTCGAGATTTCAATCGAGGATTCCCTTCCTCCTTCCACACCAGTTCGGCAATCTTCTTCTTAACTTCGGCGAGACTGTTTGACAACTCTCTCGTCGAGCCCCTCGTTGAATGCGAGATGTTTGGTTGTCGGATTGATGTGGAAGCAATAAAAAAACACTCGTTTTATGGCGAGTGTTTTTTTATGACCATTTTAAGTCACTTGAAAATCTAGATTTAATTGTTTTGCCACTCGAGCCATGAAGTTTTCCATGCGCTCACAACGTGAGCGAAGGGCCACAAGCTCGATGCTCAGTGTTTGATGTAGGACAACAAAACGATCGATTTCGGTCATCAGATCTGATTTCATCTGAGTCAGCTCTTCTTTCAATCCAGTTTTAGTGACCATTTCTGATCGAATATCAGCAAAACCACATTTCATTTCTGACCGAACATCGGCAAACTCTGACCGAACATCGGCAAATTGTCCATCAATTCTGGTGAATTGTGCATCCATGTGCGTTGAAAGGCTTTGAACAGCTTCCAACACGTCTTGCATGTTTGTTTCTTGATGAGACATAAATAAATACAAAAAGAATTAAGGTTACTATATACTCCGTTCCATATTTTTACATGTCTTGTCAAGGGGATAAGTCCCACGGATAGGGTTTTCCGTATTCTTTTCGTTCTTTTGCGTACGTTTTTAACCATTCAAGCAAGAACGCCGTAGCTTTCACATCTTCTTCGTTATATTGCAAAATCGATTCGAGTACGGATCGTTTTTTTGTTTCCAGCCATTTTTCAAAGGCCACAACCGATTCACGTCCACCTTGGACATCACCTGTCCAAGAAAAACCAAGAAATTTACAGATCTGTTTTAAACTATAAAAGTAGAGTGGGAACACGGCGTGCTCGCGTGCGCCTTCTTTGAGATCAATCATGCGTGAGGCAAAACGTGCGAGCCACGTATTTTCTCCATCGCCATAACGTTTAGCGAGAATCTTCAAGCGTCCAACTTCGTAATTGGCATAATGGTAGATGGTGTATTCTGGAGGGAGCGTGGGGAGCCAGGCTAAAAATCCTTTCCACATTTTTTCTTCCTCTTCTGGCGTTTCGGCGACAAAGGCTACGTAATGGGGAGAGGTGTCTTTTATCCAAAAACCATATAAATAATCGGTATCTGTGGGTGGGTGACTTTCGATATCGAAATGAATTTCTAACCCTTTGGTTTTATCTTCAAACGGGTCGCGGATAATAACGCATTGGTCGCGTAAAGACCGCGCTTGGCGTTTGATGGCGCTTAGTCCGCGGAGCGTCAGCCCAAGCGCTTGTCCCTCGAGCGATTCTGGATTGAGTTCAGCCGCATCATCAACGGTTTTGATCCCAAGACTGCGCAAAGATTTTAATTTTCTGACGTCAACATTAAACAGGAGAGCGATATCATTCTGTTCAGCCGCCAAACGGAAACACGCGTCGCTCCACGGAGAAGTGTCTACGCAGGATTTACGATACACGGGTTCTGGAATTTCTCCATCGCGAATACGCTCAATCGCCTCACGCATCCCTTCAAATTCTTTGATAAATCCATCAGGGGCAAACGGTAATCGTTCGCCATCGGCATTGATGATTGCGGTTTCACCCGGAAAACGTTTTTGGATCCGTTCAAGCAAGAGGGCGTAAAACGTCAACTGAGCCATGTATTCTTTTTTCATCTCATGCGCACGTTTAATATCAAGCGGCGCGTAATACCAATTGCCAAAAATACTTTTTCCTTCACGACGTTCAAGCAGATCCGGTCGTCCGACCCAATCGGCATCCTTCAGCCAGCCTTGATAGATGATGGGCACGCCTTCCTGCATCAATTTTAACGTTTTTTCAAATCCCTGTTCGGCAGACAGGACACGTACCTCGTGCATCTCACCAAAATATTTTTTCACGATCTGTTTTTCATGTTCCAGTCCATCTGCTTGGCACTGCTCTTCGAGTTCGGTCCAAGGTCTTCGTTCCTTTGGATTTCCAAAGCGTTCCCAATACGGCCAGTGTGGGCATTGTAGATAGCGGTAGAAATCCGTGGCCGTGAGAGGAGTACGCGTCTTCATAGGTGATCAGAACGTGACAGAAGTTTTTGTAGGATCGAGAGACTCATCATATGACCGATGAGGAGTCCAAACACCATCGCGCCGAGTTCGATCTTCCAAAAAAAGGAGTGAGAGATAAGAAAGATGACCAACGCCATCAATTGAAAAAAGATGACCCACACGAGGATTCCTAGGAAATAAATTTTTTTTGTCCAAGCAGGTTTCGTGAGATGAGTGAATGGATGTGGCGGTTTTTTAATGAGTGGGGGTGGAGTAAACTTCATGGCAGATCCAATTGTAGCACGCGTGCCCCATCCAAGACGTAGATTTTTTTGTTCGTGAGATCGCCCACCACTTCACGTGGACCTTGAAATTCTGGGGAAGTGATCTGGGCGATGAGTTGTCCATCTTTCCGGAGAACGATCACGCGTTTACTGCTTGGATCAGCGAGAATCAGGCGGTCGGTGTCAGAAGTTGTCCAGATACTGGTGATCGAAGCCATGGGTGGATCAATGAGACTTGGAGACCAGGTCTCTTCAGCGCCGGACAAGTAACGCACGAGTTTACCTTTGTTTGATCCGACATAGACGTTTGAATCAATGGTCATGGCTGAGGCGCCACTTAAATCATTGGTGTTCTGTTTTAGATAAGGTGCCCCTGCACCAAATCCATTTCCGCTTTCGGCGTATTTCCAGATCATGTTGCTTTCTGCATCGAGCAGGTAGAGGCGACGGGTGTAGTAGACAATGGCCTGTGCGCCTTTGGCTCGACCGAGGGCAAATGTCAGGTCGGAAGTTTTTTCAGACACCGGATCCAGGGAAAGGAGATTTCCTTCTTTGTCCAGAAAGAGAACGCGATCTTTGGTTATGGCGCTGATAGAGAGAGCGACCGTTGAGCTCGCCGTGACACTGACGTGTTTTACTTCTTTGTTGTTTGGATTGAGCAAGGCGATGGATTGTGGACCGTCAGAAAAGACGAGCTCATTTTTTATCAGCGCCAGTGCTTTCATATTTGCTTCTGCACCATTTGTGGCATTGGCAAACAGCTCCGTTGGATGATCGACACGCACTTCGTGTTTCAATTTGACATTCACTTCCTGCAAACCATTTTGGAGAGTCTGCTTGTTGGTCTGTCGTTCTTTGGTTTTGATATCTAAACTATCTACAATCGTCAGGGCTTCTGCTACTAATTGCCGCGCTTGTGTTTCGTTACCGTAGACCAGGCTCGCTTCTGCCCGATTCTTTTTATCTAGAGCTTGCTCATAGGCCATGGTCCAGAGAGCTTGTTCGGCCGCATGACTCTTGGCTAATCGATACCAGAATGTCCCGCCGAGAGCGAGAACGATTGCCGCGGCACAGATGATGAGCATCCAGCGGCGCTTTTGGGTCATGAGAGAACTGTGCCCGGCATTTAAACCGCGCAGACTGGCCAACGTAACAGGATCTCTGAGGACCGGCCGTTTTTTCATCCATGAACGGAAGGCTTCCCAGGTATTTTCCCAGGTTTGTTTGAACAGTTTTTTCCAATCTTTTCGGTCTTCGATTTTGTTTTTCACCGGACTCATGGCTGGGGAGAGCATGGCCTCAGTTTTTTCCTCTTCCCGATACATTTTTTGGATAGATTGTGTGCTTTTTTCTTGCGGGATTATTTCTTTTGAAGTCAATCCGCTTTCAGGGAGAACATTTGCTTGTGGCATGGGGAGATTCGCAATGACGACGGCGGCAAAATCATCTGGGATATGGCACTGTTCCAATTCTTGTTGAATTTCAACGGAGGCACTCACAGCCGGCAAGGTGCTGAGACGATGGACAATCTCCAATTCATCGCGCAAACGGTCAAAATTCTGGGTCCCAGCAAATAAAATATCACCAGGATGAAAATCCCCGCAGATGAGAGCGGAAAAGGGTTTCTCTGGATTGATCTCAAGCGGTTGTTCGAGAGAACCAAACAGATCAAAACGACGATGAGTGTTGTCTGCCTGTTTTTGTAAAAACACATTGGTCAGGCGTCCAAAACCAGACAAGCAGACGTGCTCATCCGAGAGCTCTAGGATAAAAATATTTAAACGATTCCAGACGATAGGGGTTGGTTCTTGCTCTAAAAATTTTTTCACCGAATCATTTAATCGTTGGATGAGTTTTTCAAAGCGAACCATAGGGTCGCCATCAAAGGCAGAGGTGAGGTGACGTGTTTGTTCAGCTGTTGCATTGAGTACTTCTAAGAGTTGTTCATAGACATAGAGGGTGGAACTGATTTCCACGAGCATGAGCAGAGTTGTTCCACGTTTTCCTCGTGCTTCAGATTCATAACGGAAAATCCCAATGATTTTCTCATCTATTGTGGATTTATTGACTTCAATTTCTGCAATGCGGAATTGATGTTCCATGGGTAGGTTATTCAACTTAGTGTGTAGTATAGGATGACATGTTTTCGGCGTCTAACCCACCCTCTTGTCAAGAAGCCAGAGATACGTCACGATACGGATGATTCTATGCTTGAACACCTTTTTGGTTCTCGAACCCGTGTAAAACTTTTAAGTTTGTTTTTACGTCATCCTGATGAACCCATGTTTGTCCGCGAAATTACCCGTAAAATTTCAACCCAAATCAATGCCGTACGGCGTGAATTAAGCAATCTGGTTCATCTAGGTTTGATTAAAGAGGTTAGCGTGACCACTCCAGAATTGGAAGTTTCAAAAGAGCGTGGATTGAAGAAAAAGTATTATCAAGTCAATCAGAATTTTACCCTTTTTCAGGAGTTAACCTCACTCGTGATTAAGGCGCAGGTTCTCCTGGAACAGAAACTAGATCGTGAGATTTTAAAAATGGGAGATGTGCGATACCTCGCTTTTCTCGGTTCTTTTTTAGGCATCCAAAAAGCCCCCGTTGACCTGTTTATTATTGGCACGATCAATAAGAAATCGCTCCAACAGCTCATCGCTTCCTGCGAAAAAGAATTAGGATTTGAAATTAATTTTTCTACCATGACGTTTGAAGAATATCTCTATCGTAAAGATATTACGGATAAATTTTTGTATGGGATTTTGGAAGGGAAAAAAAATGTGGTGATTGATCGGTTGAGTGAGCGTTTGTAATTATGGCTTGGTTGTTTGTGGATACCCATGCGCCCTTCCAATCTCGTGTTGGATGGTTGGCCACGGGGAAAAAAAGAGAAATCAAGACTCTGACTGGCAGACGCGGTCGAATTTTGTTTCATCTCGCGCCTCGTTGGAGAACGTATAGAAAAAATCTTGAGGGGATTTGTGTGGTCTCAGGGCCTGGGTCATTTTCTGCGATACGCGGGGGAGTGTTAACCGCGAATTTATTGGCTCGATTTATGCGCGTACCGCTTGTTGGGATATCTGTTGATCAGGCTCAAGATTTGTTTGCGCTTGAGACAGAGCTTTTGAACCAGCGTTTGCCCGTGACTCAGTATGTCGCACCGCAATACGATGCTGAACCCAACATCACTCTCCCTTCTCACTCATGAATCGTGTCCATCAACGTTTTTACGAGATTTTGCCAGGTGCTCTTGTCTGGTTAACGCTTTTTGCGTGTGTTGCCGGTTCTTTTCTTCGTCCATTATGGATGATTTATTTTGTTATTTTGTTTGATTTTTATTGGCTCTTGCGTATTTTATATTTTATTCCATTCCTTCTTTCATCTTGGCATCGTTATCGTCAGGCGCTTCGTCGCGATTGGCAAAAGGATGCATCCATCTTGCCGAGATATGATCAGACGTATCATCTGATCTTCCTCCCGTTTGCCAAAGAGGATCAGCAAGTGATTCGTGAGACATTGCGTGTTTTGGCGAATACCGTTTATCCAGCCTCACGCATGATTGTTTTACTCGGGGGAGAGGGAAGATTCGCCGAGCATGCACACGCAGTGCAGGCCATGGCGCAGGCAGAGTTTCAAGATAAATTTCATCTTCTTTTTTCCACCATCCATCCGCCGGATATTCCAGGGGATATTATTGGCAAGGGATCAAATCTGCATTGGATGGCAGAACAGGTGGTGCCAAAAATTCTGACCAGAGGATTGTTGCCCGAACAGGTCATTGTTTCGGCATTTGATGTAGATACGATCGTTCATCCGCAATATTTTTCCTGTTTAACGTATCATTATTTGACCGAACCTGATCCGACGAAGAGTTCCTATCAACCGGTCGCACTCTATAATAATAATTTATGGGAATCCCCAGCCCCTGTCCGAGTCGCTATGTTTGGGACAACTTTTTGGCTCATGACAGAATTGGCGCGTAGTGAGGGGATGATGACATTTTCCTCGCACTCTATGAGCCTACGTATGTTGATTGATGTGGGTTTTTGGCAAAGAGACGTGGTGTCGGAAGATTCGCGGATTTTTTTGCAGGCGCTTATACACGAGCATGGAGATTATCGAGTGACACCCATTCATTTACCTATATCCATGGATACGGTCATGACCGGAAGCTATCTGAAAGCTCTGACGGCGCTGTATCGTCAGCTCCGGCGTTGGGCCTGGGGAGTAGAAAATTTTCCTTTCATGGCCGAAGCGTTTTCCCGCGATCCGGATATGCCGTGGTATGTGAAATTAAAATGGCTGTTTAAGCAATTGGAAGGGATGTACACCTGGGCCACCGCCCCCCTCCTTATTTTTATTCTCGGATATTTCCCATTTTGGGTCGCACCGGAACAGGTTCGTTCATTCGTCCTGTTTCAAAATACGCCATTTACGCTTGAATGGTTAATGCGATTGGCGATGATCGGGTTATTTGTTTCAGCCGGATTATCTTTGACTCTCCTGCCGCCTCGACCAGTCAAATTTTCTCGCCCCTATGCTTACGCCATTATTTTGCTGCAATGGTTGCTTTTACCCGTCACCTTTGTCTTGTTTGGTGCGTTTCCAGCCATTGATGCGCAAACGCGTCTCATGCTTGGTAAACCTCTCGGCTTTCATGTTTCGCCTAAGCGGCATATTTCGTCATAAGTATGTCTGATACCCCTCTCATTTCTTTTATCACGGTAAATTACAAGATGTGCCAACTGATCCGGCATCTTTTGCAGGGGATTGAAGATGCGCATCTGCCTTTTTCGTTTGAATACTTGGTAGTGGATAATGCTTCCAATGATGGGATCAGTGAAATGGTGAGCAAGCGTTTTCCTTGGGTGACGTTTATCTCATCTCCGGTCAATGGTGGATTTGGCGCGGGCAATAATCTGGGAGTTCGGCAAGCGAAAGGGCGCTACGTGGTTTTTTTGAATCCAGATCTGACTATTTTTCCTGGGGAGGTCGAAAAGTGGATTGCTTGGATGGAGCAGCATCCAGAAGTGGGTATCTCAGGTCCGCGTATCGTGAATCCGGATTTTTTGGATCAGGATTCTTGTTATCATTTTCCCAAACTCCTGACCCCGGCGTATCGTCGAACTTTTTTAGGTAAATTGCCCTGGGCCCGCCAGGCCATGGATCATTATCTCATGAGAGATATGGATCGTACGGTAGTCCAGCCGGTCGATTGGGTGTTGGGTGCGGCGATGATGGTGCGCCGCAATCTGTTTGAACAGATTGGGATGTTCGATGAACGTTTTTTTATGTATTTTGAAGATGCGGATTTATGTCGTCGTGCCTGGATGGTCGGGATGCAAGTGATGTACACGCCTGCCGCTCGCGTGATCCATTACCATCAACGTCAAAGCCGCACGCGCTATGTCTGGCAAGCCGTTACCAACCCACTGACGCGCATTCATATTGAGAGTGGAGTAAAATACTTTTTGAAATATTATCGTAAACCTCATCCCCGTTCCTTATGACCTCCCCATCCCCAAATTTTTTGACCTGTCCGATTGAGCTTGAGCTGCCTCCAGGTTCTCCGATGCCGCTTTTGCCTCTGCCCCGTACATCTCGGCGTAGATCGTGGAAATTCGGCGCGATTTTTTTGATCGTGATGATCGCGGTCTTCCTTCCTCTGTTATCTGGAATGGTCGTTGTGGCCTACGGCACAGTCACGTTGAGAGCCGCGGTGCGTTCTGCTTATGATCACGCCTTACACGGTCGTTATGCAGAGGCACAAGCCAAGCTTGTTGAAGCAGGAGCGATGGTAGAGACACTGCAGACGGGTTTTCATCTGACGGCTTTTTGGCATAGTGCCCCCTGGGTCGGTCGGGAGCTTGGAGATCTTGAACAGGCTTCCATCGCTGGACAGGCCACCCTCGCAAGTGCTCAAGAATTTGTTTCTATTGTGTCCACCATGCAAGAGGCTGTACAAGCGAGCACACATTCTTTTCACGATCTTCCGCTTGAAGATCGTCAAGCGCTTTTAGTCAAGGTCACGCAAGCGATGTCAGATCTACGAGTGGTTCGGGATAAGCTTGGAATCTCTCTTGATTTATGGCAAAGAGTTCCATCTAGCACGGTGACTGTGCCGCTCACACAATTCAAACATCGTTTGGATCAGTTGATTTCTTTTAGCGATGTCGCCTTACCTCTTTTTGCTTCACGTGAAGAAAAAAGATATCTGCTACTTTTGCAGAACGCTGATGAGTTGCGCCCTACGGGAGGATTTCTTGGAGTCATTGGAGTTTTGCATTTGCATGCCGGACAGATAAAGTCGCTCGATTTTCAAGATGTGTATGCGATTGATGGTCCGGTGCAGGAAATCTGGCGGGATGTGCCTCCAGAAATTTTACGTCGTGAGCTTGGAGTTAAAGCTTGGTTTTTGCGCGATCGCAATTGGTCACCGGATTTTCCATCAAGTGCCGAAGCAATCATAGACACCTATACACGTGAGCGCATGCTTGTCGCATCTTCGACCATTCCCATCATTGATGGAGTGATCGCTTTTGAGCCAGAGGTTTTTCGTCGACTCCTTGAGTTTACCGGTCCATTGACGGTAGATGGTAAAACGTTTGATGCGGGAAATTTTTTCGATCAACTGCAATATGACGTGGAGATCGGCTATCGCGAAGGGGATAAAACTTCGCGCGAGCGTAAAGATATTGTTTCGCATGTAGGTGATGCTTTGATGAGCGTCCTTGCGTCGCAACCGCTGTCGCGGTTTCCAACGCTTCTCGAAACGATTCTTACTTCATTAGATGAAAAAGATGTCTTGTTGTATACGCGCGATACAAAAGCTCTGGCCTTGCTTGATGATTATCGGTGGACGGGCCGCACCCTTCCGACGCCTACGGATTATGTGTGGGTGGTTGATGCGAATTTGGCGGCGTTTAAAACAGATGGAGTGATGAAAAAAGATATAACGTATCAATTGGATGCGACCCACCCGGATCAAGTGACGGCAACGGTGATGCTCACTTACCAGCACACGCATCCGGTTTTTGATTGGCGCTACACGCGTTATCGGGATTATGTGCGCGTGTATGTTCCTGAAGGAAGCGAACTGATTTCGTCTGAAGGCGCGATGAAAAGTGATATCACAAAAACGGGTGGAAGGGTCGTGCCTGGCCAGGTTGATCTGATGAATGATTTAGGCAAGACCGTGTTTGGCGCGTTTTGGTCTATTGAGCCAGGGAAAACAGGTGAGCTTAAATTTACGTATCGTCTCCCGTCTTCTGTCGCGGATGCTGTTCGTGCCGGAACCTATCAATTACAAGTCCAAAAACAGCCAGGTTCGCGGGCTCGGTTGACGACAGACCTCGCGTTCGGTAAGAAGCTGATGCAAGCCGTGCCGGCAGAAGAGGAGAAAGAGTGGGGCGATGACCATTATCGATCCAGCATAGATCTGATTCACGACCAGCTGATTCAACTGAAATTCTGATATGTTCGGAAAAAAAATTGGCATTGATTTAGGAACCACGACCATCCTCGTTTATATCCCTAAGCGAGGAATTATTATTCACGAGCCATCCGTGGTCGCGATTTCGCTCATAGATAAAAAAGTTTTGGCCGTTGGCAAAGAGGCGAAAGAAATGCTCGGGCGCACGCCAGAAAGTATTGTGGCCAAGCGTCCGCTTAAAGACGGCGTGATTGCAGATTATCGGACAACCGAAGCCATGTTGCGATATTTTATTAATAAGGCCTTGGGTGGCGTTCGATTTTTTCGTCCCGAAGTGATGGTTGCGGTTCCTGGGGGCATTACCTCAACTGAGCGTCGTGCCGTGATTGATGCAACGCTGTCTGCCGGGGCCAAAGCCGCTTACATTATTAAAGAGCCAGTGGTTGCGGCGATTGGCGCAGACATTCCGATTGGTTCCGCCTCCGGTCACATGATTATTGATATTGGGGGAGGCACATCAGAAATCGCGGTCATTTCGCTCGGCGGAATTGTCGCGTCTTCGTCCGTGCGCATTGGCGGGAATCGTTTTGATGCGGCCATTCAAGAACATGTACGTCGTAAATATGGACTCGCGATTGGAGAGCGGACTGCCGAAGATATTAAGATTCGGATTGGATCGGCTTTGTATTTGGAAGAGAAATTAGAAATGGAAGTTAAGGGTCGTGACATGGTTTCGGGATTACCACGAGTTGTGACAGTCTCAAGCGATGATGTTACCGATGCTATTCAAAATGAACTGCAGGGGATTGTAGATGCGGTCAAAGATGTGTTGCGTGCGACCCCTCCTGAACTGTCTGCAGATGTGATGCAAAAAGGAATGGTTTTATCCGGCGGCTCGGCTCAATTGCGCAATTTAGATCGATTGTTCGCGGAAGCCACTGGCGTCCCGGCTTTTATCGCGGACAATCCACAATTGTGTGTGGCCAAAGGGACGGGGATTGCCCTGGAGAATCTCGAATCGTATAAGCGCAGTATTTTTTCTTCTTAAAAAAATGTCCCGTTGATCGGGATAAAGAGGAGGAAGAAAGATCTGGAACTGATCAGCGCCGGAAGCGCTTGGGGGGAGGGATGTATTGTCGTCTGCCGGAAACCTCGTTGTCATCCAGCTTACGAATAGGTCCAGTATTGTCACCTTGTCGATCCGTTCGTGCCGTGGCCGAGGCCTTCAAGCGAAATCGTCTGTGCGATGAAGACAAACGGATGAAAGAGCTCATGGCAAACCACCTCCAGATATATTTGATAACAGGTGAGTCTCTGGCTGGCAATGTGGATAACCTATTCATCACCAAAATAAAATGAATAAAAAAACTCCCCCGATCCGCCTTCGCCGGTTGGCGAATGATGGACGAGGGAGATTTTTTTTGTCTCTTATTTTTTGACTGCGGCTTGGCGGGCTTGCTGAAGAATGTCGTGAGCTATTTTGATTGATGAGCGGAACGTTTCGCGGGCTACTTTTTCTGCCGCGTCTCGCGTGGCTCGTGCCGGTTTCATGGTTGATTCAAAGGCGCTTTGAGCAGCTTTGATCACTGTCTGGCTTGTGGTATGAGCCGCGCTGACCGCATCTCGCAAGGCTTTGTTAGCGGCCTGGCGTTCTGCTTCGGTTCCGGTGCAGCGAATTTTCCAAGTGCTTAAGGCCGCATCTATTGCTGCTCGGCGTGCTTTGACAGCGGCATCAACAGCATCGTGACGTGTTTTTAGAGCGGCATCTTGTGCGGTTTGGAAGGTTTTCATCACCGCATCAATGGTCTCGCGACGAATTTTGGTTGCGGCATCAACAGCGACATTGTAGGTTTCAAAGGCGGCTTTTGTGGCATCTGATTTATAGGCGTGACTATTACGTTCCATCCGATAACGCATGAGGTGAGCGTCTTCGTTCGTTCGATGTTCGCTTAGGCGTTTGGTTGCATCAGTCCGATGTCGCTCCAATCTCGTTTCTTCATCTGTGCGGCGTTGAGTGAGTTTTGTGTCTGCATCAGCACGACGATGTTCAAGGTTGGTTAGACGTAGGGCTGTTCGTTCATCGCAAGTGGAATTTGAACCGGCGGCTATACGCGCTGACGCCCCATTTTGTGCAGAGGGGGTTTCATCAGCGAACACAGCGAACGGTGTGGCCAGAGTGAGTATGAGTGCCGCACCTGAGATCAGTTTTTTCATAAGAGTGAGGAGAAAATGAATAAAAAGAATTAAGATTGCGACAGTTTATACCATGGTTTCAGAAAAAGGTTACTTGTGTTAGGCTTTGATGAATCAAATTTTACTCTTCTTTTATGTACAAACAAGCTTTGGATCGCTGGTTAAGTACCACAGATTTTTCAACCGGTTTGATTATTCGTTTTTGGGATGGAACGAGCAAAACCTACGGACCGAATCCACGCTTCACCGTGACGCTTAAAAAAGCATCGGTCATTCCAGAGCTCGTAAAAAATATTTCTATGGGATTTGGTGAGGCATATATGCGGGGAGATATTGATATCGAGGGATCGATGATAGATGCCGTTGAATTATTTCACGGGACAGATATCAAAGAGAGTGCATTATCATTCGGTGCCAAACTTACGCGCGGACTGATGAATCTCAAACAGAATAATAAACTTGGCCAAGCTGCCAAGAACATTCAACATCACTATGATGTGGGTCAGGATTTTTACGCGTTGTGGTTGGGCGAAGAGATGGTGTACTCATGCGCGTATTTTAAAAATGCGCACGAATCGATTGACGTTGCTCAGTCGGACAAGCTTGATTATATTTGCAAAAAATTATTTTTAAAGCCAGGAGAGACCATGCTGGATATTGGGTGTGGCTGGGGAGGACTCGTCATGCATGCGGCGAAAACATATGGAGTGACGGCACACGGCATCACGTTATCCAAAGATCAACTGGCGTATGCGACGAAACAGGTCAAAGAGGAAGGGCTGGAAGGGAAAGTCATGATTGAGCTCATTGATTATCGAGAACTGATTCGTCGAGGGATGACTTTTGATAAGGTTGCGTCGATCGGGATGTTTGAACATGTGGGGTTGGATCATCAGCAGGAATATTTTGATGCGACGAATCAGCTCATGAAACCTGGTGCGATCGCGCTTTTGCATACCATTGGCAAAATGCGTGGAGCCATGGTTGATCCATGGATTCAGAAATACATTTTTCCCGGCGCGTATTTGCCGGCGATTGGCGAAGTCACGACGTCGATGAAGAAATTTGCATTTCGCATTACGGACATTGAAAATTTGCGTTTGCATTATGCACTGACGCTTGATCGTTGGTTGGAAGCATTTGAAAAGAATGTAGACAAAGTGCATGCCCTATACGGCGAATCATTTGTTCGCATGTGGCGCTTGTATCTGGCTGGATCGTCTGCAGGATTTCGTTATGGAGATTTGGACTTATGGCAGATCCAGTTTACAAAAGGAATTCGCAATGACTTGCCCATGACGCGAGATTATCTTTATCAATAGAGTATGGAGACTTCAACCATTTGGAAATTTATTTTTGAGTTGGGACAGTTGCGGCGGATCAAGCATGAGGGTATTCGTCTTATTGGCGTTCCAAATCCCGAAAGCGTGGCAGAACATTCTTTACGTGCGGCACAAATTGGTTTTGTGCTGGCCAAGATGGAAGGCTATGCCAATCCGGCAGAAGTTGCGACGATGCTTGTGTTCCATGATATCGGTGAATGTCGTATTGGTGATTTGCATAAAGTTGCTGCACGGTATGTCGAAGCAGATGAGATGCATGCGGTTCAAGATCAACTCGCACCCTTGGAAGATATAGGTAAAGAGATTTTTTCTTTATGGAACCAAGTGGAGGAAAAGAATACCCAGGCTGGGATCATCGCAAAGGATGCCGATTACGTGGAACAGGCGGCGACAGCTAAAGAATTTATGGAACAGGGATTTACCATGGCCCAGGATTGGATCACCAACACCTCGCGAGCCGTCAAAACAGACTCGGCAAAAAAGCTGTTGGGTGATATCCTGAATATGCAATCAACGGATTGGTGGCAGGGTCTGAAGAAAATCATTTTAGATCAACCTAAATAATTTATTTTATTCATTTCCTCTATCTATGTCTTACACGTTTTTTATTCCGGTGTTTATGGTCGCTTTATTAGGTGCGGGATGTGCAGGAGGCCAGGCTCCAGGAGTATCGGGACCTCCATCCGACGGAGGTGCTGTCACACAGTCTGTCGTGATAGCTCCGACACCAGCTCCAGCATCAGATCAGGCACCTGTCAATAAACCAACAGATACGGTCCCAACACCTGTTCCAACACCAAATCCAAAACCAACGCCTACCCCTGCACCGGCTCCAACACCGAACCCTGTTCCAGCCCCTGAACCGGCTCCCAGTATTCCGATGAGTGCGACTATTCAAAT